>JAYVKL010000001.1:0-4608 GCA_043768465.1 Pyrinomonadaceae bacterium
ATTTTAATCGCCAAACGCGGACTTTCGATTAAGGAATTAGCGGAGACGCTCCGGTGAAAAGGCGAAGTCGAAAAGTAAGAACCGCTCTGTCAATTTGTCCGCCAATTGGTTTATACTTATCAAACGGCAAATTTGCTGAAAGGAAGAAAGGTTTTGCAGCCCAAAGTTCATCAGGGAATACTGACCGCCAAAGGTTTTCGGTTTGCGATTGTCGCGGCGCGTTGGAACGATTTTTTAACCTCGAAGCTGATCGAAGGCGCACTCGACGCGCTCGAACGGCTCGGCGCGAGCGAAGACGCGGTGGAAATTTTCAAAGTTCCGGGTTCTTTTGAACTACCTTTGACCGCGCAGAAAGCAGCGGCGAGCGGCAGATTTGACGCGATAATTTGTCTCGGAACGGTGATTCGCGGCGAAACTTCGCACTTTGAACACGTTGCCGGTGAAGCCGCCAAAGGCGCGGCAAACGTGGCGATGAATACGGGAATTCCGGTTTTATTCGGAGTTGTAACGGCGGAAAATCTCGAACAGGCGATTAACCGCGCCGGAGTCAAGGCGGGCAACAAAGGTTTTGAAGCCGCGATGTCGGCGGTCGAACTCGTCAATTTATACGCGATAATGGACGGCGGCGAAAAAACTCCGAAGGAAAAAGTTTTTCCGCACGTCGTTTGAACGGGTTAAAAGTATTATGGGAACACGACGTAAAGCCCGTGAATGCGCTTTGCAAATGTTATTTGCGGCGGATGTCGCCAAAACTTCGAGCGAGGTTTTGACGCGGAATTTTTGGGCGGAACTCGGCGAACAATCTTTCGACGAGCCGACGCGCGACTTTTCCAATCAACTCGCCGTCGGAACTCTCGGCGAGCTGGAAAAGATTGACGGAACCATTCGCACCCGCGCCGAACACTGGCGCATCGAGCGAATGGCGATTGTTGACCGGAATGTTTTGCGGCTGGCGGTTTACGAATTTCTGTTCACCGACACGCCG
Source organism: Pyrinomonadaceae bacterium (assembly GCA_043768465.1). GTDB lineage: Bacteria > Acidobacteriota > Blastocatellia > Pyrinomonadales > Pyrinomonadaceae. The sequence continues at coordinate 986 of JAYVKL010000001.1, forward strand.
CACACGGTCGTCATCAACGAAGCTCTGGAAGTTGCCCGCCGCTTTTCCACTTTTGAAGCGACGCAATTTATCAACGGTATTCTCGATGCCGTCAAACACGATCTGGAGAAAATTCTGCCGCAAGCGATTTTTGAAAGCGAGAAAACTCACGCTTCGTCGCGCTGAAAAGTTTAGATTAAAAACAAAAAAGCTGAAATTCGGAATCTTGAATTCGGAATTCGAGTTATGGAAGACTTTCGCCGTCAATTTCTGTCCGAAGCCGTCGAAACGCTCGAAGACCTCGGTCGAAAATTACGAAGCGCAGAAGAGATGCCGCCCGATTTAATTAAGCGGGAAACTTTTCGCCTCCTGCACACAGTCAAAGGCACGGCGCAGACTTTCGGTTTGGCGGCGGCGGGCAATTTGGCGCACGAACTCGAAACGCTGCTTTCCGACGGCGACGCGGAAAATCTGCTGCCCGAAGGCATCGGACTTTTACAAAAATCTCTAACCGAACAAAATTTTCAAATTCCCGAAAAATTTCAGGCGAAACTGCGGGCGGTAATTCCGCCGGAGCAGCGAATATCATCCGACTCGCACGACGTTCCGTCTGAAATTCCAAATGAAATATATTCTGTTTTGTCGAGTCGGGAGAAAAACATTCTCCAGGCGGCGATGCGCGACGGCAAAAGTTTGACGGTCGTCGAAGTCGGCTTCGGAACGGCGAATTTTGCCGCCGAGTTGATAAATTTTCGAGAGCTGTTGAGCGCGTCGGGCGAGATTATCGCCACGTTTCCGGGCGCAAAATCCAACCGCGCCGGCGAAATCGGGTTTCAATTTCTGACGGCGCATTCTCAGCCGGTCGAAGATTTAGCGGAGGTAAATCCGGCAGCCGTCGTGTGGAGTTTTTCACCGCCGCCGCCGTTGAACGAGACGGGCGAAATTCTGCGGCAAATCGCGCGCCACGGCAGGGAAATCGCGGCGAAACTCGACAAACAAATTGAAATTCAAACGCCGGACAATACCATAAATCTTTCGCCCGTCGAGCTGAAACTCGTTTTTGAAGTGCTGCTGCACCTCGTTCGCAACGCGGTTGACCACGCGATTGAGAAGGCTGGAAAAATCGAAATTCGGATAAAAGAAGACGAACTCGGTTGGCGGCTTTCGGTCGCCGACAACGGGCGCGGCATTGACCTGGAAAAAATTAAAGCGAAGGCGAACGAAAAAAAGCTGGCAGTCGTCGAAAATCTGAACGAAACGGAAATCATAAATTTGATTTTTCAGCCGGAATTCTCGACGAAATCCGAAATGACGGAAATTTCCGGGCGCGGTGTCGGGCTTGACGCGGTGAAATTCGCGGTTGAGAAATTCGGCGGAAAAATCACCGTCGCCACCGAAAAAGAAATAGGCACGACGTTTGAAATCTTCCTGCCGCGAACAGAAAATGAAGCCGAATGAACGAAATTTGCCGAACAAATAAATTCAATAACCGAAGTTTTTTAAGCGCATTCGTCGGAATTTTATTCGTCTCGTCGGCAATCTTCGCCCAGGATTTTCCGAAAGAAATTCGCGGTTATAAAGTTTACCGGGCGAAAATTACCGTCAAAAATCAAAGCGAGCCAACAGACAACGGTCAACCCGCTAAAAAAGATGAAACCGAAGCCTTCGTCAAAGTCGGCGAACCGGAATTGACCGATCTCTCTTTGACCGGAATCACGTTTGAACTTTCGGCGGAAATTACTTCGCCGGAGCAAAGCGGCAAAGTTGATTTTCTGACGTTTCAGGATTTCCGAGTTAACGGTTTGGCGGTCGAGGTCGAAGAATATCAAAAATCTTTCGAGTTTAAGAAAAACGAAAAAACCGTTTTGCCGTCGCCGGTGAAAATCTTCGTCGGCGCGGGACAAACTCTGCGCGGAGCTTTGGCGGAATGGTGCAATTCGAGAAAAGAATGGAAGGTTACGGGCAGAATTTTCGTCTTCGGACGCTTCAAAAAAGCCGGTTTCAAATTCAAGCGCGTCGTGCCGGTCGAGATCAATCTTCAGATCAAAAATCCTTTGCCGAAAATTTAAAGCGAGAGAACAGCCTCAAAAAGGCGCGAAAAAAACAAAGAATTTTTATAAATCTTTTTTGCGAATTTTGTGCCTTTTTGTGGCTATTTCAAATTAATATCGCCGTCGCCGTTCAAAACGATTTTCTTCCTGCGCGAACTGTCCGATAGTCTGATTAAATTTGCCGCTTTCGTCGAACAGCGGATATAATTGCAAATTCGGCGCGAGAAAGGCGGCGCGAAGCTCGACCGGGCGCGTTCCGGCGCGATTGATGATTTTAACTTTCGTGCCGCGCACTTCTTCGATCCACAGGGCGAATTCTTCGGCGTTGCCGATGGTCGCCGACAAAAGCAGCAGCCGGATGCGCGGCGGCGATAAAATTATCGCTTCCTCCCAGACGTGTCCGCGATATTCGTCCGCCAAATAATGCGCTTCGTCCAAAATCACGAAATCCGTGTTGACCTGTTCGCCCTGCCGCAAGGAGTCGAAAAGCTGGTTGCGGTAAATTTCCGTCGTGCCGACGATCAAAGGCGCGTCGTGATTTTCCTTGCGGTCGCCGGTTAGAATCCCGACATTTTCCGCGCCGAACTCCTGCGAAAACTCCATATATTTTGAATTTGTCAGAGCCTTCAGCGGTGTCGTATACCAGGCGCGTTTGCCGTCCGCCAGCAACCTTCGGATTTCTTCGCGGGCGATCCACGTTTTGCCGCTGCCGGTCGGCGCGGTTACTAAAACGTCCTGCGTTTCGACGGCTTGTAACGCTTCGATTTGAAAATCGTCGGGAACAATTGGGCTCGGTTCGGGTGTTCCGATGCCGCCGAGGAGTTTTTCGAGCGTTTTAATTTGAACGGGCGAAACGGATTTGGCGGAACTTTCCGGTGCAGCTTCCCGTTTAAAGTTTCGTTCCTTTTGATGATTGAAACCGGAGCGATTTTTTTGGCGGCGGCGATTTTTATCTTTGAAAGAGTGCGGCATTAAAGCCAATAATAAAGGTTTCGACTGCCAAAGTCTAATCTTTCAATTGCCGTCCGAAAGTGATAAAATGCCAAAAGTTTCGCAACGGTTTCGCGCCGTTCTTCATCTATCTTTGAAGTCGAATATTTTTACATATAATAAGAGTATTTATAAATTTTTATAACAAACGTATTATGCAGTATCAGGAAAAAGAGCTATTTCAAGGCTACGAATTAAAGAACTGGATTTTCTCACCGCGACTTTATAGAATCTTCGGCGCGGCGGCAATCTTCAATCTGCTGACGCTTTTCGTCGTCGTGCAGGCAAATGTTTTTACGACACGCGGCTGCGACAGCCCGCTGGTCGGGAGTTTTTGTCAGGTTCTCGACACGATTTATTTGGGGAGTTCGCTGCTTGATGCAAACGGCGAATTTGTCAGCAAGGATTATCAAAAAGCCGAACTCGAAGATGCCGACATTACGTTCGTTGACGTTTCGGGCGCGACTCCGCCGCTGACTTATCCCGAAGGCTATTTCGCGCTCGCCAACCCTGAAAGAGCGATGATGCCGATGCTGAATATGAGCGGCGATTTTTCGATGCCGACGACGAGTATGAACGGTTTTCCGGGAATTTCGACCAATC
>JAYVKL010000002.1:0-6595 GCA_043768465.1 Pyrinomonadaceae bacterium
TGAAGAAAACACGGAAGTTTCAAAGGCTTTTATCCAACTGGCGATGATACGAATTATGCTGAAACAACTGGCTTCTTGAAAATTTAAACAGACTCTAAAACTTAAGGAGAAAACATTATGGCGACGATTAGAAAAAATCAAGCGAATCTTTCGCCTGCGGAATGGCAGGCGTTTATCAATGCGCTCGGCGGTTTGCGCGGAATGGGCAATCCGAAGCCGCGTTACGGGGCTTTTGTCGATGTTCATGTGCGGGCAATGAGCGCGAGCGGAATGAGCTGGAGCGTTCACAGTATGGCGGGAATGGTCGGCAGAAATTTTCTGGCGTGGCACAGAAGATTTATTTTAAGATTTGAGCAACAACTGCAACTGATTGACCCGACTGTTTCTTTACCGTATTGGGATACAACCGCTCAGCCAACCCTTCCCGCGCCGCTCAATACATCAACTGTTATGTCGAATTGGGGTTTAATACGACACTGGAATCCTAGTTTTTTACCGTCCGCCGCGCAGTTTCAGAGCGTGATGCAGCGAACTAATTTCGACGGCTTTCAGTTTGAACTTGAAAAAGCGCATAACGGCGTTCATGTTGCCGTCGGCGGCACAGGTTCGACCGCCGGACAAATGTCATTGTCGAATTCACCGGCAGACCCGCTTTTCTGGCTGCATCATTCAGACATCGACCGCATTTGGTCAATGTGGCAAGCCACGCCAAACGGCACGAACCCGAATAATCTTAATGAAACTCTAAAACCTACGCCGATTATTCAGGGCAAGGTGCAGGCATATTTAGACATCAACGCGCTGAACTACAGCTATGCGTAATCAAAACACAGCCAAAAGTCGGCTTTTAGCATACGAAGGGGAAATAACTTATGAGCAACAGATTGTTTGAAGACGATGTGATTTTTTTGCAGAGGCTTTTGCGGTCGGCGGGGTTTTATACCCAGGCGATTGACGGCGTTTGGGGCGCGAAGACGGATAAGGCGATGGACGCTTTTGAGGCGGCTTTCGCGCAGATTGCCGCTAAACACGGAACGTTTCACCCGCGCACCGAAACCTCTCTGCACACGCTTCATCCGAAGGCGCAGGAACTGCTGCGAATCACGCTGAACGCGATTCGCAATGGCGGAATAAACGCGCGATACATCTCCGGCACGCGCACCTACGCCGAGCAGAACATACTTTTCGCGCAGGGACGTTTCGGCAATCCGGGACCGATAATTACTAACGCTCGCGGCGGGCAGAGCAACCATAATTTCGGGATTGCCTGCGACATCGGAATTTTCTCCGCCGGCGGCGCGTATCTGGGCGAATCGCCGCTTTACGCCAAAGCCGGACAAATCGCCGTTGCCGCGCACATTGCCCATCTCGAATGGGGCGGCAATTGGACGACTTTTCGAGACCAGCCGCATTACCAGCACGAAACCGGCTTAACCATTAGCCTTGTGCGCCAAAAATTCGAGAGCGGCTTACCGATTATCTGAGATTTAAGCGGTCATCTCAGACGATTAATCAAGACATCTGCGCGATGAAAGATGTCAGGCTCGTGAAATCGGCGTTTCCGGTTTCACACTTAACGGGTCGGTGAAAGTTTTTGTTTATCGACCCCGAACTTGTAGTTTACGGAGGAAAATAAATATGGCACGCGAAGTCAATAAAGACCAACCTTTTCAAGACAAGGTAGTTAAACTGATTCCAACCGAGATTGTCGGAGCGTATCTGGTAATTCTGGGAATAATCGGACCGACGCGGTGAACAAGTTGAACGAATATTCGCTGACCGCCGCTTTTTTCATTCTGCTTTTATTCACCCCGATATACCTGTGGCGGGTCAGCGGCGTGACCAACGGAATTCAGTTGGCGGTCAGCACGGTTTCATTTGCCGTCTGGGTTTATACGCTGGTTTATCCGTTCAAGTATTGGGGCTGGCATTACTCGACGGTCGGCGCGGTTATTTTGATTCTGTGGTCGCTGATTATTCCGATATTTGTGATTCCGGCAATGACTCCGGCTGAAAAGGTTAAACCGGAAGATATTGTACCCGAAGGTATCAAAATGGAAGGCGTTCTGCCAGCCATACAACCATAATAAACGGGACGGCATTTGGCATTTTTGGCGGAAGCAATTGGGAATACTTTATATTGCAGTTCATTTTTGACTGTCGCAAATCTTGCTCGAATTGTTATGCCGATGCTGCTCAAACGAAAACCGAGCGGCGAACCGAAACTTTCTTTGTTCGCCGCTTCGAGACCGTAAAAATATGCTTGAAAATACAAAAGAAGAAAACACTTGCGAAATTTTACTGACGCGCGCTTTGAGCGAAGAATTGAATCATATCAAGCGCAATGTGTCGCCGGACGGCTGCGCGATTCCGGTGAAGAAACAGGTCGGGAAATTGGACGACGTGTTTGAAGAATTCCACAAAGAAAATCTTTCGGCGTTGTGTTTTTCGGGCGGCGGAATTCGGAGCGCGACTTTCGGACTCGGCATTGTTCAGTCGCTGGCGAAACACGGTTTGCTCGATAAATTCGATTATCTTTCGACCGTTTCCGGCGGCGGCTATTTGGGTTCGTGGCTTTCGGCGTGGATTCGCCGCGAGCAGATAAGTGAAGAGGAAAAACGCGTAGCAAAACTCGAATCGCTGGAAAAGAAGATTTCCGCCAGATTGGAAAAGAAGAACCTCAATTCCTTCAAAAAAGTAAAACTCGCAAAGCTGCGCGAAAAGATTATAGATTTGATAAAGACGGAAAACGTCAAACTGTTTAAAGAGTATCAAACGATTCAAGCAAGCGGAATCGATACGGTTCGAGATAAATTAAACAAACACTCGACCGCCCAGCCGAATTGTCCGAACATCGAGCCGAAACAGCTTCAATACTTGCGCGAATACAGCAATTATATGAGTCCGCGCGTCGGGCTTTTATCGGCTGATACATGGACTTTGCTGGCAATCTACACGCGAAATTTGTTTCTCAACTGGACGATTTTCGTGCCTTTGCTGGCGGCGATTCTTTTGATTCCGCGAATTATACTCGCTTTCACGAACTCGACTGAAATTAATGGGTGGCTGGCGTATCTGATGCTTCCAATCGGTCTGCTTACCGGAAGCGTCGCGGTCGCCTTTGTCGTCAACAAACTGCCGAGTAAAAATACCGATACCGCCGAAGTCCGGCACGATACCGACGGTTGGATTTTAGCCTTTGGAATTTTGCCGCTCGTGATTTTAGCTTTGACGGCGACGACTTTTTGGGCGTGGGTCAACTATCCCGGCAACACGGACAAGATGCGTTTTGAATTTCTTCCGGCTTACCTGAAACTTGAATTTCTTCCGTCTTTCCTGAAAACCGAGCCGTTCGGTTTTATCGCTTTTACGGTTTCGCTTTTTTTAATCGGTTATTGGCTGTTTCAAATTACGAAAAGACCTTGGGTTAAAATCGATTACCGGGGAATCATCGCCGCTTTCGTTTCGAGTTTAGTCGGCGGATTTGTGATGTGGCTCATCGCGCATAATTGGCTGGCGGGCGAGTTTTTTCTAAATGCCGCCAAGCCGCCTTTTATTCTGCCGCTTTACGTTTGTCTCGCCGTTCCCGTTTATTTGTTGATCTTCTTAGTCTCGGCGACAATTTTTGTCGGGCTTTCGAGTATGTTCGTAACCGACAGCGACCGCGAATGGCTGGCGCGTTTCGGCGCGTGGATTTTGATTGTGTGCGGCGCGTGGCTGGTGCTGAACGCTCTTGTTTTGTTTGGTCCGATTGGCATTGAAGATTTAATCGCAATCATTAAAAAACCGCCTTCTGACAAAAACTGGATTGAATATGCGAGTCCCATTGTCCCGCTCATTGCGGCGATTTCCGGTTTCTTGTCGTTAGCCGGCGGCTTTTCCGGTAAATCGCCGGTCACGAAAGATGAACCGACCAAAAGTAATCTTTCCAAATTCTTGGCGGTCGCTCCGAAAATTGCCGGCGTTGTTTTTCTGGGTTTTCTTTTAGTCGGTTTGGCTTACGTTTCGGGCGCGGCTCTCGATTCGGTCGGCAGTTTTTTGAACAATCATTCGGGACAATACGCGACTTTGCAGGCGTTTTTAAGTGTGCATCCGAACGCCTTTTCCCAAACTTCAATCGTCTATTTGTTCAGTTGGCTGATTGTCTTGTCCGCGATTGGAATCGTGATGGCTTGTTTTATCAACGTCAACAAATTTTCGCTGCACGGAGCTTACCGCGACCGTCTGATTCGGGCGTATCTCGGCGCGTCGCACGTCGCGCGCAAAGGCAATACATTTACCGGCTTTGACGATTCGGATAATTTTCAACTGCATCGCCTGCGCGGTCAAAAGCCGTTTCACGTGATCAACGCGACCTTAAATTTGGTGGACGGCAAAAATCTCGCGTGGCAAAACCGCAAAGCCGCTTCTTTTACGATGTCGCCGCTGCACTGCGGCAGTTGGCTGCTCGGTTATCGCTACACCAACGAATACAGCCGTAATCAGAATTTTGCTAAGTGCGAACATTTACGCTACTGCAACGAATTCGGCAATCCCTGTCCGCTGCTGGATAAGTCCGGCGAACCGTGCCTTGACGAAACCGGAAAAATCATCTTCAGCACCGCAAATTGTCAAAAGCCCGGAAAATCTCTGCGGCTCGGCACAGCGATGGCGATTTCCGGCGCGGCGGCAAATCCGAATATGGGTTATTATTCGTCGCCGGTCGTCACGTTTTTGATGTCGCTGTTTAATATCAGATTAGGCTGGTGGCTCGGAAATACGGGCGCAATCGGCGATACAACCGACCATTGGGGCGACAAATTTTACACCAAAACGAGTCCTTCGATTGCCGTGCTGCCGCTGATTAACGAAACTTTCGGGCGGACGGACGAAAATAAACGCTATTTGAACATCACCGACGGCGGGCATTTTGAGAATCTCGGAATCTACGAAATGGTGTTGCGCCGCTGCAAACTGATTGTTGTAAGCGACGCGGCGGCGGACGAAAACTTTACCTACGGCGAAATTTCAAACGCCATCGAAAAATGCAAGGTAGATTTGGGCGTGACAATCAAATTTCACGGCGACATCGAAATTTACGCGCGTCAGACGGCGAAAAATTTTGAGAAAACCAGACAACGCTTTGCCGTCGCGGAAATAATTTACCCGGAAAGAAAGCCGGACGGCGGACGGCAGACGGGTTATCTGCTTTATATCCGACCGGCGTTTTATGGAACCGAACCGATTGAAATTGAAAATTACGCGAACGCAAACAAAACTTTTCCGCACCAATCGACTGCCGACCAACTCTACGACGAAAAACAATTTGAGGCTTACAGAGCCTTAGGTTTTTTTATAATGGAGGAAATTATCGGAAATCAATCGCCGGATGATTTGAGCGAACTGATCAATGGCTTGCGCGAGAACGGGATTGAAAAAGCTCAAGTCGTGGTAACGCAAATCCTGCCCGAATTGCTCCGCGCCGAACGTGCCGATGTCGTTTGAGCCGGAGGCTGAAGACGCAAGTAATTTTCCCGTCGCGCCCCGATGTGCGACGCGCGGCGTAGAAAAAACCGCCGACGTTATCGAAGCCGGAATAGCTCGGTAATGGCAAATTAAGTTTTCAACCGAATCGCGGCGGCACTGGTGGATTCGAGACGGAAGAAGGAGAAAATTGTTATGAAGAAAATCAGAATCGGAGCTTTTAACGTCAATAATCTTTTCGAGCGTCCGCGCATTATGGAACTCGAAGGTTTTAACACGACCGGCAAAGAGGTTCTTAAAGATGTCGCGGATTTGGAGGCATTGCTGGAAAACACTCTTTACGCGGGCGATGTCGGCGATAAAATCGTTGTGATTTTGAACAAGTATTATCACGCGATGGCGGTCAATCCGTGGTTCATAATAAACGAAATCAGGGAAAGACTCTTCAGCATAAAACAGGACGGTTCGGGCGTTGCGCTGAAGGCGAAAGGGCGCGGCGATTGGCTCGGCTGGGTGGAATTGTTAAAGCAGACGACTAATGAAGTCAGCATTTAAAATACGGCGCGAGTCGTCAAAGCGATTGATGCCGATATTCTCTGCATCGTCGAAGTGGACGACCGAATCGCCTTAAAGCGTTTCAACGAATTTCTGTTGAAAAAGGAAAACGTCGAATATCCGCACGCGATGGTGATTGACGGCAACGACGAACGCGGGATTGATGTCGGCATCCTGTCGCGCTTCCCCGTGGCTTCGATCAAAACGCACGTTGACGACGAATATCAATCAACCAACGGGCAAACCTACAAAATTTTCAGCCGCGGCTGCGCCGAATACGCGATTGACATCGGCGACGGGAAAACCGTTCACTATCTCTGCAATCACCTGAAAAGCAAAGGCTACGGCTCGCCCGCCTCGAACAACGCGAAAAGAAAACGGCAGGCGAATCGTTTGGTAGAGATGCTGAAATTTTATGATTTGACGAAAGATTTAGTCGTCGTGGCGGGCGATTTTAACGACACGCCAAAAAGCCTGCCGCTCAAAAATCTGATGGCAGTGCCGAATTTGGTTGATGTTTTAAGTAATGTCGCGCCGAATTGGACGTATCACACGGGCGGCGAACAGATTGATTATC
>JAYVKL010000003.1:0-5970 GCA_043768465.1 Pyrinomonadaceae bacterium
TGAAGAAAACACGGAAGTTTCAAAGGCTTTTATCCAACTGGCGATGATACGAATTATGCTGAAACAACTGGCTTCTTGAAAATTTAAACAGACTCTTAGCGCAATTCGATAATCGGTTACGGTGTAAACGTGCGCCGAAACGCGAAGTCCGGCGGCGTGCGCTTTTTGCACGATCCGCGGCACGCGTTTCGGGTCTAAACCGATGTCGCCGAGACTAATGTTCGGGATGTTTTTACGCTTCTCCTCAAAATTTTCGCTTCCGAGCAGATAGATTTTGATAAAATCCGGCTTGCCGTCGAGTATTTTTTGCCATTTATTTTCGAGGTCTTCCGCCGTATCAATAATGTAATAAGCATCATTTTCACGAAGACGGCTGGCGGCGATCTCGGCAATTTTCGCGTCGTAAATTGCGGTCAAAATAATAACCGAGCGCGCGAGCTTCGTAAATTTCGATGCCGTGTCCGTAAGTGTGCGTCAGCGCGCCGTGCGCGTAAGCAACATCAACGCCGTTCGGCTGGTTGACCTTATCTTTAATTGCCGCCGCGCCGGTTCGCACATCGGTCTGAACTTTCGCGTAGGAAATTCCGTCCTTCAGAGACATTGCGACTTGTTCGGCAACGGTGTAACTGCTGTCAAAATGATGCGTGTGCGCGTCGGCGAGCGGCGGAATCACAAAACCGTTTTGCAGATCAACGCTTTCGTCAATTTTACTCGGCTTCTTTTTGATAAAAATTCCGTCAACCGAATACATCTTTTGCCGTTTGAAACCTTTGCCGTCAAACCATCGCCCGTTTGTAAATTCGTAAACTTTCGCAGTTTGAGCAAAAGCCGAAGAAGTCGCCAGACACACTAAAATCGCCGCCGCTATAATCAATTCTTTCATCGTAAATATCCTTAATCTTACAAAATAAATTTTCGTTTTAGGATTTTGTCGTCGAAGATGACCAACAAAATAGCGTAGCGAGAATCGCTGCGTTACTTTTAAAAATCGCACCGTCGCCGAAGGTGACGAGCGTCAATCATTTTTGTTCGTCACTTTCAGCGTCGGAGAAAACAATTTAAATGTTCGCAGCGATTCTCGCTACGCTATGTTGTCAATCGCCTTTGGCGATAAAAACCGAGTCGAACACAACTTCCAATCTTCAAATTCAATTATGTCTGTTTTTTGTTTCATCTAACGGAAGAAATCGGTGAAACGGAGGTTTTGTCGGTGAACGAGCCGAATGAAATAACTATGCGAAAAGTTTTTTGAGAATTTGTGAACCGGCGCGGCTGGCTGGCACTTCGTTTCCGTTGTTCATATACAAAATCAGGCGGCGAGCGTCTTCTTCGATTCGTGAAATGCAGTCGAGATTGACGACCGCCGAACGGTGAACGCGCAGGAATTTGGCAGGATTTAGTTTCGCGGCGAAGTCTTTGAGATTCGTGCCGACCAGAAAAGTTTTGTTTCCGGTATAAATCACGGTGTAATCGTCGTCGGCTTTGAGCCAAACGATTTCGTCGGTCGCCAAAGGGATCAAACCGCGCCGGTCGCGGACGAAAATTCGGCGCATCGGTTCGGTTTTTTCGTCAATTGTTTCACCGAAAATTCGCCGTTCGAGCCGTTCGACGGTTTGGCGAAATCTTTCCAGACCGAAAGGTTTCTGCAAATAATCAATCGCTTCAAACTCGAAAGCCGTCAGCGCATAATCGTCAAAAGCCATCGTGAAAATGATAAACGGTTGATATTTCATTCACCGCAAAACTTCGACACCGGAAATTTCGGGAATCTGCACGTCGAGAAAAATAAGCTGCGGTTTTAGTTCGTCAATCAGACGAATCGCCGTCAAACCGTCCGCCGCGATGCCGACGATTTCCAGCCACGAAAAATGTCGCGCAAAATCGAGCAAAGTTTGTTGCGCGAGCGGTTCGTCTTCGATAATTAGTTTGCGAACATTCATCATTTATCGTTCCGCCGGAATCGTCAAATACGCCGTAAAACCCTGATTCGGTGCAGTTTCGATTTTTAAATTCGCCGCCTCGCCGTAGCGCGTTGCCAAAACTTCGCGGATCAAACGCAGTCCGAAACCTTTCGCGTTAAGGGCGATTTCGATCATCGTTCCCGCGCCGTTGTCTTTGACGGTAATTTTCAGAAACTCGCTTTCAACCCGCGCTTTAACGCAAATTTCACCGCCGACGAGACGCGGAGAAATCGCCCATTTGATCGCGTTTTCAATTAAAGGCTGAAGCAAAAAAGCGGGAACGCGGCAATCGAAAGCCGCATTTTCAATATTGGCGTTGACCTTCAATCGTGCGCCGAGCCGCAGATTTTCAAGTTTTAGATAAGTTTCGATAAACTCCCACTCATCGGCAAACAAAACGTCCGAATTAGCGAAACTCGACGCGCTTTGCGATTGCAAAACGTAGCGCAGCATCTGTGCAAATTGCTCGATGGCGGCTTCGGCGGCGGCGGAATTGGTTCTGACCAGAGCCATCAGCGAATGAAGCGTATTGAAGAGAAAATGCGGGTTAAGCTGCGAACGAATCGCGGACAATTCGGCTTGTTTCCGCGCCGATTCCGCCCGCAGCGTTCGCCTTTCGAGTTCGGCGTTGCGGCGTTCTTCCGCCTGCAAACTTGCGTTGACCTGCCGCACATAAACCGAACTGATAATCGTAAAATACGCCATCAAACCGCTTAAAAACTGCCACTGCAAAGCGTAATTTCCCCACCAATTGAATCGCCATTCGCCGTCTCTGATTGAAATCCAAATTGATAAACAGATCAATCCTAAAAATCCCCACGAAGCGGCGTAAAACAAACCTGCCAAAATGTGAATAAAAGCGAATCGGAGTTTTTTGCGGTTGCTCTAGGTGTAAATTTTGCAGAAATAAACAACGAGCAAACCGAGCGTAAATGCCGGCGCGACATTCGACAGAATCGAGAAAAACAAATTTGCGCCGAAAATATCGCCTTGCCCGACAAAAACCGCGCCCAAACTGAACGTATAGAACAACCACGCCGCCGAATAATAAACCCAAAACTGATAGTTTTTCGCCGTCATCGAGTAAGCAAAAGTGTGTGGTAAAGCGTGAAGTTTAGCAAATAAGAAGTTTTTTATTTCAGCAAATCCGCCAATCGTTTCGCCAATTCTTCGTCTTTCAGGTTTTTGCCGATGATGACACCGTTCGGATTTATCAAAAAGTTTGAGGGAACTGCCTGTACACCGTATTTGACCCCGATTTCGTCCGATTTTCCTTTCGCGTCAAGAAGATTCGTCCAATTTACACCGTCTTCTTTGGAAGCCTTTTGCCACGCTTTTTTGTCTTCGTCAATCGAAACCGAGACGATTTCAAAATTTTGAGTTTTGTATTTTTCGTATAATTTCACCAGATTCAGATTTTCCCTGCGGCACGGAACGCACCAACTCGCCCAAAAATCGAGCAAAACGTATTTTCCGCGAAAATCTTCCAGACCGATTCGCTTGCCGTCGTCGGCGGTTTGCGAAAAAATAGGCGCAGATTTGTTAATCGCCACGGCTTTCGCGCCCTCGATTTTTTTGGCAATATATTTGCCGGTCGCCGTCGTTTTAATCCATTCGGGAAGCTGCAAAAAATCGCCGTCGAGCGAACTGTAATCGGATTGAAAAACGGCAAATCTCTCAAACGCATAAGCCGCCAAAAGCGATTGCGGACTGTTTTTGAAATAAAGGTAGGCGATGTTCAGGTCGGTTTGTTTGAAACTTTCAAAAAGTTCGCTCAATTTTGCCAGACCTTGAACGTCGTTTTTTCCGCCCAACTCGCCGTAAAGCGCAAAATAATCCGGTCGAATGTTGTCAATGACGATCAATTTTTCAAACTCGTTTTGAATTTTCGGTTTTCCGACAAAACCTATTTCATTCGCGATATGAAAAACGAAATCCGTATTTCCCAGAAAGATTTTGAGCGGTTTGATTGTGGCGTTATCGGTCGAAATTGTGGCGGCAGTCGGCTGAATTATTTCTTTTTTCAGTGTGAAACGATTTTCCGCCACGGTCGCGCAATCATCAGTTTTTTCGCCGACAATTTCATACTCGACGCAAACCTTTTTCACCACGCTGTCTTTAGCCAAACCGCCCGCCATCGAATAATAAAATTTTGGCTCACTCGCTTGAGCGAAACCGTTGAAACTTGCGAGAAGCGTCAAAATCAACGCCGCCAAAATGTTTTTCTTCATAACGAATCTCCAAATAAAATCTATCGCAAGTTTGCTCAAAGATTCATGAAAATCGGTGAATTGGCGTTTTGGTCGGTAAATGTGCCGCGAGTTTGTCGGCGATAAAATAAAAATTACTTCAAACTGCCGGTTGAAGTGCTTAAATTTGTGCCGTCGAAATTCTTCCAGACTTTGACATTGCGGCAATTTCATTCTATTTTTGCTAATTCAACCTATCTTTCCGAAAGTAAATACCAAACAGAAAAAATATGAACAAAGCGGAATCGGCGGATTTAATCCTGAAACTTTATGATTTGCGGCGCGAGCCGACAATGCGGGCGGCGCGAAACTGGATGCTTTCGTTTTTTCCCGCCGGTGCAGCGGATATTATGCAGGCGATGATTGCTCAAGAGACGAGCGGGCAGCTCCGAATGGTGATTACCTATTGGGATATGGCGGCTTCGCTGGTCAATCACGGCGCGATTGACGAGGAAATGTTTGCCGACGCGCATAACGAACATTTGGTTGTTTTTTCGAAAATCGAGTTGTTTTTAGAGGAAGTCAGAAAGATTATGAACAGTCCGAAGTTCCTTTTGAATCTGGAAACGCTGATTATGAAAATGCCGGACGCGAAGGAAATTTTAGCCGCGCGGCGCGAAATGATGAAACGGATGTTCGAGGCGCGCCGGGAAATGGCGAAAAATGTTTAAGATGAATTGATTTTCGGCGAATTTTTCCAGTGCGGGAAAGTAAATGGCAACTACGAAATCGCATTCCACATCCAGACAAATTTGCCGAAAATTATCTCTCTGGCATTGATTCACCCCTCGGAACCGAATTATGAAAATAACGTCGGCGGAATTTACGAAAAGCGCATTTAACGCGCAGCATTGGACGACCGACGGTTTGCCGGAAATCTCGTTTCTGGGACGCTCGAACGTCGGCAAATCTTCTTTGCTCAATTCGCTTCTTCAGCGCAAAGGTTTGGCGCGAACGTCGAACACGCCGGGCAGAACGCAGAGCATTAATTTTTTCCTGGTCAACGAACAATTTTATTTCACCGATTTGCCCGGCTACGGCTACGCGAAAGTTTCCAAAACGATGCGTTCGGACTGGGGAAAGATGGCGGAGGAATATCTCGCTCAAAGGGAAGAATTAGTTTTGTCAATTCAACTGGTTGATTCGCGTCACCTGCCGACACCGCTCGATAAACAACTGAACGAGTGGCTGATTTATCACCAAAAAAAGCATCTCGTCGTCGCCACCAAAACCGATAAACTTTCCAGCACAAAGTTGAAAAAGAGTTTACAGGAAATCGAAAAAGCTCTGCCGGAAAGCCCGATTATTTCGTATTCGGCACTGACGGGAAAAGGCAGGGAAGAGGTTTGGCGCAAAATCGGAGATTCTTTGTAAAAAAAGGCGGCTTTTTAAATCTTTTCGGTTGATTTATTCAGGCGGATAGATAATAATTAGAAATTCCCAATCAACTCAAAGTTTATTGAGAAGCCAAAAGGCTTAGCTTTTTCATTTGCATCACAGCTAAATTCCATACAAAAAGTTCAGGATTTGAACGCATCGAAATTTCCAATGGCTCGATAAAAAGTTATCTATCATTTTATACCCCGTTAATCGCGGAAACTGCTGCTGCACTCCCAAAAAATACGAACGAACAAAAAAATGGCTACCAAAACAACCAGAACCCGACAGAGCCGGGTTATCAAAAAAGAAGAAAAAGGTTTTGACGGCGCAGCGTCCGAAGAGACGACGGAAAATTCGACCGGCGAGCAGACCGAGCAGAC
>JAYVKL010000004.1:0-3983 GCA_043768465.1 Pyrinomonadaceae bacterium
ATTAGAGCAGATTGCTAATCAGTGTATGGCAGACTTCAGTCTGCCGCCTCGCTCAGACCCGACTCTCGACGGCGGTGGCAGACTTTAGTCTGCCATACACTCAATCCGAATTTGCTCTAGCTGTTAAAACGACCGACTCGCTCTTATTTCCAACTTCATATTTTTTCATAAAATAAAAAGTCTGTTACTTCGGCTGAATCGTGACGCTTTTAACGACAATGTTCTCCAGCGGTCGTTCGCCCTGTTTCGGATTGACCCCGGAAATCGTGCGGACGTTGTTCATTCCTTCGATGACTTTGCCGAAAATCGTGTAACGCTGGTCGAAGCCCGATTCGCGTTTGAGCGTGATAAAAAACTGCGAATTCGCCGAATCGTTGTCCTGTCCGCGAGCCGCGCCGACGATTCCCGCGTCGTATAAAACGTCGGAAAACTCCGCCGGAACATTCGGCAGATCGGATTTGCCCATTCCGTCGTTCGACGGATCGGCATCTTTGGAATTCGGATCGCCGCCATGAATCACCGATTGGTTGATGCGGTGAAAAGTCGTGCCGTTATAAACGCCGATGCGGGCGAGTTGTTTGAATTGCGCGACCATTTTCGGGGCGATGTTTGAATAAAGCTCGATTTTTATCGTCCCGAACGCGCTCGCGTTTTCCATTTCGATAACGGCGATTTCCGCGTCGGCGATTGGGATGACACCTTTTTTGATTTCGGCGTTGGCGACGGCTTTATTCGCCGCCGGTTTATTATTGCAAGCCGAAAAAAACGCGGCTGTGAATATCATCAATAAGATACAAATTTTTTTGTGCATAATTAAAAATAGAGCTTTGTTCACCGGCGTTTTTGAAAGTTCGCGCCTTCGCGTCAGAGTCCAAATTTCGGTTCGCAATTTCCGCCGCGCTTCGCTGGCGGAAATACACGCTCAAGCGTGGACTCTGACGCGAAGAATGAAGCGCGTCATCTGCTCATCGAAAATAAGGTGAAAAAAACACTAGAAAAGTTTCTCGCTGTCGAGCAGAATCGTCACCGGACCGTCGTTGGTTAATTCAACCTTCATCATCGCCTGAAATTTTCCCGTTTCGACCTTGCCGATTTGTTTCCGCGCTGCGCTGACGAAAAATTCGTAAAGCCGTTTGGCTTCGACGGGCGCGGCGGCTTTAATAAACGATGGACGGCGACCTTTGCGAGCATCGCCGCAGAGTGTAAACTGCGAAACGACAAGCAAATCGCCTTTGATGTCGAGCAGAGACAGATTCATTTTATCGTCCGCGTCTTCAAAGATTCGCAAATTAACCGTTTTCTCCAAAAGATAACTCGCGTCCGCTTCCGAATCGCCGACAGCCACGCCGAGCAAAACCAAAATTCCTTTGCCGATTGCGCCGATGATTTCATTTTCTACGGAGACCTCGGCGCGGGAAACTCTTTGAATAACGGCTCTCATTTGGTCAAGACAAATTTAACAGGATGGACAGGATTTACAGAATGGCTTATTTCTTGATTCAGTTCTAAATAAATATCGGAAATTGCAGAAAAAAGTTTTAATCCTGCTGATCCTGTCCATCCTGTTAAATTCTTACTCTTCAATCGTGACCTTGTTCATCACGACTTGCTCGCGCGGTTTATCGCCTTGACCGACGGAAACTTCGGCGATGGCATCAACGATTTCCTGACCTTCGACGACTTTGCCGAATTTCGTATAACTCGGCGGCAGCGGATAATCAACGTGCATTATAAAAAACTGCGAGCCATTTGTATTGGATCCCGAATTCGCCATCGCCACTGTGCCTTTGTCGTAGCCGCCTTGGTAAAGCGGCGAACCTTTTTCGATTTCGTCGTCGAACTTTCCGCCCCACGCTGATTCGCCGCCATAGCCTTCGCCCAAAGGATCGCCGCCCTGAATCATAAAATTTTTGATCACGCGGTGGAAAATCACGCCGTCATAATAGCCTTTGCCCGCCAGCAGACGGAAGTTTTCCGTCGTCTTCGGCGCGTCGGTTTCTAATAATTCAAATTTAATCGTTCCCTTGTTCGTCTCGATTACTGCAATTCTGTTTGCCATTAAAATCTAAAATCTCCTGTGTATTTACTCGTTTGTTTCCTTTAACAAATTGTTCGGCTATTTTAACAATTTCCCGTTCGAGTAATCCAATCGCGGCGGCTTTTTTCGACGGCTTCGACTTTATAAATCAGCCGGATAATTTTTCGTCAGTCAATTTAAACGGCGCAAGATTCTGGATCGTCGGAAAGCGCATTCGATGTCATTTCATAGCGGCGGGATTTATTTGATTTTAACCACCGGCTGATCGGGGTGCGCGGGGTTCGGAATCACTTTTCGATTATTACAGTCCACCAGCAAATCCAAAACCTCCAGAGTAGTTTGTCCGATAATCACTTCGTCGCCCAAAACCATCGCGCCTTCTTCGGTTTCGCGCCCGATAATGTCGAAAATTATCGGTTCGGTCAACTCGGCAATATCCTGTCGTCCGTCGGCATATTCGGCGACGCGCTCTCCGCGTGACAGCAGACCGAGAATTTTCATTACGTTGACCGGAATGACCGAAGAAACCGCGCCCGTGTCAACCAATGCGTCGGCTTCATACCGGCGGACTTCATCCTTGCCGATTTCGCCGCGCTGTCGGCGGCTTTCATCGTATGAATTGGTTAGTTTAACTTTAATTCTAACTTCGCCCATAAATTTTCAGGCTCCTAAAATAAATTTCTCTATCGCCAATGCTACACCGCTTTCGTCGTTCGACAAAGTTTGATGATATTTCGGATTTTCCAACAATTCCGGCGCGGCGTTGCCCATTAAAACGGGCGTTCCGGCGTATTCGAGCATTTCCTTATCGTTGAAATTATCGCCCATCACCATCACGTTTTGGGCGGTCAGATGATTAAGGGCGGCGAGCTTGGCGACACCGATTCCTTTGGACGCATCGGGCGGCAGAATGTCAATCAAAGTGAAATCCAGACGCGGATAAACGGTCGTTAAGATATTCACCGAATTTTTCAGTTCAGTTTGCAAAACCGCTTCCAGATCAGTCATCGCCGCGCACGCGCCAGAAAATGAAATGTGAACGGTTTCATAATCTCCGACAATATCCGACAAATTTTCGACGCGATGAACGGCGTTTTCCGCTTCCGCCCCGTGCAGCCGCTTCGACCACGCGATATATTTTTGCAGCGGCACATTCGCGTCCGAAACCGTATCGTAAAGCAAAACGCCTTTGCCGCGCGGGTCGGCACTGAGCAAAGCCTCGCCGCCGTGATTTTTCCCGACGTGCAGAATCTCGCCGACAGTCTCTTGCGCCAAAATCGAAACGGCGACGGTTTCCAAAGTTTCGGCGTATTTGAGCAACGCGCCGTTATGACAAATGACGGGCGCGTTCAGTTTTAACTGATACGCGACGGGCAGCGCGTCTCGAAAACGCCTGCCGGTCGCAATCGTGACCAACACGCCTTTTGCTTCGGCTTGCCTAATCGCTTCGATATTTTTTTCAGTGATTTCGCCGCGTGAATTGAGCAGCGTTCCGTCGAGGTCGAGTGCGAGCAGTTTTATCATTTACGGCAATTCCGATTTCCTTTGCAAAGTTTTTATTAGAATACGCAAAAGAATCGAGATTTGCCAAAAGAGAAGAATTAAAATGAAAAACGAAATTATATAATCAAAACTGCCTGCTGCCCGAAAAACTTGGTCGAAGAAATCAACGCGCGGAGAAAATTCTTCACCGCCTAACCGCGCCGCTTTGAATTTGGCGGATAATCCATAAATAAAAACAACCGCATAGAAAAATGTCAAAAATGAAGATAGTAGAAATTTTCGAGTTTTTAGAATCGAGAGGAAAATGAAAAAAGTAAAAAAATGAAAAAGAGCGATTCGGTAACAGGGCTTTCCTATAAAAAGTTCATCACTTTCAATGTTATAATCAGATTGTCAAAATCATCGGCAAAATTCTCTAATTGGGCTTTTTTGTTTTGACACT
>JAYVKL010000005.1:0-14031 GCA_043768465.1 Pyrinomonadaceae bacterium
GTGTATGGCAGACTTCAGTCTGCCGCCTCGCTCAGACCCGACTCTCGACGGCGGTGGCAGACTTTAGTCTGCCATACATTCAATCCGAATTTGCTCTAAAACTGCGCGGCATTCCGATCACCTGGAAAACCGAAATTACACAGTGGAATCCGCCGCACGATTTCGTTGATACCGCGTTGAAAAGTCCGTATAAACAATGGATTCACCGGCACACTTTTGAAACGGGCGAAAACGGCGAGACGATTATGAAAGACCGTGTGCGCTATCGTCTGCCGTTTGAACCGTTCGGCGATCTGGCGCATTGGCATGTCAAAAAAGAACTCAAATATATTTTCGATTACCGGTATCGGGTGATTGAAGAGGTTTATTCAAAAAAACGATAACTTTCTAAAACTCGATCCAAACGGTCGGTTCACGATGATAGGAAATCGTGATGTCGGTTTCGGCTCTGAACAGCGGCGAGCGCATTTGCAAAGCGGTTTGCGCCGTCAAACGCGCCAGATGCGGTTCGTTGGCGCGCTGCGAAAGATGTGCCAGCACGATTTGCCGCGCCGCGCCGTCGAATTCGTTTAAAAGCCATTCGGCTAAATCTTCGTTGGAAATATGTCCGCTGCTCGATAAAATTCGCTGTTTCAAATCCCAACTGTAAATCGGGCAGGTTTTCAGCATATCGCGGTCGTGGTTCGATTCGATGACGATGCCGTCGCAGTTGCGTAATTTGTCTTTAATCAAAGTCGTGAAACAGCCGAAATCTAAAACAGTCGCCACTTTCACGCCCGCGCTTTTCGCCACGAAACCGAAGTTATCCGCCGCGTCGTGCGGCACGGAAAACGGCTCGAAATCAATATCGCCGATGCGAAAATCGCGACTCGACTCGATTTCGACGACGCGATTTTTCAGCGTGTCGGCGCGTTTTTGCGGTTCGCCGTTTAATTTGTTGGCTTTTTCGCGCAGATAGGCGTTCTGCGTTTCGCCCGATATGAAAACCGGACATTTGACGGTGTTCAGCAGAACGCGCAAACCGCCCGCGTGGTCGCCGTGTTCGTGCGTGATGAGAATCGCGTCGAGCGTCGAAAAATCAACGCTGACCAGCGCGAGCCGCCGCAGAGTTTCTTTGGCACTCAAGCCGACATCCACCAGAACTTTTGTTTTTTCGGTGCAGATAACGACCGAGTTGCCGGTCGAACCGCTGCCGAGAACCGTAAACTTCATTTTTTAGCGGTAACTTTTGGGCGCAAAGCACTCGCAATCGCGCGCGTCACCAAAAAGTTCGGCGCGAGCGTTCCGAGAACGGAGAAAGCATAATTCGCCCAGCCCGAAACGACCGAAGATTTTCCGTTTTTAACCGCGCTCAAAGCCGTTGCGACGACTTCGGCGGGCGTTTGCATTCCTTTCATCTGAAAGGCTTCCGCGCCCGCGACGGCGAAAAAATTCGTGTCCGTCGGACCCGGACAAAGTGCTGTCACGATGATGTTATGCGGGCGGTTCTCTTCGGCAATCGCTTCGGAGAACGACGTAACAAAGGCTTTGGTCGCTGCGTAAGTCGCCATAAACGGAATCGGCTGAAAGCCCGCCGTCGAAGCGACGTTGATAATCACGCCGCTTTTTCGCGCTCGCATCTGACCCAGATAGCGATGCGTCAGCGCGACCAGAGCCGCGATATTGAGATTTATCATAGCGAGTTCGCTCTCGATTTTTAATTCGCTGAAATCGCCCATCGAACCGAAACCGGCGTTGTTAATCAGCCAGTCAATCTCGAATCCGGCTTTTTCCGTTTCGGCGAATAAACGCGCCTCGGCTTCCGGCGCGGTCAAATCGAGCGCAACGTAATGCGCCGTAATTTGATGTTCGATCATCAGTTCGTCGCACAATTCGTGCAGTTTGTTTTCCGAACGCGCCGCCAAAACCAGATTATGTTTTTCGGCGGCGAGCTGCCGGGCAAAGGCTTCGCCGATGCCGCCGGACGCGCCCGTGATAAGTGTCGCTTTCATAATTCAATTTCAGAAATGATCTCCTCGCCCTGCCGCGCATAGACGAACGCGCCGATTGCCGCCGCGACGGTGATTAAAGTTCCCGTGAAACGCAGAATTTTGGCGATCAGATAAGTTTTATCGAGCAGATTCGTTTCCGACAGTAGATAATTCCAATCGTGAAAACCGCCTTCCGCGCCGGTCAAACCGCTTAAAAGCGGCAATTGCATCACTTGCGCGTCGTCGGCGTAAACGTAAACGTCGAGAAAATTATTGCCGACCCAGAATAAAACAATCGCCGCCGAAAACGGTTTTCGGTGATAAACGAAATAGCCGAAAAAGACGATTGGCACGAGAATCTGCAAAAGCGAGCCGCCCGCGATGCCGATAAATTCGCCGAAGAGACGAAACAAAACGTGTCCGGCTTCGTGAATCGGCGTATTTATTAAATGCGTGAAAACAGCGTTTTCCGGGCGATAAGCGCACCACCAAAAATAGACGGTGAAAACGGCGGCGATAATTGTTTTGACTGGGCTTCGCGGCGGCATCATTTATTTAAGTTAGCAAATTCCGCGCGCGAAATGCCGTAAAAAACGCATTTCGCGCCGTAATGCGTTTCAGTTTTCTCGTAATTCATTCCGAGTTTTTCCATAATGCGCCGCGAACCCGTGTTTTCAGGATACGCGACGGCGACGATGCGGCTCAGGTTTTTTCGCTTGAAACCGAAATCGAGCCACGCTTTCGCCGCTTCGTAACCGATGCCTCTGCCCCAAAACTTTTTTATCATTCCGTAACCGACTTCGATTTCGTCCGTTCCACTCAAAGGCATCAGCCCGCTCCAGCCAATCATTTCATAATTCGGTTTCCAAATCACCGCCGACACTCCGAAGCCGTATTTTTCGTAACAATCAATATAAAATTTGAGGCGTTCGGTCAGCGATTCGGCGTTTTGCAGTTTCATTCCGCCAAGGTATTTATTCACCTCCGGGTCGGAACGCTGTTCGATCAGCATCGGCAAATCGGCGGGCGTGAATGGGCGGATGAAAAGTCTTTCGGTTTCAATCATTTTTTATTTTTGAAATTTTCGCGCCGGATTGAATAGTGCGCCAAATCGCGGTCGTAGTATTTGCCGATGCCGTCGAATTTCATTCCGATTTTTTCCATCACCCGGCACGAAGCGACGTTTTCAGGGCGGGCGACAGCGACGATTTTATCAAGGTTTAATCGGTCGAATCCATATTCCAGACATTTTGCGGCGGCTTCTGAAGCCAAGCCTTTTTTCTGAAAATCTTTGGCAATCGCGTAGCCGACTTCCGTTTCGCCCGTCTCCTGCAATCGCCACAATCCGCACCAGCCGATCAGCGAATTTGAATTTTTATCGAAAACGGCGCACAACCCGATTTTCTCCGTTTCCCAAAGGCTGGAAATGAGATTGATCCAAGCCGCCACGTCCGGGCGATTCATCTGCGGGGCGCGAATAAACCGCATTATCTCCGCATCGCTGCGTAAAGCGTAAATCGCCGCAACGTCGCTTTCGTTCATCGGGCGCAAAAATAATCGGGCGGTTTCAAGCATAAATCGAATGATGAATGACGAATGGCGAATTGATTTACCAGAAGCTGTCTCGAAATTCTCGGTTTCGTTCAGAGTCCAAACTTCAGTTTGTCTTCTCCGCCTAGCAAAGCGCGGCGGAAGAACACGCTGAAGGCGTGGACTCTGAACGAAGACAAGCGATTTTCGAGATAACCCTTAGTCCGTAGCCGTTGAACGTCAAACAGGCTGGCAGTTTGTTTGATGCTGCTCAAAATTCTCAATTGCGTAACTTTCTAATTCGCCATTAAATCAGATGAATCAACAAACCGTCCTTCAATTTCGGCTCGAACCAGGTTGATTTCGGCGGCATAATTTCGCCTCTGTCCGAGACGGCGAATAAATCTTCCATCGTCGTCGGGAACATCGAAAAAGCGATTACGCCCGCGCCTTCGTCAACCATTTTTTCGAGTTCCGCCGTGCCGCGTGCGCCGCCGACGAAACTGATTCGGTCGTCCGTGCGCGGGTCTTCGATGCCGAGAATCGGATGCAGAATGTAATTCTGCAAAATGCTGACATCGAGGTTTTCAATCGGGTCGGGAGCGCGGTAGAAATTAACGGAAAAATTTAATTGAGACCATTTGCCGCCGAGGTATAGACCGAATTCGCCGCGATTTCTCGGCGTTTTTTCGCCAGTTTCCGTGATGATAAAACTCTCGCCGACGCGCTTGAAAAACTCGGTGGCGGTCAAACCGTGCAAATCTTTGACAACGCGATTATACGCCAGAATGTGCAAATCTTCGGACGGGAAAATTCCCGCCATCACGAAATTATATTCTTCCGTGCCGTCGTGAGCGGGGTTTGCTTCGCGCATTTTCTGACGCGCCAGATTCGCGCTCTCAACGCGGTGATGACCGTCGGCGACGTAAAGCGCGGGAACTTCGGCGAAAGCGTCAACTAAATCGGCGGTTTTTTCGACGCGCCAAACCGTGTTGCGAATGTTTTCCGGGCAGTAAAAATCGTAGAGCGGCGCGGTTTCGATGGCTTCGGCGAGCAGTCGGCGAATGCCGTCCGTGTTGCGAAAGGCGAGAAAAATCAAGCCGGTCTGCGCTTTGAGCGCGAGAATGTGCGCCGTCCGGTCTTCGACTTTGGCGGGGCGCGTTTTCTCGTGCTTTTTAATCGTGCCGTTTTCATATTCGTCGAGCGAGCAGCCCGCCACGATGCCGGTTTGCGAATGTCCGCCGGCGGTCAGCCGATAAACGTAAAGCGACGCTTCGGTTTCCTGAACGAGCAGATTTTCGCCGATGAAAGTTTGCAGATTTTCGATTGATTTGGCGAGAATTTCGTCTTTTGAAATGTTCGCGTTTTCGGAAAACTCGCCTTCGGGTCGGGTCACGCGCAGAAAACTCAAAGGGTTTTCCGCAATCGTCGAACGCACTTCCGAATCGTAAATCACATCGTATGGAACGCAGGCGATTTTTTCCGCTTTACCGGCAACGGGGCGCAGCGCGCGGAACGGTTTGATGATTGACATAAGTTGTAATTTTAGGTTTCAAGTTTCAGGTTTCAGGTTTCAGGTTTCAAATGCGCTGATCTGGAATCTGGAATCTGAAACCTGAAACCCGAAACCCGGAATCTTCAAGGCTGTCTGCCCTGATTAATTTTGTCCTCATTCTCTTTCTGCTGCTGCTCAAAATCCCGCATCATTATATCAGCGGCAGATTGTTTATCAATTTTCCACTTGCCGTTTTCGCGGATGAACGGAACGGTATTCCAGGCATTGTAGGAATCCTTCATTTCAATCGTCGCTTTGTCGCCGTCAATTTTTTCGTTGCGAAAATCAACGGCTTTTTGGGTCGGATTGAATAAGGTTTCGCGCTTGACTACTTCGTCGAGTGTTACGCCGCTCGATTTGGCTTCGGCTTCCGCCATTTTTATCGAAGCGTCGGACAACAAAAGTTTCATCGTCGTCGTGTCTTTCTGCTTGATGGCGAGCGTGTAAGCCTTCAGTGTTTCCAACGGCGTTGGCGGTTTTTCTGCGCCCGCACAGGCGAAAAATACGGCGGTTAAAATCAGAATTATAAACTTGGAGAAAAAGCGCATTTTTGAAAAGAGTCAATTAAAATCGTTATACTAAAAAGCCAAGTATAACCAAAAACCAAAGGAGTTCAAAAACGGATGGCGCGGAAAAAACTGGCGGCGGCGGAAATCGCCGAACGAATCGGCACGTTAAAATCGTGGGCGACGGAAAACGATTTTTTGAAAAAACGCTTCGCTTTTAAAGATTTCGCCGAAGCCCTGGAATTCGTCAACCGAGTCGGCGCGATTGCCGGAAAACTCGATCATCATCCCGACGTGACGTTCGGCTGGGGCTACGCCGAAATTGCGCTGACAACGCACGACGCAGGCGGTTTGACGCGCCGCGACTTTGATTTAGCGCGGGAAATCGAGAAAATTTGAAATTACCAATGAACACGAATAAACACGGATTTGGAATTGATTTCACCGGCGCGATCCGCGTTTATCGGCGGTTAATTTTCTCTTCTTTGCGCGAAACCGCCGTTTTCGCTAAAATCATTCGTTTAGTCTTTAACATCAAAATTCAACAGAGGAAATCTAATCGAAAAGTATGGCAAACACACCAATTACAGTGGCAAAAGGCGACGGCATCGGTCCCGAAATTATGGACGCGACGCTGCATATTTTGAAGGAAGCGGGCGCGAGAATTGACATCGAAGAAATCGAAATCGGTGAAAAAGTTTATTTAAGCGGCAATTCGGCGGGCATCGCCCCCGAATCGTGGGACAGTTTGACCAGCACGAAAGTCTTCCTGAAAGCTCCGATCACGACTCCGCAAGGCGGCGGCTTTAAATCGCTAAACGTCACGGTTCGCAAGACTTTAGGCTTGTATGCGAATATTCGTCCGTGCGTCAGTTATGCTCCGTTCGTGCGAACGAAACATCCGATTATGGATTTGGTGATCGTCCGCGAAAACGAAGAAGACACTTACGCCGGCATCGAATATCGGCAAACCGATATGGTGGAGCTCTGTCTGAAGCTGATTTCACGTCCGGGTTGCGAAAAAATCGTTCGTTACGCCTTTGAATACGCCGTGAAAAACAATCGCAAAAAAGTGACGGCGTTTATGAAAGACAACATTATGAAGCAGACCGACGGCTTGTTTCACCGAGTTTTCGACGAAATCGCGGCGGAATATCCGAACATTGAAGCCGACCACTGGATTGTGGACATCGGCGCGGCGAAAATGGCGGACACGCCGGAAAATTTCGACGTGATCGTGATGCAAAATCTGTATGGCGATATTTTGTCGGATGTCGCGGCGCAAATTGCCGGTTCGGTCGGTTTGGCGGGTTCGGCGAATATCGGTGAAAATATCTCGATGTTTGAAGCGATTCACGGCAGCGCACCGCGTCGCGCCGGACAAAATCTGGCAAATCCTTCGGGCTTGTTTTTGGGCGCGGTTTTGATGCTCGTTCACTTGAATCAGCCGGACATCGCCGAACTAACGCACAATGCGTGGCTTCGCACCATTGAAGACGGCGTTCATACTTATGATATTTTCAAGGAAGGCATCTCGAAAGAAAAAGTCGGCACGAAAGAATTCGCGCAAGCCGTCGTTGATCGTCTGGGACAAAAACCCGAAACGCTTAAAGCGGTCGAATACAAAATGGTGGAAAAAATCGCCGAAGCCGACCGCAAGCCGATTTATTCGACTCGTGAACCGCAGAAAAAAGAACTCGTCGGCGTGGACGTTTTCCTCGATTGGTGGAACGGCAAACATTACGGCGCGGCAAACGAACTCGGTCCGAAGATCGAAGCGGCGGCAAACGGCGACGGCTTAAAACTCGTGATGATTTCCAGTCGCGGCACCAAAGTTTATCCGAAAGGCTCACCCGACACCTTCGGCGTTGACCACTGGCGATGCCGTTTTATGAATGAGAATTCCGGCGAAACGATTACGCACCAACAAGTTATCAATCTGCTCGGACGCATCAATGAAGGCGGTTTCGACTTTATCAAAACCGAACACCTCTACAACTTCGACGGCTCGCCGGGTTACAGTTTAGGGCAGGGACAATAATCCTGCATAATATAAGGACGCGGTTTCGGCTTCGTCCTTTATTAAATTTCGCAAACAACGAGTCGTTACCGATTGATCGGCGGGAAAATATGCTAAACCTCCACTTTCAGGTGAATTCGTGATTGAAAAAATATGAAACAAACGGAAACTGTAGATTTGATCAAAGGCACATTTACGCCGGACGAAGCGCGTGAAATTCTTTTACAGTTACTTATTGATAAAATAAATTTTCACAATCTGAAAAATTGGAGTTCGCGCGAAAGGCTCGGAAAACCGGATTCAGATTCCGAGCAAAGGTTGAAGTATCTGGAGGAATCTCAAAAAAACGTCGAAGTGTTTATTGCGAAAGCGGTCAGCGAACAAAAAAATATAACTATCAATTCAAGCACTGAAATGAATATCGAATAGCCGGAGAAAACACCGGCGGGCGCGGTCAAAGTTAGTGAAAAGAATCAGACGAAGGGCAAATCGTTGACAAAAATCAACCGATCTCGCTTCTCCAAAGATTCGGTGAAGCCGGGTTGGGCGTTATCAAAACTGAGAATCTCTACGACGCGCGACGGCGGACGCGGTTATTCGGCATAAAGAGCGAAAGAAAAGCAAACAAGGTGAAGGACGGAATTTCGGTTTCATCTTTCGCCTTTTCTTTTTTCGCGCTATGCTAAAGGCGAAGTCGAGGTGAAAGCGATGCAAAATTTACAGGAAACAATTCAACCGCCGAAATTTCCTTTGCCGAAAGTCGTTGATGACGCAAACGGTGGAAACTCTTTCGGCGGGTTTATCGAGCAGATGCCGCCGAAAAGCAGTCTGATTTTGTATGAACAAACCTGGGAAGATTATGAACAACTGCTCGAAACCGTCGGCGAAGCGTGCGGTTTGCGGATTTCTTTCGACTCAGGAACTCTTGAAATTATGACGCTTTCAACCGAACACGAAAATTACGCTCAGATTATCACTCGCATCGTTGACCGTTTGAGTGTTCGCCGAAACATTGAAATCGCATTTTTCGGTTCGGCGACCATAAAAAAATCGCGTTTTGCTAAAGGAATCGAACCCGATGCCTGTTTTTATGTGCAGTCTATCGAGCGGATCGGCAGTAAAATTCGGCTCGACTTCAGCGTTGATCCGCCGCCCGATATTGCCGTCGAAATTGATTTATATCACGGATCGCTAGACAAATTCCCGATTTACGCCGCGCTCGGCGTGGCTGAAATCTGGCGTTACGCGGGCGATAAATTTGAAATTTACAAACTGACGGACGGCGTTTATCAATCGTTGGAGAACAGCGATTCGCTGCCGATTTTGAGCGCGGAAATTTTAGGCAGTCTGCTCAACCGCAGTCGTCAGGAAAGACAAACCGTGATTTTGAAAGAGTTTGAAAATTGGCTGAAAGAACAAAAATAGACTTTTTAAACAGAGAATCAGAGGTTATCAAACCGAAAATCTTTACAATACGCGACGGCGCAAAAGGCTATTCGGCGTAGAACCGAAGGATAAATTATAAAAAATGAAGGATGAAGTTTCGGCTTCATCTTTTATTTTGCTTTGACAATCATAATTTATTACATTTGTTTCACGCGCTGAAAAGGCGCAGCCGTCAGCTTCTCAAGCAGATAACACGAAAATTCTCCGAATAAAAATATGGCTTTAAGTTGGAATGAAATAAAAGATCGGGCGGTTCATTTCTCGAAAGAATGGATTGATGCGACCAAAGAAGAGGCGGACGCGAAGCCGTTTCTGATCGAATTCTTTAACGTCTTCGGCATCAGCAGCAAGCGCGTCGGGAGTTTCGAGCATCGGGTGAAAAAGCTCGACGATAAAGACGGCTACATTGATCTACTGTGGAAAGGCACGATTTTGATCGAGATGAAAAGTCGCGGGAAAAATCTCGATAAAACCTTCGCGCAAGCCAAAGGTTATCTGCACGGACTCAAACAGCACGAGCTGCCGAAGTATATTCTCATCTCCGATTTTGAATTTTTCCGGCTTTACGATCTCGAAGAAGACAAGCTCGTCGAATTCAAACTCGGCGAACTCGTCAATAATGTTCAGCATTTCGGATACCTGCTCGGTTATCAGAAAAAGATTTACAAGGAACAAGACCCGGCGAACGTCAGAGCGGCGGAATTGATGGGCAGACTGCACGACCGGCTCGAAGAAATCGGTTACGTCGGACACGCTCTGGAGGTTTATCTGGTGCGGATTTTGTTTTGTTTGTTTGCCGAAGACACGACGATTTTCAATAAACAGCAGTTTCAAGAATTCGTCGAACAGCGGACGGGCGAAGACGGCAGCGATTTGGCGGCGAAATTACAGGAGCTTTTTCAGGTTTTGAACACGCCGAAGGAGCATCGGCTTAAGAATCTCGACGAACAGCTTGCCGATTTCCGATACGTCAACGGGAAACTGTTTGAAGAAGTTCTGCCGACGGCGAGTTTTGACGGCAAAATGCGTCAATCGCTGCTCGATTGCTGTTATTTGGATTGGAGCAAAATCTCGCCCGCGATTTTCGGTTCGATGTTTCAGAGCGTGATGGATCCGACCGAATGCCGCAATCTCGGCGCACATTACACGAGCGAAACGAACATCTTAAAACTCATCAAACCGCTTTTTCTCGACGAACTCTGGAAGGAGTTCGAAACGGTTAAAGACAACCGCAATCAGCTTCAGGCGTTTCACAAAAAGCTCGCCGCGCTGAAATTTCTCGATCCGGCGTGCGGCTGCGGGAATTTTTTAGTCATCACTTATCGTGAACTGCGTCTGTTGGAGTTGGAGATTTTGCGGGCGTTGAATAAGTCCGGGCAGCAGGTGATTGATGTCAGCGGCATTATCTGGCTCGACGTGGATATGATGCACGGCATCGAGTTTGAAGAATTCCCCGCCCGCATCGCCGAGGTTGCGATGTGGCTGATTGACCATCAAATGAATATGCTCGTCAGCCAGCAATTCGGTCAGTATTTCGTCCGTCTGCCGCTCAAAAAATCCGCTCGTATCGTTCACGGCAACGCGCTGCAAATTGATTGGGAAACGGTTGTTGCCAAAGACGAACTTTCGTTTATTCTCGGCAATCCGCCGTTTATCGGGAAGAAGGAACAAAATTCAGCGCAAAAAGCGGATATGGAAAAGTTGTTTGCGAGTGTTAAAGGAAGCGGCGTTTTGGATTATGTAACGGCGTGGTATTTGAAAGCGGCAAACTACATTCAAGATACAGGGCTTTCCTGTAAAAATTCAAGGTTCAACAAACACGCGCAAAATGAAGGTTGAACTTTTCTGAAAGAAATAATTGTGAATCGGAAAGCAGCAATGATTTAGCGGCTTCGATGGCGGCACATATTTTTTATAGGAAAGCCCTGGCATCGGAATTTAATGAACGCAGAAATACGATAAATATCTTGTGGTTATGAGTTAAAGGTGTTATTTTTCATCAGCTTCAAACTTAATTCGGACATTTCAGTGATTGGAAATCTATGCGGCACTATTTTCAACTGATTCTTCTGACGATTCTTTTAGTTATCAGCCCGACCGTCGAAAATGCCGCCGCCGCTGATCTTTCAGACGCTTCTCCGCTGCCGTTGAATGTTCCCGCGACGCGCAAATTCCGAGGCGGCGAACGGCATCGGTTTTCGGTCGCAGCAAACACCGGCGAGGCTTTGGAAATCGTCGCCGACAAAAAAGGCGTTGACATCGGGCTGACGATTTTTGCACCGGACAATACAAAAATCTCCGTCTCCGATGCGCCGAGCGGTTTCGCCGGACGCGAAACTCTTTTTTTCATCGCCGAAAAGTCCGGTGAGTATAGAATCGAAGTCACTTCCAAAAGACCGGGAAATTTTACGGGCGAATACACGATCACCTTAATTAAACCGAAGCCCGGCGAAAGAAAACGATTCGGAACGCGCCGCCGCGATGAAACTATCGGGCGAAGCGCGGGAAGTTTTGCAAGGCTCGGAAAACCGCGTCGAGAAAGCCGCAGCAGCAATTGCGAAACTCCGCGCGGCTCTCGTCTCATTTAAAAAATAAACGATTTACAAAATCAGGCAAACGCGCTTTTTCACATCGCCTCCATCACCGCTAACGAATACGGCGAAGACCGCGCTGCCATCGCAGTTTACGAACAGGCTCTGGAAATATGGCGCAGAATAGACGATGATGCGGGCAAAGCGGTTGGGTTGACTTTTGCCGCCGTCGAACTGCGCGAAAGCGGCAGCCGCGACAAAAGCCGGCAGTATTTTAATCAGGCTCTTTTGATCGAGAAAAAACTGGACGACCAATTGGGCGAAGCGGTTACTTTAACTTACCTGTGCCGGCTTTACAACGACACGGGAAACTTTCAGAAAGGCTTTGAAACGTGCCGCGAAGCCTTGCGGCTCGGTCAAAATTCCGATCCGTTGACCGACCAGGCGACTTATTTGAATCTCGCCGCTTTATACGAAAACACCGGCGATTTTGAAAACGCGCTGGTCAATTATCAGAAATCGGTGCAGAGACCTCTTTCGGTCGCCGATTTTATTAATCCAATTCGCGCCGCTAATGCGAAAGGCAATATCGGCGTGATTCTCAGCCTTCAAAAAAAATGCGCCGAAGCCGTGCCATACTATTCAGAAGCCGTCGCCGTCAGCGAAGCGGTCAATCGTCCGATTTATACCGGCTATTATCTGGTGCAGTTGAGCGAGAATTTTTTAATCACCGGTCAGCCGTCAAAGGCTCTGGAATACGCCGAAAAATCGCTCGCGCTCTACTGTCAAGCCTCTCCGCACAAAATTTATGTTTCGCTGAACGCCGTCGGAAAAAGTTACGCCGCGCTCGGACAGACGGACAAGGCGCGTGGAAAATTTTCCGAGGCCCTGCTGATGACGCGGCAAAACAAAGACCGTTACGCTGAAGCCGACACGCTTTATAATCTCGCGGAACTCGAAAAAACCGACGGCAATCTCGAAACGGCGCGGCAGGATATTCAGACGGCGATCAGTCTCTCCGAAATTATCCGCGCCGACCTTTTGGGGAGCAATTCGCGTTCGTCCTATCTGGCTATTCTCAAATTCTATTACGAACTCGAAATCGAACTGCTGGTGAAAGCGGACGATAAAAATCCGTCCGCCGGATTTTCCGAACAGGCGTGGCAGAAACACGAAAAAATCCGCGCCCGCAGTTTGCTCGAAAACTTTTTGGAAAACGGTTTGAATTTAAAAGGTTTTGCACCGCCGAATTTTTACACGAAAGAGCGCGCACTGCTCGAAGCCGCCGCCGCCGCCGAACTGAAACGCGGCGAGGCCGAGAAAACAAAAAATGTTTCCCTTCAGAACGAAGCCGAAAGAGTTTTGCAGAAATCTCTGGAAAATTTTCAATTGATGCAGGAAGACGTGCGGCGCAAGAATCCGCAATTTTCCGCCGTCAATCAGTTGAAGGATTTCTCGTTCGCCGATGTTCAAAACTCGCTTGACGGCGACACGGCGTTAATCGAATTCGCGCTTGGCAAATCTCAAAGTTACGCTTGGCTGATTCGCAAAAACTCGACCAAACTCTACAAACTTCCCGCCCGCGACGACATCAATCAAACCGCCCGCGAATTTTATACGGCGTTGACAACTTTTGATTCTAAAAATGAAATCCTGACGGTCGAAAAATCTAAAAGTCTAAGCCGACAAGTTTTGCGACCGCTTGCCGGAGATATTGCAAGCGCCAAACGGCTGATTGTCATCGCCGACGGTTCTTTGCAGTTAGTTCCCTTTTCCGCGCTCACGCTCGCGCCCGATGCCGATTTTCGGCCGCTGGCGGCGACTTTGGAAATCGTCAACGCGCCGTCTTTTTCGAGCCTTGTTTATTTGCGCGAGAATAGACCTCTTGCGAAATAAAAAGGATATTTGAAAACTTTCGATAAAGATGGCACAACTATCTGATTGGAGCAAATTTGATGAGATACGAAAAAGCCAGGGATTTGGAAGAAGGTGATTTCAAGCGGTTGTGCGGTGTTAAAAAAGAAACATTTGTGACGATGTGCGAAGTGGTCAGAGAAGTCTTGAGTCGGGAAACGAGAGGCAGAAGGTCAAGATTATCGGTCGAAGATCAAGTTTTACTGACGCTTGGTTACTGGCGGGAATACCGGAGGATGTTTCATTTGGGGCAGGATTTCGGCTTGCACGAATCAAATGTTTCGCGCATTGTTCAGAAAGTGGAAGATATTTTGGTCAAGGGTGAGAGGTTTTCTCTGCCGAGCAAAAGGCGATTGCTAGAAGAAAACAGGCTGACTTATACGATTGTTGATGTCACGGAAATGACGGTCGAACGCCCGAAAAAAAACAAAAGCGATGTTACAGCGGAAAAAAGAAGCGGCACACGCTCAAAAGCCAGTTGATAATCTGCGAAGAAAGCCGGGAGATCATCGCCACATTTTTCGGGAAAGGCAAAACACACGACTATCAATTGTATAAG
>JAYVKL010000006.1:0-16270 GCA_043768465.1 Pyrinomonadaceae bacterium
TGAGCCGGTTTTTCAATCTTGATTTTCGGAAGCTGGGAGGTTTTGCGGAACAGCGCGTCGGCGAGCAGATTCATTCCGGGCGCGATGATTCCGCCGAGATATTCACCGCTCGAATTCACCGCGTCAATCGTCGTCGCCGTCCCGAAATCGCCAACGACGCACGATTTGCCGTATTTCTCGACCGCCGCAAAAGCCGCGATCATCCGGTCAACGCCGACGCTTTCCGGCGGCTGGTAATTTATCACCAAGCCGAAGTCGAACTTATTATCAACGAAAACGGCGGTCAGATTGTAGAATTTACCAGCGAGTTTCCGGTAGGCTTCGTTAGATTCAGGCACGACCGATGAAATGACGATTGCCGAAAATGATTCGGTGTAATTGCTTTTTATTTGCGAGTTTATTTCGTCGTCGGTAGCGGCGCGAACGGTCGGAACGGTAAAACGCGAGATGAGATTGCCCTGATTAAAAACCCCGAACTTCGTCGCGGAATTGCCGATGTCAATGGCGAGCAGCATAGAGTCGAGAGTCGAGAGTCGAGACTAAATGCTTTCCTCTCGACTCTCTCTGCTAATTCAACCTTGCAAAGGCAAACCGTTATAAACAATCTGCCAGCCGTTTTTTTTGCTGGTTTGCAGACTTTTCGTGAACCATTCGAGAGCTTTTGCCGGATCGTCGTAAATCTGCACGGACGGATTGGTTTCACGCGGGTCAACGCGGCAAATCGCGCCGCCGGCGTTGGCGGTTTTAATGCACAACAGCGCGACCATATTATTTTTCGATAAAACGGCGGTTCGCATCTCCACGCTGTCGAGTTCCTGTTCGTCGAAGTCTTCAAAATCTTCTATGTCTTTGTCGAAATCTTCAAACTCCAAATCTTCGGGGTCAAATTCAAGTTCGTTTTTCATAAAATTGTAAAAATAACAAATGCTTTGTAAATTTACACTTTTACCAAGCGGAATTCAATCGAGAGACGTTTTCAAACGGTTTTCCGCAATCGTTCGACATCGCCCGCCGGCACGATTCTCACTTCGCCGGCGGCGGTTTCCACGCGCAATGCCCCGTTTTCTTCGATGCCGCGCGTCGTGCCGGAAAATGATTCGTTCGCTAATTTGACCAGCACGTCTTTGCCTTCAAAATAAGATGAACGCCGCGCCCATTCGCGCCGAATTGCCGCCGCGCCGCCGCCGCTCTGCAAAACCCGATAAAATTTGGCGAATTCGCCGGTCAAATTTTTCAAAAGACCTTCGATGTTCGGCGATTGTCCGGTTTCCGCTTCGACCGAGGTCGCCGAATCTTTTAAATCGTCCGGGAAATTAGACGATTTTAAATTTATTCCGATGCCGACGACGATTGCCGAACCCGTTTTCGTTTCGGTCATTTCCGCCAAAACTCCGCCGATTTTTTTTTCGCCGACGTGAAGGTCGTTCGCCCATTTTATATCGGGCTGCAAACCGTCAAACTTGCACAGAACATCGTAAACGGCGACGGCGGTCATCAAAGTTACCAGCGGCAAAAACCTGTTTTCCAGCGTCGGGCGCAAAACCAAACTCAAATAAAGTCCCGCGTCTTTCTCCGAAGCCCAGACGCGACCGTGCCGCCCGCGTCCCGCCGTCTGCTCGCGGGCGACGACGCATAAACCTTCGGACGCGCCTCGTCTGGCTTGATTGAGGGCTTCGGTGTTGGTCGAATCAAGCGAATCGAAATTGAGAATCGTAAATTTCATCGAAAATTAAACGGGTTTCCAAAGCGAATCGGTATAGAATTTTTGTTCGTCGAAAAAATATCCGGCGACTTCAAATCCGCTCGCCCGCGCCAGATTTTCAATCATCGGCAAACTGTATTTTTGCGAGATTTCCATAAAAATCGGCTCCCAGGCGGCGAATTCAAATTGTCGGTTCAACGCTTCGACATAAACCGTCTGCGCCTTTCGACTGATCAGAAATGACCGCGCCGCGCCGTCAATCGGGTGATAAGTCGCGTAGTGTGAAAAACCGTTTATGGAGAAATCCGCGCCCAGTTCGCGGTTGATTCTGGTCAGCAAGTTCATATTAAAGGCGGCGGTAACACCTTTCGCATCGTTGTAGGCGGCGAGAATCGTCAGCGGGTCTTTCTGCAAATCGAAACCGATGAACAGCAAATCGTTCGGATTCAGGACGAAGCGCAGACTTTTGAAAAAATCAATTGACTGCTCGCGTGAAAAATTACCGATATTCGAGCCGAGAAACAGAATGATTTTCCGTTTGTTTGATTTCGATTTGAAAGTTCCGAGTGTGCGAAAATAATCGCCCTGTCCGGGCTGAATCGTCAGATTCGGAAATTGCGCTTTGAATTTGTCGGTCAAAAAGTTCAACGCCTCCGATGAAATATCAATCGGAACGTATTTGAAATCAGCCCGGCGTTTAAGAAAATAATCAACCAGCAGGGAAGTTTTCGTGCCGTCGCCCGCTCCGAGTTCGATTAAATCGAAGGTGTTGGAATTCTCCGCAAACGCCTCGAAAATCGCCCGCGCCTGCGACGAAAAAATCTCCGTCTCTGCCCGCGTCAGATAGTATTCCGGCAGTTTCATAATCTCCTGAAACAGCCGGCTGCCTTCGTCGTCATAAAAGTATTTTGACGAAAGAAACTTCGGAGTGGCGGACAAACCTTTAAAAACGTCGCCGGCGAAAGTGTCTTGTTTGATGGCGGTTTGCATTTTTAGATTGCAGGTTCCAAGTTTCAGGTTCCAGGTTCCAAGTTTCAGGTTCCAAATTTGATCTGGAATCTGGAATTATTTTGCCAAACGAATGCCCGTAAACTGCCAGCGCAGCGGCGCGTGGAAGAAATTGCGGTAAGTTCGGCGGCTGTGATCGGGCGGCGTGGCGACCGACGCGCCGCGCAGAACCATCTGGTTAACCATAAATTTGCCGTTGTATTCGCCGATTGCGCCCGCCGCTTTTCGGAAATGCGGATACGGCAGATACGCCGAATTCGTCCATTCCCAGCGCAGTCCCCAATCGAATTTGTCCGCCGCCGCCTCCCATTCAAACTCGGTCGGCAGACGCATTTTCTTCCATTCGGCAAACGCGCTCGCTTCATAAAAAGAAACGTGGCAGACGGGCGCGTCCGGCTTGAGTTTTCGCAAACCGGCAAGCGTGAAATTGAAATACGCGCCGTCGCGTTTTTCCCAGTAAAGCGGCGCGTTGATGGCGTTTTGATTGATCCAATCAAAACCTTCGGCGTGCCAGAATCTGAAATCCGTGTAGCCGCCGTCTTCGATAAATTCGAGATATTCGGCGTTGGTCACGAGATTTTTGGCAATTTTGTAATCCTGCAAATAAACCCGATGCCGCGTCAATTCGTTGTCGAAACAGAAGCCTTCGCCTTCAAACCCGATTTTGTGAATGCCGCCGGCAACTTCGGCGCAGCCGCCAATTATTTTTTCGCTGTTTTCGACGAGCGCGTAATCGTTTTTGTAAACCGGGTAAAGCGGATTAACGCTCAGAGTGTATTTGAAGTCGGTGATAAAAAGTTCCTGATGCTGCTGTTCGTGATTCAGACCGAGAACGACTAAATCGTTAATTTCCTTTGATTGCGCCGCCTGAACTTGATCGTTGGTCGAAATCTCGCCGAGCCGCGACAAAAAAATCTCCATCGCGCCGTCAACGTATTTTCGGTAAGCGAAAACCTCTTTAACGGTCGGGCGCGACAAATCGCCGCGATTATCGCGTTTGGTGCGCGTCCCGATTGAGTTGTAATAACTATTGAAAAGGTAGCCGAACTGCGGGTTGAATTCACGATATTCCGGCGCGAATTTTTTGAGAATCATTTCTTCAAAAAACCACGACGTGTGCGCGACATTCCACTTCGGCGGCGAAACGTCAACCGTCGGCTGCGGAATGTAGTCTTCCGTCTCCAACGGCGCGCACAGTTCCATCGTGTAAGCGCGCACCGTTTGAAAAGCCTGTAACAAATTATTTTCGGGAGTTTTCTGCGACTGTATTGCTTGCATACTTTTATTAAATCAAACAGGCGGACTGACGCAAAAATTATTCCAGAATTTTAACAGCGAAGTGCGTTCCGCGTTTGAACTCTGAACGCTGAAAGAGCATCGGTTTAACGATTGAGTTTCAACAACGATTCACGGCAGATTTCCGCCAGATAATAATCTTCGGCGTTTAGATTTACGGTTAAAATTGCCGCCGCTGCTTTGTCGCCGATTGCACCGAGCGCAAACGCCGCTTCGCGCTTCACATCGTCGGCTTCGTTATTATTCTGCAAAATTCGGATCAGAATCGCGGTCGCCGGTTGGAAAATCGGCAGCCGGACGGTTAAATTTTCATATTTCGGCTTTTCGATATTCTTGCCCTTTTCCGGTGAAAAGTTTTCGGGCGTGAGAATTTTCGTCCCGCCGGTTTGCATGTTCCGCGCGATTTGCCCGATGGAACGCGCCGCCGAACGCCTTCGGAAATCCTCTTTTCCATTCGACTTGCGCCGCAGAATTTCCGTCAAATCGGTGACGGTGGAGATGTCGCCGATTTCGCCGAGCGCGACGATTGCCGCGTTTTTTACTTTGGGAATTTTGTCCTGGCGAAATAATTGCCGAAGAAAATTAACCGCGTTCGGGTTCCCGACGATACCGAGGGCGTAAGCCGCTTCGCGTCTGACCAGCGGCTTTTTATCAGCGAGCAGCGGAACGAGATTTTGCAGGGCTTCATCCGGCGGCGTAAAGACTACGGAAAAAACGGCGGTGGCGCGAACGATTTCCGACGAATCTTTCAAAGCGGGAACAGCGATTCTCGACGCTTCGGCAGTTTCGAGATTTCTAATCTGCAACAGCGCGTCGCGTTTCTGTTCGACGGTTCCGCGAACGATGATCTCCGCCAAAGTTTCGAGATTTTGCCCGCTGACATTTCCCGAAGCAGCCAACAGCAAACACAAAAATAACGAACCACGAACCCAAAATCCGGCATCCGTAATTCGTAATTTGAAATTCGTAATTCGCATTTTACGCGCTGCGCTGGGCGTTTTGCCGCCGAATTCGTTCCCATTCAAAAACCTGCCGGGCGCGTCTATTTTCAGGCGCGTCCGAGAGCGAGACGATCAAATCGTCGTGCGGTAAATTTGATTTAGTGCTGCGGCTGGAAAGAATTTGCGAAACGTAATTAGCAACTGCGGTAAATTCTTTTTCGTTGAGTTTGCCGATTTCGGCGGCGATGTTTTGATTTGATTGGTTGACCATTTCCGTTACTCCTTGTTTATTTCGGCGGACAGTCAAACATTTCAAACGGGTGGTTTCAAGTTTCGACTGCCGGCTTTAGATTTTTATTAATCATTAAACTTGTAATTTTATAAAACTCCTTAACTAAAAGGCTCAGTCAGAATAGCATAAATCGAGATTTCAAGGCAATATACTGAATGTAGATCTACTTGAAACCGATGGCGATTGCGAATTTGATGGAGAAGAGATGGCTGCGGCGAAGTTTTCACGTCGTCACGAAAGACGGCGTGTTTGAAGTGGTTTACAACGGCAAAGGCACGGGTTACGAAGAAGTTACCGTCAACGGCGAAGTCGCCTGTCGAACGCCGAGCGTTTTGTGGTATATTCCGCGGTTCGACTTCGACATCGGCGGCGCGAACGCGCAAATCAACGTCAAAGTATCGCCGCTGCTGCAAATAAGTTCGTTCGATTTGCGCGTCAACGGAACGGAGATTTATTCCGAATGCGAATAAAACTTGCCAAAACAAAGTTTTTTGCTAAACTTCAACTTATTGGTTTTCAATCAACCCAAACTCGCCCTTAGATAGCCGCTCGTTGAATTTATCGGCGACGCGGCGTTCCCTAACTTCAATTACGAATTTCAAATCACGAATTTCGGTCGAATAGATTTATATTTATTCGACGAGTCGAACATTTTATCGGTTCAAATTCTGAACTTTGAACCTGAAACCTTAACCTGAAAATTATGGACGAGAAGTATTTTGCACAAAAAATAGAGCGAAAATGGCAGAACCGCTGGACGGAGAACAAGACCTTTGAAGCCGACGCGGACCCGACGCGCAAAAAGTTTTACGCGCTGGAGATGCTGCCGTATCCGTCCGGCAGGCTGCATATGGGACACGTCCGCAACTATTCCATCGGCGACGCGCTGGCTTGGTATAAACGGCTTCAAGGCTTCAATGTTTTGCATCCGATTGGCTGGGACAGTTTCGGTCAGCCTGCCGAACAAGCCGCGATAAAAAAAGGTGTGAATCCGCGTGAATGGACGGAAGACAACATCAATCAAATGCGGGCGCAGTTGCAGAAGCTCGGTTTTTCCTACGATTGGCGACGGGAAATCGCCGCGCATCGTCCCGAATACTACAAATTCGACCAGTGGTTTTTCCTCAAAATGTTAGAAAAAGACTTGGCGTATAAAAAGATGACGCGGGTCAATTGGTGTCCGAAAGACTTGACGACGTTATCAAATGAGCAGGCTTCGGGCGGCGTGTGCTGGCGGTGCGGAACGGCGGTTGAAAAGAAAGATTTGGCGCAGTGGTTTTTGCGAATCACGGCTTATGCCGAAGAACTTTTAACGGCGATGTCGGAAATCGAAGCGGGCTGGGCGGAAAGGGTTTTGACGATGCAGAAACACTGGATCGGGAAAAGCGAAGGCGCGTTTGTCGAGTTTCAGGTTTCAGGTTTCAGGTTTCAGGTTCCAGGTTCCAGGTTTCAGGTTTCAGATTCCAGGCTGCAAACAAAGTTGGAACCAGCAATCAGCAACCAGCAACCAGCAACCAGCAACTTGGAATCAATAAAAGTTTTCACCACGCGCATTGATACAATTTACGGCGCGAACGCGGTTGTCGTGGCGGCGGAACATCCGATTATCAAAGCGCATCAAGCTGAATTGTCAGCGAATGTTTTAGCCAAAATCGAAGCGATTAAAATCGAGAAAGCCAAGCCGACCGAATACGGCGAGGAAGTCGAAAAAGACGGCGTTGATACCGGATTGAAAGTGATAAATCCATTCAGCGGCGAAGAATTGCCCGTTTGGATCGGCAATTATGTGATGTCGGAATACGGCACGGGCGCGGTGATGAGCGTTCCAGCGCACGACGAACGCGATTTCGAGTTTGCGCGGAAATTCGGTTTGCCGATTCGGAAAGTAGTCGAGAGTCGAGAGTCGAGAGTCGAGAATGAAGAGTCGAAATCCCAAATCCCAAATCCCAAATCCCAAATCGAACAGGCTTTTACCGATTACGGAATTTTGACGAATTCCGGCGAATGGTCGGGCAAAACGAGCGCAGACGCGAAACGGGAAATGACGCGGTTTGCCGAAGAAAATAATTTCGGCGAAGCGGCGACGACTTATCGGCTACGCGATTGGGGAATTTCGCGGCAGAGGTTTTGGGGCGCACCGATTCCGATTGTCTATTGCGAAAAGTGCGGCGCGGTTCCCGAAAAGTATGAGAATCTGCCGATTGAATTGCCGGAAACCGCGCCGTTTACCGGCATCGGCGAATCGCCGCTGGCGAAAGTGCCAGAATTCGTCAACACGACTTGCCCGAACTGCAATGAACCGGCGAAACGCGAAACCGACACGATGGACACTTTCGTTGATTCGTCGTGGTATTACTTTCGCTACACCGACCCGAAAAACGAAAATGCGCCGTTTGCGCCCGAAATCGCCAATTACTGGCTGCCGGTTGACCAATATATCGGCGGCGTTGACCACGCCGTGATGCACTTGCTTTACACCAGATTTTGGACGAAGGTGATGCGCGATTTGGGATTAGTGAATTTTGACGAGCCGGTGAAAAATCTTTTGACGCAGGGAATGGTCGTCGGCGAATCATTTTATTCGGAATCGAAGGCGAGTTACGTTGCGCTGGACGAAGTGGAAATCAAGCGCGACGAGAAAGGCAAAATTTCCGCCGCCGTTCTGAAAACCGACGATTCGCCGATTCGCACGGCGGTCGAAAAAATGTCGAAGTCCAAATACAACGGCGTTGATCCCGACGATATGATTGCGATTTACGGCGCGGACGCAGTGCGAATCTTCGCGCTCTTTGCCGCGCCCGCCGAAAACGAATTAGTCTGGCAGGAAACCGGCATCGAAGGCGCGGTCAGATTTTTGCAGCGAGTTTATCGGTTCGTTTTTCGCTGGCAAAATGTGTTGTCAGAACCATCTGCGGTAGCGGATGGATTTAATCGTAACGCAAGTCTCTCCGCTACCGCAGACGGTTCTGACAAATCAGTTGAGGCGCGAAAACTGCGGCGGAAAACTCATCAAACCATCAAACGCATCACGGAAAGCTTTGAATCTTACCAATTCAATACGCCGGTGGCGGCTCTGATGGAATTGTCGAACGCGCTCGGTGACTTCAAAGTCGAGCCGAACGCGGCATCCGATGCGGAAAAATTCGCCGTTCGTGAAGCCGTCGAGAGTTTAGTCTTGATGCTCGCGCCTTACGCGCCGCATTTCGCCGAAGAAATGCGGGAAATTTTGACGGCGAGCGAAAAGGGAATTTTGCAGTCGGGCGCGATGTTTCCGATTGCCGACGAATCTCTGGCGAAAGCCGATGAAATCGAAATTCCCGTGCAAATCAACGGCAAACTCCGCGCTAAACTAATCGCTTCGCCCGAAACGTCGAAGGAAGATTTGGAACAAATGGCGTTAAACGATGCGAAAGTTAAGGAACACGCCGACGGCAAACAAATCGTTAAAGTCATCGTTGTGCCGAATCGTCTGGTGAACGTCGTTATTAAATAAACTGATGCGCTGTAAAGTCAAAAACCGAATCCGCCGTAAGTTTTTCTTAACTTGCGGCGGATTTGGTTTTGCGGGAAAAACCTAAATCAATTTCCCGACGAACCTGCAATCTCTCGGAAATCTTATCAGTTGGTCGGCGAAGCCTGAAGCGGAATATCGCCGTTTTGCCCGAAAGCGATGCCGCCGAAAGAACCGTCCGAGCTACGCAAAAAATACCAGGTGCCGTTTGACGGGCGAAAGACGGCGATGTCGGTTTTGCCGTCGCCGTCGAAATCCGTCGCCACCGGACGGTCGGCTGCCGCTCCGAATGGAACGGCGACAAAAGTGCCGTTTGAACTGTTCAGACGATACCAATAACCGTTGGACGGACGAAAAACCGAAATATCCGATAAACCATCGCCGTCAAAATCGCCGCCGGTCGGCAGATCGGTGGACGCGCCGAACGCCACGCCGGAAAATTGTCCGCCAGAACTATTTAAGCGATACCACGCGCCGGTGCTCGGACGAAAAACGGTCAAATCGGAAATTCCGTCGCCGTCGCCGTCGAAGTTGCGGCTCGCGGCGTTGCCGTTGCCGACGATTGTTCCGATGAGGCGAATAATCGGCTGGTCTTGTGCGCTCGGCTGATTCGAGCCGCCGCGAGCCGCATATTGACCTTCCGCCGAACTTTGATTATCGAGATAGAGACACGCGCCGCAGTTGACCGCGCCCGCGTCGGTCGTCGTGTTGATGCCGATGCCGGAGATGCCGCGAAAGCCGATGAAGTAACGAGTTCCGGCGTTTAAGGTAACGGGCGCGAAAGTAACGCCGCCCAAACGTCCACGCGCACTCGCGGAATTGAAAACCACCGAACGGAGCAGCGCTCCGCCGACGGCGCGGCGGTCGGTGAGAACTTCGACCGTCACGTTTCGGTCCTGCGAACCGGTTTGCTGCACGGCGTTGAAATTAGTCTGAACGCCGGTCAAACTAAACGGCGCGGCGGGCGTGAGATACCAGCCGACGGCGGTTAAGGTCGAATCCCAAACTAAAAATTGCGATGGATTAACTTCGTTATAGCCGAGACTGACTTGCGCCTTCGGCGTGGTTTGCGCGTTCATAACCGGCGCGAAACCGAAAAATGCGATTAACATAATCGCTGACGATAGGATTTTGTTATTCATAAAATAATCTTTTCTCATTTTTATTTTC
This sequence comes from Pyrinomonadaceae bacterium, assembly GCA_043768465.1. Classification (GTDB taxonomy): domain Bacteria; phylum Acidobacteriota; class Blastocatellia; order Pyrinomonadales; family Pyrinomonadaceae. The sequence goes on from JAYVKL010000006.1 coordinate 9,921, forward strand.
TCCTTTTTGCCCTCTGGTTTGTGAAGGACAAATGTCAATTCAATCAATAAAATAAACGTCGGATCGGAGTGCCAACGGGACGTTCGTCAAAAGCGCGAAAATCCTTTTTTTCTCTGGCGGCGATGCGGCTGGTCAATATCGTCAGCAAAGAAATCAAAGTTTAGAAGCGTTGACAAAACGATTCAACGTATTCAGAGTTAACGGCTTGAGCCGGGGAAAAGCCGTAACTCTCGGAGCGTGTCCGAAAGTTCAAAAACTCAATGGCAACCGGAAACTCTGACCACCGATGTTCACCGATGACGGATGATTGAAACGGATAAAATCGGTGAATATCGGATTGCCTCGCCGCCGGAACGCCGCCGAACAGGAGTTCCGGCATCAACCTAATTTTTTCCTTATCTAATTCAAATTTTCACGGATTAGCGACGAAATCGAGATTTTCGAGGTCTTCCGTGATACTCAAAACCTGGGTCGAGTTTTGGAAATGAAATCGTTTTGCCGACACGCTGAAAATGTAAATTTCGCCCGCCGGCACATCGTAAAAACGATAATAGCCGAACGGGTTGGTCAACGCCGAGCGCGTTTCGCCCGTCGTGCCGGTCAACAAAACGCGGGCGTTGCGAATCCCGCGCCCCTCCGCCGTCAAGACGCGCCCGCCGACCGTCACGCCCGCCGCCGTCGCAACCGGAGCAACCAGAAACAAATAAGCGTTGATGCCGCCGATTACCGCGCTCGATTCCGGCGCGAAGTCGTCGAACGCTTGCTTGCCGAAACGCCGGTGATCGAATAAATTCCCGCCGCCGTCATCGCCGCCACCGGCAAACGGGTTAATCGAAGTCGCGTCCGAACCGTCCGAACCGTAGAAGTAGAGAATGTGAATGCCGGGCTGCAATGCGGCAGTGGTGGCGGTTGCCGTGACGGTCGTCGCGGTGCTGCCGGTATTTGTCGCTTTTGTCCACGTTCCGTTGGCGGTGTCCACTTGAAAATAGATGTTTTGCGGCGGCGGTGCGGTCGGCGCGTAAGTCGAGGTCGCCGTCAGCGTAAAGGTCGGCGTGCTGTTGCCCGTCGTATTTCCGGCAAGCGGCGCGACCGTTGTATTGAGCGGAATGGCATTGGTCGGCGCGGGCGTTATCACCGTTATATTGTTGGCGGCTTGATTAGTGACATAGACTTTATTCGTGATCGGATTGACCACGACACCACGGGAACTTGAGTCAGCCGCGACGGTTGTCAGGAAGTTGTTCGTCCCGTCAATCACCGTGACATTCGCGCTGCTGAAATTAGCGACATAGATTTTATTGGTCGCCTGATTGATCGAGACGGCAGAAGGAGTTACGGCAGCCGCGTCAATTACCGTGGTCGTCGAATTATTAGTTCCGTCAATCACCGTCACGCTGTTGCCGTTGGGCGGCGGGTTATTGGCGTTACTGACGTAAATTTTATTGGTTATCGAATTGACGGCGACGGCGGATGGACCTGCTTCAGCCGTCACGGTCGCTGTCACCGTGTTGGTTACGCCGTCAATCACCGAGACGTTTGCGCTGTTGTTATTGGCGACGTAAATTTTATTCGTGACCGGATTGACTGCTACACCGGCGGGAGTTACGCCGACCGCCACGGGCGTTCCCACCACCGTATCCGTTGCGCCGTTAATCACCGTGACATTATTGAGACCCACATTAGCGACGTAAATTCTATTAGTTGCCGGGTTGACCGCCACCGAGCGCGGATTCGAGCCAGCCGCCACCGTGATGCTCGCCATCACAGTGTTAGTTGCGCCGTTAATCACCGATATATTGCTCACGTTGTTGGTCACATAAATCTTATTCGTGACCGGGTTGACCGCTACGGCAAAGGGAAAGCCGCCCGCCGCAATGGTGATGTTGGTCGGCGAGTTGGTCGCGCCGTCAATCACCGTCACATTCGCGCTGCCTTGATTAGTGACATATATTTTATTCGTTATCGGATTAACCGCGACGGCGGAAGGGTTTGTGCCGACCGTGACGGTTGCCGCTAGTGTGTTGTTCGTCCCGTTAATCACCGTGACGCTGCTGCCGCTAAAATTAGCGGCGTAAATTCGATTCGTCACCGGATTGACCGCCACCGCACGCGGAACCGAACCAACCGTCACCGCCGCCGTCGTATTATCATCGCCGCTTATCACCGTCACGTCATTGCTGTTATTAGGAACATAGATTTTATTCGTGACCGGATTGACCGCGACTGCCTGGGGACCTGAACCCGCCGGAACCGCTGTCGTCGAATTGTTCATCCCGTCAATGATGGTTACGCCGCCGGCGAAAGAATTACCGACATAAATTTTATTCGTCACCGGATTGACCGCGACACCGTATGGATTTGAACCGACCGTGACGGGTGTCGTCAAGTTGGTCGCTCCGTCAATCACCGCGACAATGTTAGTGGCGGATTCGGGAACATAGATTTTATTCGTCACCGGATTGACCACGACGGTTCGCGGATCTCCCGCAATTGCGACGGTTGCCGTCGAATTGTTTGTTCCGTTAATCACCGTGACATTGTTTGAACCGCGATTAGTCACATAGATTCTATTCGTCGCCGGGTTGATCGCGATGCCTTGGGGAGTTGTCCCGACCGCAACGGAGGTTGTCGAGTTGTTTGTGCCGTCAATCACCGTCACGTTGTTATCGCTTTGATTAACGACATAAATTTTATTGGTTGCCGGATTGACCGCGATGCCTAAAGGAGTGTTCCCGACCGGAACAGTTGCGGTTGAATTGTTCGTGCCGTCAATGACCGTCACACTACTGCTGCCGCTATTGGCGACATAGATTTTATTCGTCACCGGATTGACGGCGACGGCAATGGGATTTCCGCCGGTCGTAACGGTTGCCGTCGAATTATTCGTCCCGTCAATGACCGTCAAATTCGCGTCCTGAGTATTAACGACATAGATTTTATTCGTCACCGGATTGACCGCGATGGCGTTCGGACTATTGCCAACGATAACGGTTGCGGTCGAATTGTTCGTCCCGTCAATTACCGTCACGGTCCCGGCGGTGACGCTATTAGCGATATAAATTTTATTCGTCACCGGATTGACCGCGACGGCGCGCGGCTGGATGCCAGCCGGAACAGTGCCGAGGACCGTATCGGCTTTGACCGCTTGCCAGCCCGTCCAGCAGAACAGCGTCAAGAGCAAGGAAGCGCACAAAACCGCGCCCGTTATCCGCCAGCCTTTTTTAATGATGATGCCTGTCCGCGCTCTGACTTCGGGCGGACGGTAATTGAAACGATTAAACGAGACTTGATTAAAAGCTGTTGGCAGTTGTTTTTGGTTGTTCATTTTTTTCTCCTAATGTCTTTTATTGCTCGCAGGAAGCAGCGAGGTTTGTAGAAATCGTCTTTATAACGATGACGGCAATCGCTTTATGTTGTTAGTTTCCATCCGCGCCGAAAGCAGATGGAACAGCGACAAAATGCCGACGGAAAAACTCTTTTGGAAAATAATTGGCGAAACATCGTGTTCTAAATTCCTTAAATTCGCAGCAAGAACTTGGAACGGACGCAAAACAAGTTTATGATGCGCGTCATCCGGCATACTAAAAACGTAAAGGGCGTTTTGAAAGCCTAGTTTAATCTTGCGAACGATGCGAAATCCGGCAGTTAAACGGAAACGAAGCGGAAATTCAGCGGAAATATCTGGAGACGATGGAAAACGGCAGCGGACATCACAAAAATTACGCTTTCGGCGAGTTTAATTTGGAAACCGAACTGCAATCGCTGCGGCGCGGCGCGGCGCAGATTCACCTCGCCAAACGCCCGTTCGACGTTTTACTTTTTCTTATCGAAAACCGCGAGCGTGTCGTCAGCCGCGACGAACTGCTAAATAAATTCTGGGACGGACACGATGTTTACGACGATGCCTTGCGAAAATGCGTCGGTGCGATTCGCAAGGCATTGGACGATACGGAAAAATCGCCGCGCTTCGTTGAAACCCGGCGCGGCAGCGGTTATCGTTTCGTCGGGACGGTTTCTGCGGAGACGCAGGCAGTCGGCGGCGGCAGACGACAGGTGGAAAGAAGAGCGAACGACGGCGGGCAACATCTGAAAGACGAAGGACAAGAGACAAAAAACGAAAAACAAAAGACGGGAAACGAAAGCCAAATTTTGAGCGCGAAACTCATCAGCCGTCCGATTTTTGTTTTGGTTCTCGCCGTTTGTTCGATTGCTTTTGTCGCGCTCGCCTTTTTCGTCAATCGTCCGCCGCCGAAAAATGCCGGGGCGCAAACCTTAACCGAAACCGTCGCCGCCCGGCGTTCGATTGCCATTTTGCCGATTAAGAATTTGACGGGCGAGGCGGCGAATGATTATCTGTCGGACGGCATCACGGAAAGTTTGATCAACGAAGTTTCGCGCCTTGAATCGCTTAGAGTCATCTCGCGCAGTTCGGCGTTTCAATTTAAAAACAGAGATGTGCCGGCGCAGGAAATCGGCGAAAAGCTCGGCGTGGAAACGATTCTCGAAGGCGGTTTGCGGAAAAGCGGCGAACAGCTTCGCGTCGAAGTTCGGCTGGTCAACGTCAAAGACGGCAGCGTTCTGTGGGCGAGCGATTCGGCGCAGAAAAAATTAGCGGATATTTTTGCGATGCAGGACGGCATCGCCTGTCAAATCGTCGCCGAATTGAAAATCAGATTGTGCGGCGAAAACCCGTCCGCCTCGCGTTATACGCCGAACGCCAAAGCCTATCAGCTTTATTTGCAGGGACTTTATTACCGCAATCGGCTCGGCGCAGAGGATCTGAAAAAAGCGATTGAATTTTACAATCAGGCGTTGCAGATTGATCCGAACTACGCCCTCGCGCACGAAGGTTTAGCCACCGTTTATATGGTGTCGGAAACCAATTCAATCGTGATACCCGGAACTGCCGCGCCGCTTGCCGAATTTCACGCCAACAAAGCGTTGGAACTGGACGATTCGCTCGCCGGCGCGTATATGGTTTTAGGCACGGTCAAGACGCTGAATAGTTACGATTCGGCGACGCAGGAAAATTATTACCGGCAAGCCTTAGCCAAAAATCCGAATTATCTGACGGCGCATCTGTGGCTTTCAAATATCTACACGGTGCGCGGCGAATTTGAGAAAGCCGAAGCCGAACTTTTCCGTGTGCGCGAAGTTGATCCGTTATCTTTCGGCGTGCAGTTAAATTTAGCGGAACTTTATTATTACTGGCGCAAACCGGACAAAGCGATTGAGCAAGCCGAATTAATGCTCGTCGCTTACCCCGACGAATCTTTCGCCAACACGCTGATCGCCGAATCTTACATACAAAAGGGAATGTTGGCAGAAGCGACCGCCGCGATAAACAAAACGCCTTCGGATAACCCGAAACGCATTCTGATTCTGGCTGCCGACGGACTCATTGACGAGGCGCGCGCCTTCACCGAATCGCTCGCAAAATCCGATGCGGCGAAAAATAGTCCGTATTTCGTCGGCTGCGCGTTTGCTTTGATCGGCGATAAGGAAACGGCTTTCGAGTGGCTGGAAAAATCTTATAAGCAGCGGCAAGCCGACTTGGTTTCGATCAAAGTTGACCCGGCACTCGACTCGCTGCGCGGCGATGCCCGTTACACGGATTTGCTGCGGCGCGTTAATTTAGCCGAATGAACGCTAACAATTTTCGATTGGCTTTTCGGCGATTTCATTCCGGCAGCGCGGGCAGAACAGATGTTCTTCTCTTCCCCGGCGCGTGTATTCTGCCGCCGGCGGCAGCCTTTCGGCGATAAATTTTTCGTCTTCGTTCAACTCGTTCCAGCGTTTCATTCGCGGATATTGACAGCGCGGACATCGCATAATTTTGAAAACCCTGCCTGCTTCTTTGTGCGTTTAAGCCTTGACGGTTTAATATCTTATGGAGTTCTTCCCGAATCCGTAAAGCCGAAAGTATTGATGATGAAAATTAAATTTCTGTTGTTCACCGTCTTCGTTTGTCTCGCCTCGAATCAGTTGGTCTGGTCGCAGACCGAAGCAAAATTCGACTTTTACACGCGCGGCGACTTCCGCGCCGAAGTGCCGCGCCCGCAGTCAATTTTGCGCTACGATGTCGGCGATTTTCACACGACTTACGCGCAGATGGAACGGGTCGTCGAAGCGATTGCCAAAGCCGCGCCCGACCGCGTGAAAACTTACGACATCGGCGAAACCAGCGAACATCGAATGCAGCACGTCGTCGCCATTTCGTCGCCGGAAAATATGGCGCGGCTCGACGAAATCAAGGCGAATAATACAAAATTGACCGATTCGCGGACGACGAATGCGAATCAGTCAAATCAAATAGTCCAAAATAATCCGATCATCTGCTGGCTCGCTTA
>JAYVKL010000007.1:0-4431 GCA_043768465.1 Pyrinomonadaceae bacterium
TTGCGGTGGATGATTCGCACGGGATTATGAACGATTGCCGGGAACCTTGGCGGGACAGCATTTTCCGGCATTCGCCGTGCTGATGCTCAAACGATTCGCTGATCTGATGGCTTGAAGTTCATAACAGGCTCCAGGTAATTAACCGCATAGAAATAGAGGACACATAGATTTTAAAGTATTCTATGTGTCCTCTGTTTTTAAACAGGTCAACAAAATTAACAAGGTATTTTGCTTCGTTCAGAGTCCAAACGCGGAACGCACTTTGTTCCCTCCGCAGAGCGAAGCGCGGCGGAAACACGCCGAGAGCGTGGACGCTGAACGAAAAACAAAATATCGCGTAGCTTTCGACGACCTGCCTATGCGGTTAAAAAATTATTGAAAGCTCCGTTTTGCTGTGATGATTAATTCGTCGAAATGCTTTTCGAGATTCGCATTCGCGCCGCGCAGTCCGTCAATCACTTTCTCACCCCAACTGACGTATTCCATTCGCCGTTCCATTGACCAGCCACCCGGCGGATTTTCCGATACGTCGCGGATGTTGCTGATTTTATCGCCGAGTTTAATGAGTTTCGCGCCCGCCGATAAATGCGGCGCGTGTTCGATTTGCAGTTCTTTACGCCGCGCTTTCGGCAGAGCTTTATCGTCGGTTACTTCCAAGACCATCGCGGAAACTTTGCGCCCGAAAAGTCCGGTGATTTCCGCTTCGCTCGTTTTCGTATCTTCAATCGTATCGTGCAGCACGGCGGCGATTAGAACGTCGAAATCTGCGATTTGTCCGACATTCGCCAGCAAATTCGCCACTTCCAGAACGTGATTAATATACGGCTGTTCGTCTGCACCTTTTCGTTTCTGAGTCACGTGTTTTTTGGCGGAAAAGCTGATCGCCTGAAGAAATTTCGGTAAATCGTTTTTCATAATTTAAAGGCAATTTAGCCACCGAGTTTACAGAGAACACAGAGAGGAAACCCGCAAAATAAAATTTCTAACTTTCCGTGACCACCATTCGGATGTTGGCGTTCATTAAATAGTCGGCGAGAAAATCAGCGAGTAAAACTAAAAACTCTCTCTGTGAACCCTGTGTTCTCTGTGGCTAAAAAATTATCGCTTAACTTCAATCGTCAAAACCTGCTGTCCCGTTACGATAAATTCGGCGGGCGCGAGTTCCTGCTCGGTTAAAACGGTCTGCAAGATTGGCTTGAATCCGCCGGTCGTGCGGTCGTTGTTCAAGGTTGCCAGCATTGACGGCGGCAGATTCGGCATCTCGCTCGCGCCGATAATCGCGCCGTTCGTGAGGCGCGAAGTCTGAACATAAAGCCGGTCGGATTTTTTGACATCGTTGATGGTTCTGACGAGTTCGCTCAAATCCTTCGGGACAAATTGGCGAAACGTCGCCGTCGCATTCAACGAACTGCCGTCGCCGACGGCAACGAGCAAAGCTCCGGCGGGCGTGTCAGCGGGAATTTTGACGGAAATTTTCTGCGCCAGAACTCTGCCCGTGTCGGTTCTGACGAACGCCTGCACTTCAAAAGTTTCGCCCGCTTTAACTTCGGCGCGGTCGAGCGCGAGCCGTTCGAGCGTCGCCGTTTTGCTGCCGTCGGTTGAAGTCAAATGCAAGGTGATTTCCGAAATTTCCAAATTGTCGAAACGGCTGTCGAGCAGCGCGTGAACGGGAATCGAAACCGCCGCCGAAGCCATCTGCGAAGCCGCCGCGCCGCTGAATCGGCGTTCGATTTTCACCGGCGGCTGGTTCCTTAATTTAATTTCGCCGCTGATGGAAATCAGCGAATCGCCGAGTCCGCGCTCGTTCGCCGTCAGCGAATTGTAAACGGTCATATTCAGCAGAATCGGCGTTAAAAAATCGTCTTTTGTCACCTCAAAATTATAGCTCTCAACTTGTCCGCGACTGGTTTTGAGATTTAATTTAACCGGAATCATTTTCGGCGACTGACCGAGTTTCCCAAAAACGCCGGTCGCTCGATCCTGCGTCATCGTGCCGACTAAATTGTTCGGGACGGCGAGTTTAAAAGAATTATTGACGCTCGGCACGACGGCGACGACGCTCGACTCGAACATCGGCAAATCGGAAGTTCCAAGACTTAAAAACGGATGCCCGAAAGCGTAGATTTTATCGCCGTCGCGCATCGTCACCGTTCCCGCCGCCGCAATCGAAACATCGCCGCGAACAAGCGACATCGAAACCGACGCGCCGCCTTTTAAGGTGTTCTCGTTCGAGATTTTAAGCGACGAAATTCGCGCCGTGCCGCCGCCCGCCGCCACTGCCATCAAACCGACAGAGGCTAATTGCGGAGCGAATTTATTCAAAGTATCCTGAGAAAAACCGCTGAAGGCGAGCGGCGTGGCAATCGGCTGAAACGTCTGTCCGGCGGCTGTCTCCGACATCGCACTCGCGCCGGGATTGCCCGTAATTAGATTGGAAGTTTTGACGTTTTCCGTGAAATTCGGCTTCCAATCGGTCGCGGCTAATTCGGCGAACGAAACGGCTCGCGGCTCGTTTGATTTGATTTTTATGTTTTGATTCTGCTCGAAAATCGAAAGCATCTGGGCAATCGGCGTGATGCCGCAAATCGGTTCTTTCGAGAAAGGAAAACTGTAGGAAATCGCCCCGACGAGTTTGCCGTCAATGTAAACCGGCGAGCCGGACATTCCCGCGAAAACGCTCGTTCGGTCGGCACTTCCGCCGGAAATACGCCCGACGATCATATCCTGTTTCGGTCCGATATAGCCGGGAATAATGCCGAGGATTTCGACTTGAAACTCTTCCGGTTCACTGCCGCGAAAAACCGTTCGCGCCGTCCCTTTCATTCCTTCTTTTAATTCGGAAAGCGGAAAAAACCCGACGCTCGAAGATTTAACGCCGTCTGAATTCGGCTGAATTGCGGCGCGGGTTTGGGCGAACGAATTCAGATGAAATATAGAAATAATCAATAAACACGCGGAGATTGCAGCCTTTTTCATGATGATAAAACTCTTCCTTTTGCTGGGGTTTTTATGATAACATTTTAGTTAGCTTACCAAAAGTCTTTTTTCAACGGCTGACTTTTAAGACTCGCAAAACTGACTCCAAGTTGTATTATCTTTAACTTTTCCGGTTATTCCGACGCACAATTTTATGGTAAAAACCAAACGCATTTTCAAGAGTTTATACCGGCTGATTTTCCCGATAGTTTTGCTGCTGACTTTAGCAATCGTCGGAGCTTCGGTCTGGCTGTTTCACACGGCTTCGGTTCCGCCGCGCACCGAATATCTGGTTACGCCCGAACATTACGGGCAATTCAGCACACGCGGCGCACGGGTGACGGATGAAAACTGGGCGAACCAAGACGGAACCTCATCACGCGGCTGGCTTTTAAAGGGCGCGGAAAATCTTCCGGCAGTCGTTTTTCTCCACGCTTACGGCGCGGATCGTTCACGGGTTCTAGACCTCGCCGTTAAATTAAACGAAGCCACGAATTTCACGGTTTTGATGCCGGATGAACGCGGACACGGCTTAAACGCGACTGTCTCGGCATCGTCTTTCGGCGGCTGCGAAGCGGACGACGCGGCGGCAGCAGTCGAATACTTGCGCGGATTAAAAACTGAAAACCAAACGGCTCTGGTCGGAAAAAACATCGGCTTTTACGGCGTGGAGATGGGCGCACTCGCCGCGCTTTCGACTGCCGCCAAAGACGACAGCATCAAGGCTCTGGCACTCGATTCCGTCCCGAACGATTCGGACAAGGTGCTGGCAGCGGCAGTTGATCGCCGCTTCCCCTTTGCGAGTTTCGTAACGGCAAAATTCGCTGCCTTCGGCTCGCGTTTTTATTTTTATAATGGCTGTTACCGCCGCGATTCTGCCTGCGACACAGCAAAATCGTTAAATAATCGGCAGGTTTTGTTGCTCGCCGGGGCGGACGCGACGGATTTGCAGGATTCGACCGTGAAGTTGAGCCGCTGTTTTTCCAATTCGATGAAAGTCGAAACAAAAACCAATCTGAATCCGTCGGGTTATAGTTTGATAAGTGCTTCGCTCGAACAGTCAACGGCTTACGACCAAAGCGTGATTGAATTCTTCAAACAATCGCTGAATGAACGATAAAGTTTTTATGAGAAAAAATCGGAAACTTTATTTGAAATCTTTAATCATTGCTTTTGTTGTAGAATGTTTTGTATTACTTTTCACGCTCTATCCAATGGCGGAGGGTTCTATGGTGCATTTCTGCACGGGACAAAAACAGTGTTGAAAGATATTTGAAAATAGAAAGCGGATGTGTTTTCGAGCTGGCATAGCTCTTGTATATATGAAAGAAACACCTCCGAATGCTTTGCCGCATGACGAGCAAACTTATCATTAGACCGGCGCAGAGTCGAGTTGTTGGCGAGTTTTTTGATTGCGATGATCCGGCAGAACACTTCAAATCTGGCGAGACTGGC
>JAYVKL010000008.1:0-11833 GCA_043768465.1 Pyrinomonadaceae bacterium
CCTTTGAAATTTTTCACCGTCTCGCGCATCGAAGCGGGCGACGCGCCGCAAGCCAAGCCGACCGCCAGACTCGCTAAAACATTTTCGACGTTGTGCGAGCCGCGCAGGTAAATCTCGTCGCGCGTCGTCAGAATTTTTTCCACGTCGTCGGCACGGCAAATCAAATCGCGTTCGCGCAAAAACAAACCTTCGTCGAGTTCCTTTTTCACGCTGAAAAGAACGACTTTCGCCTTTAATCCGCTCGCCCAACTCGCCGTAATTTCGTCGTCGGCGTTCAAAATTGCGATGTCTTCCGCCGTTTGATTGGTAAAAAGACGATGTTTCGCGGCGGCGTAATCCGAAAAAAAATCGTAGCGGTCGAGATGATTCGGCGTAACATTCAGGGCGACGGCGACGTGCGGGCGAAAATCTACGATGGTTTCCAGTTGAAAACTCGAAAGCTCGCAAACCGTCCACATCTCATCAGTCGAACTTTCCGCCAAATCTATCAACGCCGTTCCGATATTGCCGCCGACCTGCGCCGGAATTCCGGCATTTTTCAAAATCTCGCCGATCAAGGTCGTCGTCGTCGTTTTGCCGTTCGAGCCGGTGATGCCGACGACGCGACCTTTCGTAAAGCGGTAAGCCAACTCGACTTCGCCGATTACTTCGCCATCTTTACGGTCAACGTAACGCGCCGGAATCGAATTCGTCGGCACTCCGGGCGAAATCACGACCAGATCAATCTGATCGAGCAACCACGACGGAAGTTGTCCGTCAATCAATCCGATTTTCTCCGCCCTCAAAGAACGCGCCTCTTCTGACCAACCTTCAAACGGCTTTTTATCGTGCAGTGCGACCGTTGCGCCGCGCTGCTTGAGAAATCGCGCCGCGCCGACACCCGATTTGCCCGCGCCGAGAACTAAAGTTTTTCTGCCTTCTAATTTCAATTGATTAACCAAAAATTTTAATACAATAAACAGGATTTACAGGATTTTTTAATTTGCTCGACAAGCGTTCTAACTCCAGAAATCAGTTCTTCGATCAGGTGAATTTATCCTGCTTATCCTGCCCATCCTGTTAAAATTCATTTCACCGCAATTTCAATGTTGACAAACTGAGCAGCGCGAAAAGTATCGCTATAATCACAAATCGAAACACGATTTTCGGCTCCTTCCAACCGCACATCTCAAAATGATGGTGCAGCGGTGCTTGCTTAAAAATACGCTTGCCGACACCTTTATTAGTGCGCTTGGTGAGTTTGAAATAACTCACTTGCAGCATCACCGAAAGGGCTTCGATAATAAAAACGCCGCCGATAAAGACCAGCAGAAGTTCCTGTTTCGTCAGTATCGCCACCGTGCCGAGCGCGCCGCCGATTGCCAGCGAGCCGACATCGCCCATAAAAACCTGCGCGGGCGGCGCGTTGTACCATAAAAATCCGAGACTCGCGCCGACCATCGCGCCGCAGAAAACCGTTAATTCAGCCGCTTCGGGTTTGTGCTGAATCAGCAGTATTTCCGACCATCGCGCATCGCTCGAAACATAAGTCAAAGCCGTCAGAGCCGCCATCGCAATAAAGGTGATGCTCGCCGCCAACCCGTCCATTCCGTCGGTTAGATTCACCGCGTTGGAAGAACCCAAAAGAACGAAAATAATAAAAAACAAGTATGGAACGGCGTAAATCCAAGTAACCGCTTGACTAAAATCGGAAATCGCCGTCTGCTTAAAAAACGGAACGCTCAGATTCCAAGGATAATTCGTAAACCAGTAGAGACAGCCCCAGACGATGATCGCGGTCAAAAGCTGTCCCAGAATCTTTTGCCAGCCGGTCAATCCCAGGCTGCGCTTTTTGACGATTTTGACGTAATCGTCAACAAAACCTATTAAGCCAAACGCCGTCGTCGCTCCCAAAGCCAGCCACAAATAAAGACTGTCGAGCCGCGCCCAGAGAAGCGTCGAAAGAAAAACCGAGCCGAGAATCAAAATTCCGCCCATCGTCGGCGTTCCTTTTTTCGCGTGGTGTTCTTCGGCTAACTCTTCCCGAATTTCCTGTCCGATTTTCAAATCAGCCAGTTTATTGATGACTTTGCCGCCGAAAAGCAGCGAAATAAGCAGTGCCGTAATCGTCGCCCAAGCCGTCCGAAACGTCACGTATTGAATGACGTTCAAACCTTTATAAAAAATGGACTCGCCGCCGCGCCCGTAGGTTTGATAAATGACTTGATACAAAAAGTAATAAAGCATCGGTTGTATTTTAGATTTCAGATTCTGAATTTATCACTTTTTTATTCTGTCAAGCCTGTCTATCGTTGTAAATTCCCGTTCTTATTTTTCACTTTCCAACTCGAATTTCGCCAGCAATTTTTCGATAATTATTTCCGTGCGAACGCCGCGCGAGCCTTTGACCAAAACTAAATCGCCCGACTTTATTTCGCTTGCTAAAAATTCTCCGGCGGCTTCGGAACCGTCGTAAAACCGCGTCTCTTTTAATCCGTGCCGACTCGCGCTCTCCGTCATTTCCCGTGCCAAACCGCGCACTCCGATTAAAAAATCAATCGCGCTTGCCGCTAATTTTTCGCCGGCTGCCGCGTGAATTTCCCGCTCGTCCGCGCCGAGTTCGAGCATTTCGCCCGCGACGACGATTTTCCTTTTCGCTTCATTTCCGCCGTCAATCAAGGTTTCGACCATTCCCAAAAGCGCGGCGGGATTGGAATTATACGAATCGTTGATAACGGTAAAACCTTCGACGAAATGCAGAACTTCGCCGCGCTGCGACGGCGGTTTAATTGTTTCAAGCGCAGCGGCAATGTCGTGCGCCGCCATTCCGAAACTGAAACCGACCGCCGCCGCCGCCAGCGCGTTTGAAACATTATGTTTGCCCGAAAGTGTCAACTTCACGTGCGCTTTTTCATTCGGTAAATTCAGCACGAATCGAGTTTCGCCAAAGCGTTTCATCACGATCTCGCTCGCCGAAACGTCCGCTTGATTTTCAATTCCGAAAGTTATCGTTTCGCCTTTGTGCAAATCGCGCATCGCCGCGACGCGCCAATCGTCGGCGTTCAAAATTGCCGTGCCGCCCGGTTTCATCCCTTCGATCAATTCGGCTTTGGCTTTGGCGACGTTTTCAATCGAGCCGAGATGTTCGACGTGAACCGGCAAAACATTCAATTCGACGGCGACATCCGGCGGCGTGATGCGGCACAAACGGGCGATTTCATTGTTCGGCGTGGACATTCCCATCTCCAGAACCGCCGCGTCGAACGAATTATCTGCGGCGAGCTTCAGAACGGTGATCGGCAATCCCAGACCGTTGTTGTAATTTTTTATACTGCGGAGAATTTTTCTGCCCGAATATTCTAAAACGTGCGCCGTCAATTCCTTCGCCGTCGTTTTTCCCGCGCTGCCCGTAATCGCCACGACCGGCTTGTTCCATTCCAGATAAACGCCGTGCGCCAGACTTTGAAAAGCGGCAATCGCGTCGTCAACGAAAATCAGACGGTCTTGAAATTCGCCCAAAATCGCTTGATGTTCCTGAAAGCGGTCAGGGCGCACAACCGCCGCAATCGCGCCTTTTTCCAACGCCGCCGCAACGTAAACGTGCGAATCGGCGAATTCGCCGTTAAAACAGTTATTTTGATAATCAGGCTGCGAAAGCGCAAAAAAAACTTCGCCCGCCGAGACTTGGCGCGAGTCAATCGAGAAAGATTTGACTGTTTTGCCAAGCAGAGCGGGATTGAAATTTGACGCTTCGGCGTTCATAATTTTTATAACGTTGGCGAGTTTCAAGTTTTCTTTTTCACCTTTTCGGTTGACGATTTATTTTTCGCGTCGCCGTTCGGCTTTCCCTTTTTTACGTCCGCCGATTTCGGCTTCGACGACTTCTTATCACCGTTCGAGCGGCTTTCTTTTTTAGATTCTGTTTCCTTTTCGGCATATTTCGCGTCCGCCGATTTTTCCGCCTTTTCGCTTTTGACGGCTTTCTCGAATTCGCGGCTCTCGCTTCCACCGATTTTCTCGATGGTCTTTTTCGGCTCGCTATTATTTTCCTTCGTCTCCGCTTTCTCCGGCGGCGACATCTTCAAGCCTGCCGGCGCGACTTCCGAAGGAATATTTTCCGCCGTCAAATTATCCTGAACAACTTCACCGTCCGGCGCAACGTTCATTTCCGGCAGAATCTGTTCGGCGATTTCCCGAAAAACCGGCGCGGAAACCTGTCCGCCGTCGCGTGCGCCGCCGCTCGGCTCGTCCATCACGACCAGAATGACGACCGCCGGATTTTCCGCCGGAGCCATCCCGATAAACGACGAAACGTATTTTCCCGCGTCAACTCTTTTGAGTTTCGCGTTAAATTTCCAAGCCGTCCCGGTTTTCCCCGCCGACGTGTAACCGTTTAACTGCGCCCGTTTCGCCGTGCCTTTCAACACGACCTGGCGCAGCATTCCGCGAAAACCGCGAGCCGTCTCCGGCGACACAACCGGCGTTTTTTCCGCGTCCGTGACGGAAAAAGATTTGCCGTCGGCGTGGCGCATTTCTTTGATAATATGCGGCTTGACGTTCACGCCGTCATTGGCAATCGTCGAATACGCCGAAACCATCTGCAACGCCGTAACTCCGACTTCGTAGCCGATAGACATCGAAGCCAGCGAGTCGCCGAACCAATTTTCCGGGGCGCGAAATTGCCCGCGCGCCTCCGCCGGCAGCTCGATTCCGACCGGCTGCCCGAAACCAAACTTTCGAGCATACCCATAAAATTTTTCTTTGCCAAGTCCGAGACCCGTTTTTATCGCCGCGACATTGCTCGAAACCGCCAGAGCCTCGCCGTAAGACATCACTTTCGTCGCGTGCGGATCGCTGAAATGATGTCCGGCGACTTCGATAAATCCGTGGCGGCAGTCAATCATTCCGTTCGGATTGATTAAGCCTTCATTGATCGCCGAACTGTAAGTTACGAGTTTAAAAACCGAGCCGGGCGAATAAATGCTCTGAATCGCTTTATTTTGAAAATTTTCCGCCGCGAATTCCGCGTAGCGATTCGGGTCGAACGTCGGATAATTCGCCATCGCCAGAATCTCGCCGGTTTTCGGGTCAACGACAATCGCCATTCCCGATTTGGAATTGCTCGCCTTCACACCTTTCGCCAACGCTTCTTCGACTTTATATTGAATCGAATTATTAACGGTTAAAATGATGTCTTTCGGCGGTTCGCGCTGTTCGGTTTCTTCCTCGTCATAAACTCTGCCGAGCCGGTCGCGGTCGCGCCAACGGCTGCTGACCGCGCCGCGCAGAACGGCTTCCTGCGACTGCTCGATGCCGGCTTGTCCGATGTCGTCCGCGTTGCTGAAACCGACGACCTGCGCCGCCAGATTTTTATACGGATAACTGCGTTTCTGCTCTTCGCGCCAATGCAGACCGTTGAATTTCGGCAAATCGAACTTTTTGATTTCGGGCGATTCGAGCGCGAGATTCAGTTTCAAAGCGGTGTCTTCGTCAATTTTCCGCGCCAGCCAAACGAATCGCCGGTTGTTTTCTTTGGCGGTTTGCAAATCCGCCGCAATCTCACTCGACTTGATTTTCAGAATCGGCGCGAGCCTCTGTGCCGTCGCATTCACGTCCTCGATTTCGCGCGGGTCGGCGTAGAGCGATTTGACCTTGACGCTCATCGCCAGGGCGCGGTCGTTGCGATCATAAATCGTGCCGCGCAGCGTTTTGCTTTTCAGTTCGTCGCGCCGCTGATCCTGCGCCTGCCCGCGCAGCCAGACGCTTTGATTAACCTGCAAATGCACGAGCCGCACGCCGATGGCACCGATCCAGACGATAAAAATGGCGACCACCAGCATAAAGCGCGTGAATGTCGTTTGCGACGGATTTTTCTTTCTCGTGATGGTCTTTGCGCGTGGTGCCATTTTATTTTGAGGACTGTGCCGTCGAATTTTTGAGCGAATTTTATTTTTTAGCAATTTGCGTTCGCCGGTTTTCTTTTGCGTCCGAAGATTTGCCGTCGTCTTTTTTATCGTTCCTGTCGGATTTTTTATCTTCTTTTTTCAGAGTGCCGACCGCTTCTAAAAAGGTTTGTTTCGGCCTCTCAATCAGCGACGATTTCGGCTTTTCTTTCGCGTCTTTGGCGGGACGATAAACTTCGATATTGCTCGCCGTCATTTCCCGAAAGCCGAGTTTTTGCGCGGCTTTTTTTATTTCGGCGGGCGACAGGGCGATTTCCCGCGCCAGTTGAAACCGTCGTTTATCGCCTTCGAGATTCTCGATTTGCTGGCGCAGTCGGGAATTTTTAATTCCGAAATCAATCGAAGAAAAATGCTGCCGCGCCGCGAGAAAAAAGCCGACGATCAGAATTGCGCCGCAGCCGAACGTCAGCAGACAATACCGCCAAGGAATCGAATCGTGCCCTTTTTGGACGCGCTGACTTTTTTTGTTTTCGGGAATGTTTCTTCGGGTCATTCGTCTTTCTCCAAAAAAGAATAATGATTTGAGTTCAATTTAATTTTGTGCAAACTCGAAGTTTGGCACTGCGGGCGCGTGGATTCTCTTTCAACTCAATCGCGCCCGGCGTAACCGGCTTGCGCGTCACAATTTCCACTTCGCGGCTCGCGCCGCAAACGCAAATCGGGAGGCGCGGCGGGCAATCGCATTTTCCCGCCAGTTTTTGGAAGGTTTGCTTGACGATGCGGTCTTCCAAAGAGTGAAAAGTAATCACTGCCAAGCGTCCGTTTTTTTCAAGCAGTTCCGCGCTGTCGCGCAAAAACCGTTCTAAAATGTCGAGTTCGCCGTTAACGGCGATCCGCAGTGCCTGAAAAGTTTTCGTCGCCGGATGAATCTTGTCTTTGCTGCCGCGCCCGACGGCTTTTTCGACCGTTTCGGCAAGCTGCCGCGTCGTTTCAATCGGCTCATTCTGTTCGCGTTTCCAAACAATTCGTCGGGCGATGCGGCGCGATAATCTCTCTTCGCCGTATTCGTAAATAATTCGCGCGATCTCAAATTCCGAAAGCGCGGCGAGCAAATCGGCGGCGGTTTCCGTCCCGTCCTCGGCGTTCATCCGCATATCGAGCGGCGCGTCGAACCGAAAACTGAATCCGCGTTCCGCGCTGTCAAACTGTAAAGACGAAACGCCCAAATCCGCCAGCACACCGCTGACTTTTTCAACCCCGGCTGCCGCCAAAACCCGTTTGAGGTCGGTGAAATTCGCGTGAAAAATGTTGACCCGATCCCCGAATCCACTCAATCGCCGCGTCGCCAAGGCAATCGCCGCACGATCCTGATCAATGCCGACGAGCCGCGTTTTTTCCGCCGCCGCCAAAATCGCTTCGGCGTGTCCGCCCAATCCGAGCGTCGCGTCAACGAAGATTTCGCCCGGCTGCGGCTTAAGCAGTTCGACGGTCTCCGTTCGCAAAACCGATTTATGGATGTTTTCCTCAATGTTTACCGGCATTTTCAAAAAACAAACTCGTCAGCCAGCCGAACGGTTAAAAGACACACTTCAACCGTCGGATTTAGCCTGTCAAATCCCTGTAATGAACTCTAAAATTAAATTGTTCCGTTGATTTTACTTGGGGAAAACTGATTTTTGACCGTCCTGTTTTTGTAAAATCAATTCAGTTGCCGCGTAGTTTTCGTTTGAAAAATAATTCTGGGAAAAGTGCTTAAATCTTAAACACCGTAATTTGCGAAAAGTTTTTCAAATCAAATATCGTTTCAAACCGTCTCCAACTAATTACTAAGCATCTTACGATTATTTTTTAGCGGCTGTCAAGCATTATTCCTAATTTTTTGTTTAAGCACTTGATTAAATTTCCCCGTCGCCGGAACGCCGGTTTTGCGCCGCTCGAAAAGCCGAAAATTTTCACTGCTCGTTTTATTTTCGGAAAATTTTACGTTAGAGTTTATATTCTTTCAGCGTTCAAAATATATGAACACCGGTCTCGTTCAACTTCTGATTTTCGGCTTGATCGCGGCACTGGCAAATGTGCTGGGCGGGCTGATTCTGTTCCCGGTCGGCGTTCACAAAACATACAAAAAACTGCTCAAATATATTCTCGCGCTGGGCGCGGGTTTTATGCTCGCCGTCAGTTTCGTGGATGTTTTGCCGGAAGTTATCGAGATTTGGCTGAAGAAAGAGAATTCGCAGTCCGCCGAGTCCTTGCTCGTTCCGATGATTTTGCTGCTCGCCGGTTATCTTTTAACGCAGTTTTTTGAACATACGATTGCGCCGCATTTTCATTTGGGCGAAGAGCTTCACAGCGACCATCTGATTTCGACTTCATCAGCTTATACGGCAATCGGAGGGCTGCTAATTCACACATTTTTCGATGGCGTTTCCATCGCCGCCGCCGCGCAGGTTGATTACAAAGTCGGAGTCCTGGTTTTCATTGCCGTTTTTCTGCACAAATTTCCCGAAGGCTTCACCATCGCTTCGATGGTTTTAGCCGCCGGCAAAGGACGCAAAGAGGTTTTAATCGCCACCTCTCTAGTCGGCTTGACGACGGTTCTGGGCGTTTTGCTTTTCTATTTGATCGGCACTAAAATCGGTTTTTCAGTCGCCTACGCGCTGCCGCTGGCGTGCGGCGTAACGATCTACGTCGCGGCGAGCGATTTAATCCCGGAGGTCAATCATCACGGCGGCAAACGCCCGCTGGTTTCGATGGCGGTATTCGGCGGCGCAGCGTTGTTTTTTTCGTTTCATTACGTTCTGCGCGAAGTCTTGGGAAATTGAACTTTCGGAAATTTCCGGCGTAAATGTGATAAGATTCAGCGTAACGACTTATATAATGAAGATGAAAAAAAGATTTTCCACCACCATTCTTCAATTTTTATTCCTGGGCGGGCTGTTATGGCTGGCAAATTCGCCGGTTTACTCGCAAACCGCCGCGCCGTTTTCGATCAATGATTCTCCGCTTCCCGCGCCGACTTCGCCCGTGATGGATTACGCCGGAGTTCTCGACGCAAATACTAAACAGACACTCGAACGTAAAATCATTGCTTTTCGAGATTCGACGAATCCGAAAGTCGAACTGGCGGTGGCGATTGTGCAGACGACCGGCGACCGCGACATTTTCGATTATTCGCTGGCGGTTTCGCGCGGCTGGAAAATCGGCTCCAAAGAACAGGACAATCCGAGTGCGCTGTTGCTCGTCGCCGTCAACGACCGCAAATACTACACGCAGGTCAGCCGCGATCTGGAAGACGAGCTGCCCGACGGTTTGGTCGGACAACTGCAACGGCAAAATCTCGTTCCGGCTTTTCGCCAGCAGGATTACGGCAAAGGAATTTCGGACACGATTGATGCCTATATTCGCACGATTCAGGCGAAACAAACGGGTGAACCCGTCGCCGCTCAAACGCCGGAAAAAACCGGCGGTAAGCAGAGCAAATCATTTCTCGGCAGTGCGGGCTGTTTGATAATTCTTTTTATTCTGATGCTGATAATTTTCAGTCGCGGCGGACGCGGCGGCGGGCGCGGCGGGTTCGGCGGCGGTGGTGGTGTCGCATCGGCTTTGCCCTGGGTGATCGGTTCGATTTTAGCGAACAGCGGCTCAGGCAACTCATCTTCGAGCGGTTGGGGCGGCGGCTCGTCCGGCGGCAGCGGCGGCAGTGATTGGGGCGGATTCGGCGGCGGCGGCGATTTCGGCGGCGGCGGCGCGGGCGGAGATTGGTAGGATCGGGTTTCTATTTTCTGGTTTCTAGTTATTGAAAAAGGTTAGAAATCAGAAACTAGAAAACAGAAACTTTTATTTATGAAGAATCAATTCGACGCATTGATTGACGATTTGCGAACGGCGCACGGACGAAATTTGGCTTCCGTAATTTTATACGGTTCGGCGGCGACGGGCGATTTTGTGCGCGAGTTGTCGAATTACAACTTGTTGATTGCACTGCACGAAATTACGCCGAAGGAATTGCGGGCGGCGCAGGCTCCGATGCGCGAGTGGAATCGAATGGGACATTCCGTTCCGGTCTATTTTACGGTTGCCGAATTGAACAACGCGGCGGATGTTTTTCCGATTGAGTTTTATCAGATGGAACACGCCCGCAAAATTTTATACGGCGCGGACGTGCTGGCAGACATCGAAATTTCCAACAAATTTTTGCGTCATCAAACCGAATATGAACTGCGAAGCCGTTTGATTCGTCTGCGCCGAAGCTACATCGGCGCGTCGGTCTCGGCGGAAGATTTAGCTAATCTAATGGTCGGCAGTCTGAAGAGTTTTACCGCTTTGTTTCGCGCCGTGCTGATTCTTCACGGATTTACGCCGCCCGTCGCCAAACGCGAAATCGTCGCGGCAATCGGGTCGAAATTGAAAATAGACGGCGCACCGTTTGAAAAAATTCTCGATATTCGTGAAAATACGTCATCTAACAAACTTGATGAAACGTCGGCGAATGAACTTTTTGCGGACTATCTGCGCGAGATTGAAGCGGTCATCGAATCAGTTGATAAATTAGAGGAATCGTAAACGGTTGATGGTTGAAAAAACGATTGCCATTAACAGGGAAAACAATTAACAATTAACTTTTTATGAGGAGTAGAAAAGAGATGAAAAAAACAATTTTATTAGCCGTCGCGCTGTTCGCCGTTTTCGGTTTAAGCGGTTGCAGCTACAATGATTTAACTAAACAACAGCAAGGTGTCAAAGGTCAGTGGGCGAACGTCGAAAGTTCGATGCAGCGACGCGCCGATTTAATTCCTAATCTGATTAAAACGGCGCAGATGGTCGGCGTTCAGGAACAGGAAGTTTTCGGGCAAATTGCGGACGCGCGTTCCAAACTTTTGAACGCCCAGCAAGCCGCTCCGCAAGGCGCGGACGGCGATAAAACGCCCGAACAAAAACAAGCGGTTCTCGATGCCAACAACAGTTTCGGCGGCACGGTCGGGCGATTGCTTAGTTTGCAGGAAAAGTATCCAGACCTTCGTTCGAGTGATGCTTTTATGAAAGTCCAAGACGAGCTTTCGGGAACGGAAAATAGAATTAACACGGCGCGAATTGATTATAATAAAACCGTGACCGATTACAACACGGCGCGAAATTCGTTTCCGGCGGTGCTGACGGCAGGTTTGATGGGTTTCAAAGAAGAGCCGTTCTTCAAAGCCGACGAATCAGCCAAACAAGTCCCGAATGTCGGCGATCCGAATTCGATGCGTCGCAACGCCAACAAATAAACTCAAAATCCGCGTGAATTACACATCGCGCAATGATCGCAAGGCTTGCCCGCCGGTTCAAACGGGCAAGCCTTTTCGTTTAGTAAACCGTTGACTATTTCGTCGGCGAGTTCTTCGAGATCAGTAAATTTTTCCTGGCTGGAATGGTTCAATTTCGGATTTTTGGTTTTGGATTCTGGATTTTGAGAAGCGATGTTCGATTCGATTTCGTCTAATCTTCGATTAATCTTTTCCAAACTCGAATGCAAAAAATTATCGCTTCCGTTTTCACGAAACGAAGGCGTAATGCGTTCGGCCAAATTCTGCGCGTTCCGACTTTCCATAATCTGGAATTTGAAATTATTTCTCATCCGGCAGCAAATCAATATAATCAACGATGCCGACAATCGCCGAATCAATCGCCGCGCCTTCCTTGCCGGTCGCGGCAGTTGACGCGCCCCAGCCTTCCTGCACGATCAAAACCGTGTCGCCGATGCCCGCCGAAACCGAATCGAGCGCGAGCAAAGTCGCGTTCATTTCTTCGCCTTCGGGTGAAATTTGCCGGCACAACATCACGCGCGAACCTTCGTAACGCTGATTTTTCTGCGTCGCCACGACGTTTCCGATAACCTTCGCTAAAAGCATAAGAGAGTCGAGAGTCGAGAGTCGAGAGTCGAGATAAGGAGATTTTACTCTCGACTCTCG
>JAYVKL010000009.1:0-6565 GCA_043768465.1 Pyrinomonadaceae bacterium
TGGGAAAGTCAGCGATAGACCGAAGATTCCGAGCGTCATCAGCGTCGCCGGAACATAGAGCGCGAAGGTTTTCCAACGCTTTTCATCGAAAACGCTGCTTCTCACCGGATAGCGCAAACAAAAATGCACGAACAGCGGCACAAAAAATGCGAACGCGGCATCGTCCAAAAGGCTGATCGTCAAATCCAAATCCTTGCCGGTGCCGATTGGTTTGTAAACGTGAAAGACGAAGGCGGCGAGGCAGACCGTCGCAAAATGCAGGACGAACGGCGATTGACTGCCCTGTTTGAAAAGAACGAAAATGCCGATACCGAGCCAGACGATGCCGACGAACGACAGAAAAATCAGCGAAGCCGTCCAGCGCGGAAACGTGTCAATGTTTCGCAAATCGGCGTAGTAAAAATTGTTGGCGAATGAATAGGAAGGTCGCTGATAAAAATAAGTCAGACTGCTGCCCGCGCCCGCCGCTTCGAGATACTGCTGAACATCGGAAGCCAGCGCGACTTCATCGAATTGTTTTTCGTCCAGAGAAATTCCGAGCAGTTTGTCGCCAACGGCGATGCCCGCCCGTGATGCCGCCAATTTCGGCGTAACCATTGCGGCGTAAATTCCGTCCGCTCGCTGCGCCCAATTAACGCCGTCGGTCGGCGGAAGCGGTTGCGAAGCGCGCTGCGAAAGGTTGAGTGCGCCGCCGACCACGAACAAAACCGTCGCCACCAGCCACACCAAACTCCAACTTGTCAGAATTTTCCCTTTCATTTCAGGAGGACGAACTTCGCCGAAATTTTTCAAAAGCAAACTTCGTTCCAACTGATTTTTCGTCTTGCATCAACGAAAGCTACGGAAGACACAGGCTTTTGTTTGGATTGACAATCGGGCGAATAAAAATTTCATTCAGTTTTTCGCTTCGTATCCGATATTTCGGAAAACAATCGCCAACGCATAAAAAAGGCACGAAAGCTATTTTCTCGCTCGTGCCTTTTCTTGTTTGTCTGCCAGCCGACTTAGAATCTGACTAAAATTCCGCCGCGCAGCATCCGTCCCGGTGAATTTAATTTCAAACTTCCCTCTTCGCCGTTCGCCCCGGTTTGATAATCGAAAAGGTTGCGCGCGTCGAGAATCGCCTGGGCGCGAATCGGCAAACCCAGAGTCGGTAAAGATTGAGTGATCATCACGCTCAAACTCGGATCGTAAATCGCCAAACGTCCCTGAAACGGATCAATCGCAAAAACCGTCGCCTGCGGCGAAAGGCGAAAAATCGTTTTCACCTGCGTTCCCGTTTTCAAATCGGCATTGAATTGACCGTAAAAGGTTTGAAAGAAATCCGTGTCAAAAACATTTGCCGGATTGGAAATCGCTTTGGGCGAAAGTTTTTGCCCGCTGCCGAGCGCGTAACCGGCGGAAGTGCTGAAACGCCCCGACAAGCGGCGTGTATAAACGATTCTCACGCCGTTCGCTCGTCCTTGCTGATTGGCAACGAAATCGGCGAGATTATCGCCGTTCAGCGCATTAAAAGGCAGATTCGTCAAACCGACTCCGCGCCCGCTGACGGTATCGAAAAAGACGTTGGCTTCAAGGTTCGACTTATTATCCAAAACACGCTCGATGCCGAATTCCAGACGAGTATTTTTCGCCATTTGCGGCTGATCGTTCTCGACGACGAATTCCTGCATCGCAACGGGTTCGCGGAACAGAACCGGCTCGCCTTCGAGTTCGGCGACCGAAGCCCAGGTGCGGTCTTCCGTCGCGCTCGTATACGCCGTGCGGAAACGGGTTCTGGAATTGACATCAAACTGCAAACCGAGCCGCGGACTGACGGAAAAGTCTTTTCCCGCGCCGACGAATTTTGAATAATCGAAACCGAAAACCAGAATTACGCCTTTTTTCAACTTCCACTCGTCCAGCGTTTGAAAGGAAAATTGTCCGAGCGATTGAGCGGCGTGATTATTTTCGACTTTGCCGAGTTTGGCGATTGAACCGCTAACGTGAATCTGATGATTTTCGTTCGGACGAAATTTCAATTTCGTCTCGAATCTCTGCGGTGACGCATCTCCCGTGCCGCTCTGCCCGACGAAAATGATTTCCGCGTTGTCACTTATCGGCTGCAAGGTCGCAAAATTTACGCCCGCAAAGTTTCCGTCAACCGAACCGGCGAAATAAGTTTCGACGACGGTTTGAGGCGGTCTTTTCGTTTTCTCTTCACCGGCATTTTCGATTGCCGCGCCGGTGGAATTGCCGGTTTGAGCCGTTGCGTTTTCGTCAACCGGCGTATCGCCTTCGGTGTTTTGATAAATCGAACGGTTCATTTGCGCGGCGCGAATCGTCCATTTTGAACTGTTGCGGTCAACCCGTTTTTCCGGCAGAGTGTTTCCGCCGCCCGCTTTCTCCAGCTTAAAACCGTAAACCAATTCCGCCGAACGATTGACTTCGACCGTTGAAAGCGTCACCGGATTGAAACCTTCGGCAACCGCGAGTATCGTATAAGTTCCGGGAATAATTTTCGCCAGAAAACTGCCGTCCGAAGCCGTGCGAACCTGCTTTAATAAGACGGAGGTTCCGACGCGAAAAATCGAAACGTAGGCATCGGCAATTGTGCCGCCCGTTTCGTCGCGCACGATGCCTTTTATCACGCCGAGATGACTGCTGTTTTCGATTGCCGAACGCGCTCCGCGCACGTCGGACGCGCCGCCGAAAGCCGCCGAAAAAGCCGTCAGAGCGACGAATAGAAATCCTGTAAATTTTCCTTTTGGCAAAACTGAAATAATCATCCGAGCCGACTCCTTTTCAACGAGTTTCCGGGAGAACCTATTTCGGGGAGTGTTAAAAACTTTTAACCTGACAAATATATTGGCGCGCTCTTGTATTTTCGGTCTTAAAGTAAATTGTGTCAAGCCTGACACTAAAAGGGTTTGCTTTAGGTAGATGCGGGCGAACTTGACAAAGTTCGCCCGTCGGCTAAAATTAAAAATGCTTTTTCAAGAAAAGCGAACGGAGATGTGGCTGAGTGGCTGAAAGCGGCAGTTTGCTAAATTGTTGAGGATCAAAAGTCTTCCACAGGTTCGAATCCTGTCATCTCCGCCATCAATTTTTGAGGCTATTTCAGTTTTTCGACTGAGATAGCCTTTTGAATTTACGAGTTTGCGCTAAACTCGGATTTGGTGTTTTCCAAGTTTTTTGATTAAGGTTTTGGCAAATGTTTATTGAAACTTTTCCGGCATTGTTTGAAGGTTCGGCGTGGTCGCATATGTTCACGCTCGACGAAACGGCGTTTTGGATCGAGAAAATTCTGCGCCCGATGATCGTTTACGCCGCGCTGATTATTCTGCTGCGAATTTTCGGCAAACGCGAACTCGGACAACTCAACCCATTCGATTTAGTCGTGATTTTATCGCTGTCGAACACGGTGCAGAACGCGATTATCGGCGCGGATAATTCCCTTATCGGCGGCATCGTCGGCGCGGGCGCACTGCTTGGAATCAATTACGCCGTCGCGCTTTTAAAATTCAGAAATGAAAAAATCGAGAAAATTATCGAAGGAAAATCGCGGACGATTATCGAGAACAGCAAAATTAACGAGAAAGCCGTCAGACGCGAACTTTTGACCGAGGAAGATTTGAACACTATCGCGCACCGCGAAGGATTCGACAGCGCGAAGGAGATCGAAAAATGTATTCTCGATTCTAACGGCAGTTTTCTCGTCGCGGGCAACACGCGCACTTCGGAAGAAAATTTTCGCCGGGAAGTTTTGAAAAAACTGGAAGATTTAACCGCTCAGTTGAACGAAATAAAAATTCAGAAAACCGTATAAATTTATGATCACCAGAGTGAGATTTGCGCCCAGCCCGACGGGTTATCTGCACATCGGTTCAGCCCGCACCGCGCTTTTTAATTATCTTTTCGCCAAACACACGGGCGGGAAATTTCTGCTGAGAATCGAAGACACCGATCTCGCGCGTTCGACCGACGAGTCAACGCGCTCGATTTTGGAAGGCTTGAAATGGCTCGGTTTCGCGCCTGATGAGGAAATCGTTTATCAATCGAACAACGCCGACCGGCATCGCGCCGCCGCGCTGAAACTGCTCAACGAGGGCA
The DNA here is from genome assembly GCA_043768465.1 of Pyrinomonadaceae bacterium. Lineage (GTDB taxonomy): Bacteria > Acidobacteriota > Blastocatellia > Pyrinomonadales > Pyrinomonadaceae. The sequence goes on from JAYVKL010000009.1 coordinate 4,093, forward strand.
AAGCGTATCGTGATTTTACGCCGAAAGAAGACCGCGCCGGCGGCGATGTCAAAGCCGCGATCAAGGAAAAAGCGCGTGAAAACAAAGATTTGCGCGACAACGAATTTCGGAATTTGTCCAAAGATGAAAGCGATAAAAAGGCCGACGCGGGCGCGCCTTTTGCGATTCGTTTGAAAGTCGCCGAAACCGGAAAAACGACGTTTGAAGATGCCGTCTACGGTTTGCAGGAACGCGATCACAGTGAAACGGAAGACCTTGTTTTGCTGCGTTCCGACGGTCATCCGCTCTATAATCTCGCCGTCGTCTGCGACGATATTGAAATGAAAATCACGCACGTCATTCGCGGGCAGGATCATCTGACGAACGCGCACAAACAAATTTTAATCTACGAAGCGTTGAACGAAACGCCGCCGATTTTCGCGCATCTACCGCTGATTCTCGCGCCGAACAAAGGCAAACTTTCCAAACGCAAACACGGCGCAGTCGTTTCGATGACGACTTACCGCGATGCCGGTTTTCTCGCCGCCGCGTTTCGCAATTTTCTCGTTCTGCTCGGCTGGTCGGCGGGCGAAGAAAAGGAAATTTACACTTCTGACGAACTGATCGAAAGGTTTTCGCTCGACCACATTCATAAAAACAACGCCGTTTTCAACTTCGACGCGAACGACGCGAAACGCTGGACGGACGACAAGGCGATTTGGATGAACGCCGAATACGTCCGCACGATGCCGGTTGAAGATTTAATTCCGTTCGTCAAAGCCGAGTTAAAATCCGCCAAACTCTGGCGCGACGAATACGAAGACGACGATCAAATTTGGTTTGAAAACACGGTTGATTTAATTCGCCAGAGATTTTTTACCTTAAAGGACTTCTCCGGTCAGGGACGCGCTTATTTCTCGGAAGATTTCGATTTCGACCGTGCGGCGATTGATAAAAACTTGAAAAAGTTCCCCGACTTAAAAGTTTGGCTGCCCGAATTAGCCGACCGGTTTGAACCGCTCGAAGATTTTACGCACGACCGAATCGAAACCGTCGTCAAAGAATTCACCGAAGAAAAGCAGACGAAAATGGGCGTGATTATGAACGGCGCGCGAGCGTTATTAACCGGATTAGCCGTCGGACCTTCGATGCTCGCGGTTTTTGAAACGCTCGGCAGGGAAAAAACGGTTCGCCGTTTGAAAAGCCGAATTGCCTGGAATTAACAGTAGTTCCAATGAGGCAATCGCCCAAATTTATTTTACACAAAAATGAAACCCCGGATTTTTACCGATTAGAAGTTACACAGTTAAAAAAAGGAACCCGATGCTCGACACAATTCACTCGCCGAAAGGCGAATAGTTAACCAGCGAACAGCTACGCCGACAAAAAATATTCGCTGTCAACTGTTCGCTGTTAACTGCTCACACAGAACGCTCTTTGCCCGTTAAATCATTATCTTTTCTTTTATCACAATAATTTTGTTTGACTGCTTAATTCGCCGGAAAAGAAAGCGCGATCAGCAATAATCGCGCTTTTTCTTCGGTCAAAATCACTGCAAATCGGCAGTCAAAATGATGCCGACGTTTAAGGGACGAAAGCGTTCGGAAGCGGTTTATCCTGACTCGCGCCGAACGCGATTCCGGTAAATCCCGCCGTGCTTCTATTTAAATACCAGATTCCGCTCGACGGTCGGAAAACCGCGATGTCCGCCTTGCCGTCGCCGTCATAATCCGCCGGAGTCGGCAAATCCGTCCCGGAGCCGAAAGCGATGCCGGTGAATCCCGCCGTTGACTGCTGCAAATACCAGGTGCCGTTCGACGGGCGGAAAACCGCGATGTCCGCCTTGCCGTCGCCGTCATAATCCGCCGGAACTGATTTGTCGCTGCCATCGCCGAACTGAACGCTCGTCAATCCAAGTTGCGAGCGTTGAATATACCAAATTCCCGCGCGATTAACGGCGATGTCCGTCCTGCCGTCGCCGTCGTAATCCGCCGGAACCGGCTTGTCGCCCGTTTGTCCGAATTGGGCGGCGGTAAATTGATTGGTCGTCAAATTCAACCGATACCAAGTTCCGTTCGACGGGCGAAACACCGCCAGTTCCGCTTTCCCGTCGCCGTCGTAATCGGCGGGAACGGGAATGTCGTCCGCCGCGCCGAACTGAATGCCGGTAAATCCGAGCGAACTTCTTTGCAGATACCAGATGCCGCCGCGATAAACGGCGATGTCGGTTTTGCCATCGCCGTCGTAGTCGGCGGGAACTAATTTATCGGTTGCCAATCCGAACGTCAAGCCGGTGAAACCAGCCGAAGATTGCTGCAAATACCACGCGCCGTTGGCGGGGCGAAAAACGGAAATGTCCGATTTGCCGTCGCTGTCGAAATCATACGGCGCGTTAACGCCGCTGATGACCGTCGCGTTATTGCTGCCGAAATTGGGAATATAGATTTTGTTCGTCACCGAATTGACCCCGACGGCGTATGGAATTGAGCCGACC
>JAYVKL010000010.1:0-4428 GCA_043768465.1 Pyrinomonadaceae bacterium
AATTCTTCGACAAATCTGTCAAAATCTCCGGCAAATTCTTCGCGCAAGTCGGCGTTCTTGCTTTCGTCCGAAACATTTTCAACCGTTTGCGAAAGATGCTGCGCGGCGAGTTCTTCGATGTTTGTTTTGTGAATTTCGCTGACGGCGGTTTCGACTTCATCGGCGGCTCTGGCGGCTTTCGGACTGGTTACGAGTTTACTTGAAACACTTTTTCCGTCTTGCGGAAGACTTGCGTCAACTTTTGCGGGTTGACTGCCGAATTTTTGGGCAATCAACATTCGCACGTCTTTTTGCGCGGAGATTTGACGCATCGAAACGGCGGAATCAATCGTCGGAATCGGCACGCCGAAATCCATCGCCGCCTGCGAAGTCCATTTGCCCGTTCCCTTCTGCGCCGCTTTATCCAAAATCATCTCGACCAGCGGTTGATCGGTTTCCACGTCAATTTTCCGCAACACCTCCGCCGTGATTTCCACCAGAAAAGAATTCAACTCGGTATCGTTCCACTTGGCGAAAGTGTCGGACATCTCCGCGTAATTCATCTTCAGAACGCGGAACATAAAGTCGTAGGTTTCCGCTAAAATCTGCATCAAGCCGTATTCGATGCCGTTGTGAACCATCTTGACGAAATGCCCCGCACTCGAATTTCCCATATAAGCGACGCACGGCTCACCGCCGACCTTCGCGCTGACGGCTTGCAGAATCGGCTCGATGCGGTCGTAAAATTCGCGTCGTCCGCCGGGCATAATGCTCGCGCCGCGCCGCGCCCCTTCTTCGCCGCCCGACACGCCGACTCCCATAAACTCGATGCCTTTGGCGGTTAAAGCCGCTTCCCGAATTTCGGTGTCGGTGAAATGCGAGTTGCCGCCGTCAATTATCAAATCGTCTTTTTCCAGGTGCGGCAGCAAATCGGCAATCACCGAATCAACGATTTTGCCCGCCGGCACGAGCAGCATAATGTTGCGCGGTTTGGCGAGTTTGCCGACGAATTCCGCGACGCTTGCCGCCGCGTCAACCGGCATTCCCGCGCCATCTTCGAGCAGCAAATTACGTTTGGTTTCGTCCAAATCGTAACCGATGCAGCTAAAACCGTGTTCCGCGACGTTCAGCAGAAAATTTCTGCCCATCGTCCCCAAGCCGACCATTCCGAATTGTGCATTTTCCATATTTTTCGATTATACGTCCCAAATTTCCGCCCGTAAAATGTCTTTCCGGCGATTCGCTCCGAAGTCTTCAAACATCCACCACGCCGACAAAACGGCGAACGAATATGCCCATTTACGCAAATCTTCCGCGCCGACGGAAAACGCCCGCGAAAAAACTTCGACGGCGGCGGTCAAAACTTCTTTCTGGTCGGTCAGATGCGCCGTCCAACCGGCTAAATCATTGAGAAAAACCGCAATTTCATAGCCGATTTCGCCGACCACTCCTTTCGGGTCAATCAGCAGAAACGGTTCGCGCCGCGCCGACAAGATATTGTCGAAATGAATATCGCCGTGCAGTAAAATCTTCTTTTCCAAAGGTTCGTTCAGCCCGCCGAAAAACTTTTGCGCTCTGCCGACTTTTTCCGGCTCAAACCCGACTTTGCCCGCTCGCGTCAATCCGTCAATCCAATTTTCCAGATTGATAAAATCGCTTTTGTTCGGCGGCTGGCGCGGCAGTTTTTGCATCACTTCGACGGCGATTTCAACGGCTCTTCGATAATCCTCGCCGCAAACTTCGTGTAGCGTTCGCCCTTCGACGGCGCGTTCGAGGAGCATCGCGCAGCGGCGGCGGTCGAATCTCAAAACCTTAATCGCGCCGTTGCCGTCAAAGGCTTCCAACGCCCGTTTTTCGTCGTTCAGCGAAGAATCTTTTTCGGGAACGCCGATTTTCAAAACGAGTTTTTCGCCAGTTTTGCCCGCGCACGACGCGACGAAATTATAAGACAAATTCGGAAAGACCCGTTCGATATTCAGTTCCCATTTATCGAGCATCGCCTCAACCGTTCGCGGCAGTTCAGCCAGCCAGCGTTTGCCTTTCGCGCCGTGCAAACCCGTGATGTTGCGTGTGAATTTCGCCGGCAAATGGGCGGGGTGATTTTTTTTCATCGGTCTTGACGAGTTTAGCCTGTCTGGTAGATTCTAAACAAATGAAAACTTTGCTCGAAGCGATTCGCCCGACGACTTTTATCGAAGCGGAAAAACTGAAAACCTTTTTGAATCTGGATTTAACCATCGCCAGCGAGACTTTCCAGCACACGGGCAGTTTCAAATTTCGCGCCGCTTATAATCTGGCTTTAAATGTGTCGAACGACGAAATCTTGACGGCTTCGTCGGGAAATTTCGGACAGGCTTTAGCTTTCGCCTGCCGTTTGACTGATAAAAAATGCACGGTCGTGATGCCGGAAACTTCCGCGCCGGTGAAGATCGAAGCGGTTAAAAATTACGGCGCGACGGTCAACTTGATTGATACGAAAAAAGTCGGCAGAAATGAGCGGGTTTTACATTTGGCTGAACAAATGCCCGGCGTTTACATCGCTTCGGCTTACGACGATCGGCACGTTATCGAAGGCAATTCGACGCTCGGCGACGAGCTTTCGGCGAGAAATTTCGAGATCGTTATCACGCCCGTCGGCGGCGGCGGTTTGGCTTCGGGAATCTCGCAAGGTTTGTGCCGCCAAGGACATCAGGCAAAGCTGATCGGCGCGGAGCCGCAAATGGCAAATGACGCGGCGCGGTCGCTGAAAGCCGGAAAAATAATCGTCAACGAAACCGAGCCGCAGACCATCGCCGACGGTGCGCGGACGATTAGTTTGGGCAGCCGTAACTGGGCGATTCTGCAAAAAGGCTTAACCGAAATCATCGAAGTTTCCGACGAAAAGATTATCGAAGCGACGCGCCTTTTATTCGCCCTCGCCAACTTGAAAAGCGAGCCGACGGGCGCGTTGGCGTTGGGCGCGATTTTGGAAAACGCGGACAAATTTAAGGACAAAAAAATCTGTCTCGTCGTCAGCGGCGGCAATGTTGATGCGGAAGTTTACCGGAAAATTCTCGGTTAATTTCCTTTCAAAATCTGTCTTCGCAAATAATCGAGCGCGGTTTGCGATGCCCGCCAGCGAATCAAATATCTATCGCCGGGCAAAATCGCTTTGAAGGACTTCACTTGCGAATCGTCGGCGTAACCGATGAACACCGTGCCGACCGGCTTTGTGTCCGTGCCGCCGTCCGGTCCGGCGATTCCGGTGACGGAAATCGCGTAATCGGTGTCTGCCATTTCGCGCATTCCCTTCGCCATTTCCTCGGCGACTTCCGCTGAAACCGCGCCGTGTTTTTCGATTGTGGCGGGCGCGACTTTTAAGGTATTTATTTTCGCTTCATTGGCGTAGGCGATCACGCCCTGCATAAAATAAGCCGAAGAACCGGCGATATCGGTTAATCTTTCGCCGATCAAACCGCCCGTGCAGCTTTCGGCGACCGACAAAGTTTTGCCGTTGTCTCTCAATAACTTCCCGACGATTTCTTCCATCAATTCGCCGTTTTTCGAGAAGACGGCAACGCCCAACTTTTCGGCGATTTTTCCGGCTAATTCTTCGAGAACCGCGTCGGCTTCCGTTTCCGAAGGCGACTGCGCCGCCAGGTGAATTTCGATTTCGGATTTGTTAAAAAGAATCGAAGTCTCGACCGATTGAAACTTTTTATAAATCGGCGCAATCGCTTCGTCAACCGCCGACTCGCCGATTCCGCCGACTCTTAAAATTCGCCGTTTGACATAGATTTCACCGGCAGCGCGGCGCAGTTTCGGCAGGATGAAATCTTCAAACATCGGCTGATTTTCGCGCGGCGGTCCGGGCAGAATGACGAAAAATTTACCGCCGATCCCGACCGCCATTCCGACCGCCGAACCGTTCGGATTCGGCAGAATTTCCGCGCCCTCGATAATAAACGCCTGCCGTTTGTTAATCTCCGGCATCTCGCGTCCCCATTTCGCAAATCGCTCGCGCAAATCCGTTTCCAGAGCATCGTGATAAACCAGTTCGCGCCCGATTGCCCGCGCCGAAACCGTGCGCGTAATATCATCTTCGGTCGGACCCAAGCCGCCGGTCGAGATAACGATGTCCGAGCGCGTCAAAGCATCTCGAATCGTTTCTTCGAGCCTTCTTTGATCGTCGCCGACGACGGTTTTTAATTTTACTGCGATGCCTATTTCGTTGAGTTTCCCGGTCAGCCAGAGACTGTTGGTATCGGTTTTCGTCGGCGTTAAAAGCTCCGAACCGATGGCGATAATTTCAGCAGAAAGCATAAGTTTCAATGACGAATGGCGAATCTCAAATGACGAATCTAACACGCTAGTGCTAAGTAACCTAAGTTTTTAAAGTTTTGAGTTCACGCTTCAGCGTGTGATTTCCGCCAGCGAAGCGCAGCGGAAACGGCAAACTAAAGTTTGAAC
>JAYVKL010000011.1:0-5808 GCA_043768465.1 Pyrinomonadaceae bacterium
ATTAGAACAAAAGAACAAAAAAGCAAAAGCTGTTGTTAAAACAGAGAATTTAATTTTAGGGTTAAGCAAAATCATTTGATAAACAAAGAGTCTCAAAAAGGGTCGTTTTTAAGAAAGTCGCTGTTTCACGCTCGTGTCCAGTAACTTGTTAGGCGCTGCTTTTCATTATTTGACTTAAACAATGATTTTCTACAGCTTGATTGAGCCTTCAAAGGTTTTACTGTTCAACATATTTGCTCGCAAAAGAATCGCTGCAGTTTTAATATCCAGCCGGGTGCTTAAACCTTTGCTCGGATTCTGAAAATATATTAAAGAAGGCTAATGAATACTCGGTCTCTCCTGTTTCCTCAAGAGTAATGTAACACCAGCTCCTAACCTAATCGGAGGCTCTTGAGAGTATAAATCTCACCGATGCGAAGCTTTCTTTCGGCGTTGGCGACAATGTTTGTAAAGTAATCTCGGGGATTGCCACGATAGCGGAGTTTATTACCCTGCTCGGGAAATCTTTCGAGTGCTTTTTTATGAGCTGCGTCATACAACTCCTGACGCTCTTTTAGGTAATTCGGGTCTCCATCGATAACTTTGAAATCAACATGATCTACGTGCAAGGGCTTTATAGCTTCATTTATTACTCTGCGGAACTGTGTAAATGAGCGGCGCTTATCTCCATAAACCAACTCAGTCCAACCTCCCCAAGGTGGGCTTGCTTTTGTGTTGGCAAAAACTATAAGTCGTCTTTTCTTTAGCTAATTCGGTTCCGACAATCTGCGGCCAACGTTCTACCAATAACTGAAGAGCATGCTTATTATCGGCCTCAGAAGGGATAGGTTTCGGTGTGAAATCCCATGGCAGATACATGGGACCTCCCATAGGGCCAACAGTATAGTTACTCTGATTATCAACAGAGTACATATCCTCATCGGTGAGATTGTTCAGGAGGTAATCTAACTTCTGGTTGCGTGCCCAACGAATAGTTTCTTCCCATCTATCCTTTTTCTCAAGATCGTTGCTGTATGCCCAACCCGCGAGAATAAGCGGTGTAGGTGGCGGCGAACCAATCTCACCAGACTTCTTCCAAGCACAATCCAATGTTTGAAATATCTCATGCCACTTATGTGGGTTTGGACAAATTACCATAGCCAAAATCTCTCTTTAGGATGCCTAACAAGTTATTATGCCGCTAAATTGCGGCATAAATCCGAAATAGGCGCAAATTGCCGCAAATCTGTTTCAAAAAGGGTCGGTTTTGGGACGAAATGAGTATAGCACTAGAAATCTATATACAAACAAAAATTAAAAGTTTGCGATTTAAACGAGCGTTTTGATGATAAACTATTTTCGATCTAATTCATTGATATAATTGTAAAATAGTTTATAAAATAATTCGTCATTACAGGTTTTCATTAAATTTGCGAAAATGTCACAAAAAACGACCGCCGATTCCAAATCAAAAAAGCCTCTGCCGGTGAAATCGGCAGCGAGTAACCAAAAACCGAAGGTCATCGGCTACTTGAGAGTTTCAACCAATGATCAGGAACTGGAAAAAAACAAATCCGATATTCTGCATCTGGCTAATCACCTGAATTTAGGACGAGTAAATTTTGTCGAAGAAATCGTGTCGGGAAAAGTTTCGTGGAAAAAGAGAAAGATCGCGGAAATTATCGAGGAATTCACCAAAGGCGATACTTTGATTGTCAGTGAGTTGTCGCGTCTTGGCAGAAGTATGCTCGAATGTATGGAAATACTCTCAGTCGCAGTTGAAAAAGGAGTGCGGGTTTACGCCGTCAAAGGCAATTGGTCGCTCGACAGTTCGATTCAAAGCAAGATCGTGGCGATGGCTTTTTCGATGGCTTCGGAGATCGAACGCGACTTAATCTCGCAGCGCACCAAAGAAGCCTTACGTTATAAAAAAGAACAGGGCATTAAACTCGGCAGACCGAAAGGTCCGGGAAAATCAAAGCTTGATCAATATCGCCCGGAAATCGAAGCATTGCTTAAAAACGGCACGACCCAGCGGTTCATCGCTCGCCGGTATCAAACGACCGAAGCGAATCTCTGTAACTGGCTCAATAAAAACAGCCTGCGGGTCAAACAACCGGCAAGCCTGAAAAACTGAAATTTCTATGGTTCTTTTTTACCTTTTGTGTCGGATTACCCCCGATTCCGAAATTCGTCTGGCTGTTAACGATGTTCGCCGAAAGCGTCCCGCCGACCGTGCCGTTGCCGCTGATGTTAAAGTTTGAAGTCGGCTGCTGAACCGTCGAATTGTCAATAAAACTGCCGATGCCGCCCGTCGAAGCGATGGTCAGCGTGTTGCCGACCGGCGTAATCGTGATGTTTGAACCCGCCGCGAGCGTCACGTTATTCGTCAAATTATTGACGCTGCGGACGACTTGCCCGGTCACATATTGGTCGGCATCAATTCCGCCGAGCTTATTTGAATCAATCGCCCGAACAGCATTTCGCGCCGCAATCGCGTAAGGCGCACTCGTGATTTCCTGACGCGGACTCAAAACGACGTTTGTCACGGTGATTTCCAGAAACCGCGCCGTGCCGTCAAAACCCGCCGCCGTGTAATCGAGCGAAACGGTGAAAATGCCGTTGACCACCGACACGCCGGGAATGTTGATGTTTGCGCCGATCTGATTGCCGCCCGCCGCCGCGTCGAACAGCTTAAAGCTCATATTATAAACGCCGTTGGTCGGCTGCACGACGGTCGAGTCGGTGAATCGTCCCTGATAAGTGAACGTCGTGGTTTGCGCCCCGCCGCCGATGGTGAAGCCGCAAAGCACCGCCGCCGCAAAAATTAAAAACTTCGCTCTCAAAACCTGAATTCTCATAGTTGTTCCTCTCCGTCCGATTTATTTGCGGATTATTGAATGACGGAAAAAACACATCGTTCGCGTTTCATCCGGTTTCTTCAGCTAGAGCCGCTTTCGCCGAAAAATGATTTGATATTTCGAAATTCGATTGACAGAGTAGGGCGGACTGATTGAAAAAGCACTACTTGTTTGAGTAGAAATGGATTTTAATCTATGAAAATATTTTGTTTTGAATTATTAGACGAACCGCGCACAGTTTGAGTTCGAGCCGTCTTTGCCGTGTTGGGTGGACTTGCCTCCGGTAATGTAAAAAAGGTTTTTGCGATGAAATTTGCACGATTCTTCTGGAAACTTTGCCCCAAACTCCGCACGACCATTTCCGCCGATAATCATTCGCCCGACAAACCGGTAAATTCTTTCTACCTGAACGGGTAGTGTTGACACGCGCTGCTTCGTGTATTTCTATAACCACGCCGCGAAAACAATTACGACCGACGTTGACAAACTTCGGCGAACGGTTTCGCGGCGACGAATTAAACAATCAAATTTATAGGAGATAATAGTGATAGACATTAGTAATAAATTGAAGAATATTTCCCGCGTCGCCGCTTTTGCCGCGATGCTGTTCGTTTCCAGTTTGTGCGGCGCGATTGGCGCACAGGCGCAGATTGACCCGGAAGTCAAAACGCTGAATTTCGGCGCAATCAACCTGACGCGCGGGCAAACCGTGCGGCTCAACGTCATTTATACGAAAGTCGTGCCGATTAATCCCGCAATTCCGCCCGACCCGTATCTTCCGCCCGACCCGTATCGGATGACGCTCAGTTTCGTTGACCGCGACGGGCGAGTCGTCGCGCAGAAAATAGTCTGGCTGGCGATAGGTCAACCGGCTCTGCTCGATTACACAATAAACGACCCGAACATCAGAACCGCGAGTGCGCGTGCCGTTATCAACATTGACGGCAGCGACAGAGTGCTGCTTCCGGCAGTGATGCCGACCGTCGAAGTTTTCAACACCAATACCGGAGAGACGAACGCGCTCGACCCCGGCTCGATTTACAGCTTTAACCCGCACCCCGACCCGCCGGGATTCGGCTTTTTCGGCATCACCCGCAATCAAACCGCACGTCTTAACGTCGCCTATGTCGGCTTTCAAAATCCGTCGACTGACCGACCCGCGCCGCTCAATATCACGCTTCGATTCGTCAACGACAACGGGAACGTGATGGCGGAATCGAGGCAGTCGGTCGAATACGGTAAAACCGTCTCGTTCGATTTCCCGGCAGAAGCGCGTCAACGCCTGCGCCCCGTCGTAATTGTCGCGCCGGACGCGAGCGGCATCGCTCCCTGCGTAATGCCGTCGGTTGAAGTATTAAACAACGGCACCGGCAAAACCGCCGTGTTTTATCCCGGCTCGCTCATCGGCTGATAACAATTTCCCGGTCAGCAAAACAAAAAGGAGCCGATTAATTTCAGCTCTTTTTTTCGCTTGATCAATCACCTGAAATTTATCCTGATCTGTATATCGTCGGTTATCGTTTGGAAAGCGGAGAGAACTGAAGTCACCGAAATTATTAAACATTGCGACAATTTACCCGGGAATAAATCTGATTTGCCCGGTTATTTTTCATTAGGAGTTACGCAGTTGACATAGATTTTGCAGAAACACGCACGAAGTTAACGAAGTTACTGTGCTTTTCTTAACGCAACACACTTACTTCGTGCGTGTTTCTGCATCAACTGCGTAACTCCTATATTTATAGTTGCAATTAATTTGATTTCAAAAGTCGGATGATTGTAGGTTTGACTGATTATGTTTGCAGGTTGCTACAACTAAGCAGGCTGCTAAAAGTTTTATGAGATAATGACAATATGAATATGCCAAACAAATTTGTCAAAACTCTCAGTGATAAAGATCATCAGAAATTGCTTGAGAAGTATCAAACTGCCGCTAACTTTCGAGTTCGCAATCGTTCACAAGCAATTTTGCTTTCGTTTCAAAAGTATTCAGTAGATGAAATTGCGGAGATTTGTCGAGTTCACCGCACGACAATTTGTCTTTGGATTGATCAATGGAATGAAAATCAGCGGCTCGAAGATCAAGCGCGAAGTGGTCGTCCGCCGCTCTTGAATGTCGAAGAACAAGCCACCGCAGTTGAAATAGGACTGCAGAATCCAAAGTTTCCGCATCGGCAGTTGAGCGCAATAGAACGAGCCACGGGCAAAGAAATTAGTTCGGGGACGCTCAGGCGAATGTTAAAAAAAAGATTACCTTTGGAAACGAATCAAGTTAGGATTATGGAAAAAGACCGATGAAGATGAAAAAGAGTTTGCTCGTCAAGATTTGGAAAAGTTGACGAGCAAAGCCGATCAAGGGTTGATAGATTTGGTGTATGGAGACCAATCAGGTTTTAATTTAGGGGCAAAAGTAGTCTATGCGTGGCAAAAGCGCGGCGAGCGAATAGTGATTCCGGTCAGTCGCGGCAAATCGGAAAATGTCTTGGGATTTATGTGGCATAGATGTCAGAGGTTTGAATCTTTTGTCTTTGCCGGTTCGACCGATTCGCAAGTTATTATCGGCTGCCTTGATCTGATTGCCCAAAGTTTGGAGCAAACGTCCAAACGTGGATTGTTTTGGATAATGCCCCAATCCACCGGAGTGAAGAATTTGAGGAGAAAATAAAGGACTGGGCAAAACTTGGGTTAAAAATCTATTTTCTGCCAACCTATTGTCCAAGTCTCAACAAAATAGAAATGTTATGGCAAAAGATAAAATATGATTGGCTCTCGTGGGAAGCCTACAATTCACACAAAAATTTATGCCAGGAACTGGATAAAATTCTTTCCAAAATCGGCTCATTATATCGCATTACTTTTGCTTAGGTGCTTAGTTCCGGCTGATTACGACGGCGACGGCAAGGCGGACATCGCGGTGTTCCGCCCATCTAACGGCGTGTGGTATATTCAGCAGTCAACCGCAGGATTC
>JAYVKL010000012.1:0-38232 GCA_043768465.1 Pyrinomonadaceae bacterium
ATTAGAACAAAAGAACAAAAAAGCAAAAGCTGTTGTTAAAACAGAGAATTTAATTTTAGGGTTAAGCAAAATCATTTGATAAACAAAGAGTCTCAAAAACGGTCGTTTTTGAAACTCTAAAAAGTATAGCACCACAAAATTAGGACACTACTTATTTTTTGAAATTACGAAAATCCTGAATAACGGCTTCACCGCGCAGGACATCGCACGAAAAACTTTCAAAACTCGTCTCATGATAATTAAAATGTGAATAAGTATGATTGGCGACGAGGTGTCCGGCATCGCTCCAGGATTTCAGATAACCGCGTTTCGTTTCATTATCAATATATCTTCCGGCGACGAACATCGCGGATTTCAAATTTTGAGGGCGAAACGCTTCGAGAATCGCTCGGTTGCGTTGTTCCGCCGATAAAACAGGAGTGTCGAATAGGTTGAAGTCGTCAAGAGTAAAGGCAATCTGGGGCGAATCGTCAGCCGAAACAATGCTGCCGGATTGCGAAACGGCAACGCCGGCAGCGAGCATACCAATAAATTTTCTTCGATTGATCAACATAAATTTGTTATCTTCTTTTGTCGCCCGCCCGACTGTTATCTTGTTTCTCATTTATCGTTCAAAGCCTTCACGCCCGGCAGTTCGTCGCCCGCTAAAAATTCTAAAGTCGCGCCGCCGCCGGTCGAGATATGCGAGATTTTAGCGTCTAATCCGGCGCGATTGACGGCTGACACCGAATCGCCGCCGCCGACGATTGAGGTCGCGCCCTTCTCCGTTTCAGAGGCGACGGCTTGGGCGATGGCAATCGTGCCTGCGTCGAACGGTTTTTCCTCGAACATTCCCATCGGACCGTTCCAGACAATGGTTTTCGCGCCTTCCAACGCTCTGGCAAAAATCGCCGCCGTCTCCGCGCCGATGTCCAAACCGACTAAGCCGGTGTTGGTGAAATCAATCGGAATGGTTTTGCACGAATTGAGCGGATCGTAGGAATCTACGACTTGATGATCGGTCGGCAGAATCAGTTCAACGCCCGCGTCTTTTGCCATCTGTTCGATTTCCAGAGCCTTCTCCAACATCTCGTTTTCAACTAAAGATTTGCCGACGGTGTAGCCGTTCGCCTTAAAAAACGTGTAAGCCATCGCGCCGCCGATTAGGAGTTTATCAACTTTGCGCTTTATCAAAGATTCGATAACGGGAATTTTGTCGGAAACCTTCGCGCCGCCCAATATGGCAACAAACGGGCGTTCGGGATTGTTGAGAGCTTTGCCTAAAAAATTCAATTCCTTTTCCATCAACAATCCGGCGACGGCATCTTTGACGAAATGCGTAATGCTTTCGGTCGAAGCGTGAGCGCGATGCGCCGTGCCGAAAGCGTCGTTGACGTAAACGTCGCAAAGTTCGGCGAGTTGTTTGGCAAAGTTCTCGTCGTTTGCTTCTTCTTCGACGTGCAGGCGCAAGTTTTCCAATAATAAAACTTCGCCTTCGCGCAGTCCTTCGACGAGAGATTTTACTGTTTCACCGATGCAGTCGTCGGCAAACTGCACGTCTTTTCCAAGCAGTTCGGCAAGTTTACCGGCGACGATTTTAAGCGAATACTTTTCAACATCATACGGCATTCCCATTTTTTCAGCCTTTTTTTTATCCTTCAAAGGTCTGCCCAAATGGGAAGCAAGAATGACTTTTGCGCCCTGTTCAATGGCGTATTCAATCGTCGGTAAGGCACCGCGAAGGCGCGTGTCGTCTTCGATGACACCGCTTTTTAGCGGCACGTTGAAATCTACGCGAATGAAAACGCGCTTGCCTTTGATGTCTATATCTTTGATCGTTTTTTTATTCATTTCCCTTTACCAATCTTTATGCCAGCGACTGTAATGCCATTTACTCTTTCCTTTTGATTTTAACTCTGCTTTCTCAAGAATATCGCTGCTTTTCAAATCTTTGTTAATCCCGCGAACCTTTCTGCTTTTTAACAAGATCGAAACGAATTCACCCAAAGGACTATCGGCATATTTACGCCATTTCTTCGGCTCAATTAAGTTCATTTTGGCTTCAATAGTTTCTATCTCTTCATAAGTTACCTTTAAATGCGAATCAGTAGTTGGAATTTCGCTAATCGCTTAAACTCCTTCTCTGCGTCCTGTTTGCCTCTGCGTGAAATGATTTCTCACGTAGAGGCAAACAGGACGCAGAGAAAACCCAGGTTATTTCAACATTTATTTCAACTACTGATTCGCATTTAACACTTCCTTTATTATTATTTTTTGCTCGTGCCGAAGAGACTGATGTCCATACGCTTTCCTTTTAGCGATGGCGAAACGCGAACGACTGCGCGATTCACCATAAGTGTTTCGCGTATCTTTTAGATAACTCAATAGCTTTTTCGCTTGTGGAGTTAGGTTTTTTCTGTTCACGTTTCGCCGTCTCCTTATTTACAAACCTTTCTCGGCGATGAATTTCACCAGATCGCGGACGCGGCACGAATAGCCCCATTCGTTGTCATACCACGAAAGGATTTTCACCAGATTGCTGTCAATCACTTTCGTGTTTTCCGCGTCAACGATGGACGAATGCGGGTTTCCCCGAAAATCAATCGAGACGAGCGGCTCTTCGCTGAATGCGAGAATTCCCTTCAAATCGCCTTCGGCGGCTTCCTTCAAAGCCGCGTTGACTTCTTCGGTCGTCGCGGACTTTTCGAGCGTTATCACGACATCAACCAAAGAGACATTCGGAGTCGGAACGCGCACGGAGATGCCGTCGAATTTGCCTTTTAATTCGGGAATGACCAGCGCGATGGCTTTCGCCGCGCCGGTCGAAGTCGGAATCATCGAAAGGGCGGCGGCGCGGGCGCGGCGCAAATCCTTGTGCGGCAAATCCAGTAATTGCTGATCGTTCGTGTAGGAATGAATAGTATTCATCAGCGCGTTTTTGATGCCGAATACATCGTGAATAACTTTGGCGACGGGCGCGAGGCAATTGGTCGTGCAGGAAGCGTTCGAGATTATATGATGATTTTTCGCGTCATACATTTCGTCGTTCACGCCCAGGACAATCGTTACGTCTTCGCCTTTGGCGGGCGCGGAGATGATGACTTTTTTGACCGTCCCGCGCAGATGTTTTTTCGCGTCTTCGGCGTTGGTGAATCTGCCGGTAGATTCGATGACGATTTCCGCGCCGACCGATTCCCAGTCAATTTTTTCCGGGTCTTTCTCGCTGAAAACCTTAAAACTGTCGTCGCCGACTTTGATCGTGTCGCCGTCGGCAGAAATCTCGTGGTCGAGATTGCCCATCACCGAATCGTATTTCAAAAGATGCGCCAGAGTGCGCGTGTCGGTTAAATCGTTGACCGCGACAAATTCAATTTCCGCGTCGCCCAGAGCCGTTCGCATCACGTTGCGCCCGATGCGCCCGAAGCCGTTGATTCCTACTTTGATAGCCATAAATTGTGTGTTTTCTCCTCAAGAAATTTGCGTGTCAAACCATTGAAGATAACTTATATTCCGATTAAATTCAAAGTTTCCGACGGTCGAAGACGACGCGCCGCCGATAAGTTTTCGCCGATCTCGCCAGCCATTTTTTTGAAACAAACAAAATTTGTCCGCCGTAATAAGCCATTGAATTTATTGTCCTTTTTATTTTTTATCATTCAAAATCGGAGTCATCCAAAAATGTCCATCGTTTATAAATCTTTCTTTTTCTCGTGTCTCACAGCGTTCGTTTTCGGGTTCGGCGGCGCGGAGATTACCGCTCAAGTCGAAGCTCCGAAGTCGCCCGTCGTTGAGAAAACGCCCGAATCAGGAATCGCCGATCCGAATAAAAATGCGGTGGCGGCGAATACCACTTCCAGCGCGACGAACCTCAATCGCGTCGGCATCCAGACAATGCAGCCGATTTCGCTGACGCTCAACGAAGCGATTCGTCAGGTTCTGGAAAATAACAACAGCATCGAGGTTTCACGCAACGACGTGCGGCTTCAGGAAACGCAGCTTCGTTCCCTGACCGGCGTATATGACACGGCTTTGACTTTGACCCCGAATTACACGCGCAGTTCTTCGACCGGCTCGAACGCTTCCAACGATTTGCGGCTCGATACCGGAATCAATAAACTTTTCAAACGCGGCGGCGGCTCGTTCAACACATTTTTCAACAATACGCAGACGGGCAACAATTCACGCGGCAACACCAATTTCAACCAGACGAGCGGACTCGGCACGGCTTCCAGCACGACTTATTTTAGCAATCTCGGTGTCAATTTCACCCAGCCGCTGTTCCGCAATTTCGGAATTGACAACCCGCGCCGCCAGATAAAAATCCAGCGCAAACGTCTTCAGCAGTCCGATGCCGATTTTCGGCGGCAGACGATTGAAATTATTTCGCAGGTGCAAAGGGCGTATTGGGATTTGGTGTTCGCCCTTCGCAACCAGCAGAATCAGTTGGCGAATGTTAATTTAGCGCGTGAAAACCTGCGGCAAATCGAAGTTAAAATCGAGGTCGGAACTGCCGCGCCGCTCGCCCGCGCCGAGGTCGAAACCGAACTGGCGACCCGCGAAGGCGATTTGCTGTCGGCGACGCAGCAGGTTTCGACGACGGAAAACTCTTTGAAAACCTTGCTTTTGCGTGATGCTTCCGCGCCCGAATGGACGCGGGCTTACGTTCCGACCGACACGCCGGTTTATTCGGACGAGCCGATCATCGTTGAAGATGCGATCAAAGATGCCTTCGACAATCGCCCCGAACTGCGCCGTTTGAAATTACAGCGCGAAACCAACGCCATTGACATTGATTATTTCAAAAACCAGACCAAGCCGCGCATTGATTTGGTGTCGCAGTTCTCGCTCGGCGGTTTGGCTTTGGGCAACAGAAACACGGGAACGATCACTTCACCGCTGATTTTAGACCCGAATAATCCGCTTTTTACCAACAGCAGTGCCAGCGCATTTCTACTCAACAATTTGAATATCATACGACAGCGACTACCGATACCGTTGCCGCCGATTATGGCTAGTGATATTCCTACTGTTACTTCTTCGGGTTCGCCGACTTTTTTCAACGGCGGCAGTTTTCAGGCTTTCCGTAATCTGTTTCGCACCGACGCGCCGACTTATTCGGTCGGCATCACGTTTGAATTTCCGTTTCGCAACACGACGGCAAAGGCGAATCTGGCGGGCGCGAGAATTCAGCAGCAGCAAACCGAAGCCAGCACGCGCGTTCAGCAGCAAACCGTCGTCGCCGAAGTTCGCAACGCCGTGCAAGCGGTGGAAACGGCGCGGCAAAGAGTTCTGACGGCGCGAAGAGCGCGGGCGAACGCCGAAATTCAACTCGAAGGCGAACGCAAACTTTTTGAAGTCGGACGTTCGACGACGTTTCTTTTATTCCAGCGCGAGAATTCACTGACCAACGCCCGCAACTCGGAAATTCGCGCCGAAACCGATTACAACAAAGCTCTGTCGGATTTGCAGCGAGCCTCTTCGACGACGTTTCGCATTAACAACATCCAAGTTGATTCTCCGCTGCCGGGCGACGATAATTAAAAATTATGTCGCAAAATTTTCAAGCGGGCGATTTTCTGATTTTCCAAATCGAAAGCGGTTACGGCTTGCTTCGATTGCTCAATATCGAAACAATTGCGGACGATACGATCTGGCATTTGAAGGCGTACAACGAGATGTTTTTGGACGTTGAAATGGCGGATGCGGCGTTACAGAATTTGAACGATCTGACCGTCAGCATTCCGCACATCGCCCTGACGAACCGCGCTTTTGAAAGCACCCAAGTCGCCAAAATGCAGAATCAGCCGTTAAACGAGTTTGATTTGCAGCCGTTTGAAAAATGGAAAAATGAAGACAATCGTGAGATTTTCGACCGTTCGATTCGCCTGATGCTCGGTTTGAGATAATGGATAAAAAATAGTGAATCAACAGTGACGGTTTGATAAATTTGCCGCCGGTGCTTGGCAGTCGAAGCTCTCTCTCGGTTCAGAGTCCAAACTTCAGTTTGTCCTCCTTCCGCCAGCGAAGCGCGGCGGAAACACGCTGAAAGCGTTGACTCTGAAAGCGTTGACTCTGAACGAAGAATCATAAACTAATAACCGTCTCCGCTGCGTCGTTTTAGTTCCTTGTCAATCAAATCGAGTTCGCGGCTCATCTGCCCCATCACCGACGTGTTTTCTTTGGCGCGGCGAATCAGATACGGGACGGCATCTTCGACCGGACCGTAAGGAACGTATTTTGAGACGTTATATTGATTAACCGCCAGAATATACGACAAATTATCGCTCATCCCGAAAAGCTGCGAAAAGAAAACGTGCGGGTGATTGTGCGGAATTTTCCTCGCTTCCATTTTCTGGGCGAGCATCTGCACCGATTTTTCGTTGTGCGTTCCGGCGACGAAGGCGATGTCGCTAATATTTTCCAAACAGAAATCAATCGCCGCATCGTAATCGCGGTCGGTCGCCGCTTTATCGGCTTGAATCGGCGACGGATAATTCATCTCGACGGCGCGGCTGCGCTCTTTTTCCATATAGGCTCCGCGCACGAGTTTGACGGCGAGCAAGCAGCCGTTTTCCTTTGCCTTGCGATGCGATGACTTTAAGAATTCGAGCCGGTCGTGCCGGTAAAGCTGAATCGTATTAAAGACAATCGGCTTCTCGCGGTTATATTTCTCCGTCATACTTTCCGCCAGCGTGTCAATCGAGTTTTGAATCCAAGAATCTTCTGCGTCAATAAACACCGGCTGCTCCAGCGAGTGCGCCAATCGGCAAATTTCGTCCACGCGCTCTTGAATGCGCTGCCATTTCGCTTTTCCCTGATCGGTCAGCGCGATGCCCGCACTCATCTTTTCGAGCGTTCCGAGCGGCGCGATGCCGGTTGTTTTGAACACCGCAAACGGAATGTTTGCATCGTCTCCGGCACGTTTGACGGTTTCGATAATCTCGTTTTTCGTGCGGCAAAAGTCTTCTTCGTCGGATTTGCCTTCGACCGAATAATCGAGAATCGTGCCGATGTTCGATTTGCCTAATTTCCTGATCGTCGGCTCGCACTCGGCAATCGTTTCGCCGCCGCAGAATTGGCGGAACAGCGTTTCCTTAATTAAAGTTTTGACGGGCAGATGAAACGACAGCGCAAAATTCGTCAGTGCTGTGCCGAAATTGACCAACGCCTGCGAACCCATCGTTTTGAACAGCCAGTATTTTTCCCTGAGTTGGGTGTTTGTTTTGTCGGCAAAAGCGGTCGCCGTGTCTTGAAAGTTAAGTTTGAATTCGCTCATTAGATATTTTCAATTTCCTTTAAAAAATCAAGCGTTTTTTTGGAAAAGACGATGCGGTCGTAGATTTCCCTTAAATCCAAACGGCACTCGATTGATTCGACGCGGCAAATTTTGTCCAAACCGATAAAGGTATATTGTTTCCAGCCGTGGTCGTCCTGCCTAATGAAATGTTCGATCTGCGGTTTTTCCTGCGAAACCAAAACATAATCGGTCAAAGTTTCATTGAACATTCGATACCGCGTAAATTTGTCGTTGCGGTCATAAAGCTCGGTCGAATCGGACAAAACTTCGATGATGACTTTTGGGTTTAAGATGACATCTTTGTGCTTATCGTGATAAATCACTTTGCCGCAGACGACGACCAAATCGGGATACGAAAACATTCCTTTGGTTGATTTGCCCGCGATTGGAGCAAAGCCGCCGCTTTTGACTTTCGCATCTTTGGCGCGAACGCGGCAATCTCTGTTCTTCAACTGATTGCCGAAAGCGAGAATCAAATTAACGGAAATATCGCCGTGTTCGTCCGACTCGCCCGCCATTTTGAAGATTTCGCCGTCAACGTATTCGTGCCGTTCTTCGGCGGCGCGTTCCATTTCCAAATACTCGTCAACGGTGAAGGCGGTTTTCGATTTTAATTTTAATTTGGCGAGCGGCATACCCGTTAATTTAACTACAATTCGCGCGAAAAATAAAAGGCATTTTGTTTCTCGCCGCAAATTGCTTTATCATTTCCCTTTTGAATTATGAGCAAAGCATTACCGAAACGCCGCGAAAATTATTCCGAGTGGTATAACGAAATCGTCAAACGCGCCGATTTAGCCGAAAACTCCGCCGTCAAAGGCTGTATGGTCATCAAGCCTTACGGCTTCAGCATCTGGGAGAAAATGCAGCGGGCGTTGGACGATATGTTCAAGGAAACCGGGCATCAAAACGCCTATTTTCCTCTTTTCGTGCCGAAATCTTTTCTCGAAAAAGAAGAAGAACACGCCGAAGGATTCGCCAAAGAATGCGCCGTCGTGACGCATTATCGCCTAAAGAAAAATCCTGACGGCAAAGGCTTGATCGTTGACCCGGACGCAAAATTAACCGAAGAATTAATCGTCCGCCCGACCTCGGAAGCCGTCATTTGGAACACCTATAAAGGCTGGATTCAGTCGTGGCGCGATTTGCCGCTTTTAATCAATCAATGGGCAAACGTCGTCCGTTGGGAGATGCGGACACGCCTTTTTTTGCGAACCACCGAATTTCTCTGGCAGGAAGGACACACCGCTCACGCCACCGGCGCGGAAGCCGTCGAGGAAACCGAAAAAATGCTCGAAGTCTATGCAACTTTCGCCGAAGAATGGATGGCGATGCCCGTTCTCAAAGGTTTGAAATCGCCGAACGAACGATTTGCCGGCGCGGTCGAAACTTATTGTATCGAAGCGTTGATGCAGGACGGCAAAGCTCTGCAATCCGGGACTTCACATTATCTCGGACAAAATTTCGCCAAATCTTTCGATGTCAAATTCGTCAACAAAGAAAACCAACTCGAATTTCCATACGCGACGAGTTGGGGCGTTTCCACCCGTCTGATGGGCGCGTTGATTATGGCTCATTCCGACGATCACGGACTTGTTTTGCCGCCGCGCCTCGCGCCGATTCAAGTGGTAATTATTCCGATTCACAAAATGCCCGAAGATTTGGCGGCGATTTCCGAGAAGATTCAACCGATTGTCGCAGCGTTAAAATCAAAAGGCGTTTCCGTCAAATACGACGACGGCGACCATCAGCGTTCCGGCTGGAAATTCGCCGAATACGAATTAAAGGGCGTTCCGGTGCGGCTCGGTTTGGGAATGCGCGATTTGGAAAACGGCACGATTGAAGTCGCCCGCCGCGACACTCTGACCAAAGAATCGCAACCGATTGAAAATATTGCCGAACACGTCGCCGATCTTCTCGAAGAAATTCAGACGAACATTTATCAAAAGGCATTTAAGTTCCGCGAAGAAAACACTTTCAAAGTTGATTTGTGGGAAGATTTCAAAACGCAGATCGAAAAAGGCGGGTTTATTTTAGCGCATTGGGACGGCACTTCGGAAACCGAAGAAAAAATCAAAGCCGAAACAAAAGCGACGATTCGTCTGATTCCACTCGACGCTTCCGACGAATCGGGCAAATGCGTTTACACGGGCGAACCGTCGCTGAAAAGAGTCGTTTTTGCACGAGCTTATTAATTTTCAGGCAAAACCGTGCAGATGAATAAACGGTCGGCAGTAATCCCAGACATCGCCGGAAACTTTTTTGTCGTTGTCGTAGCTGATTTTGGTTTTACCGTCGGGAAAACTTTCTTCAATCGAATCGGTTCCTTTTTTGCCAGCCGGAATCGCCCAGGGCGTGCCGCCCATTCCGCCGTGGGTGCATAAAAACTTGTAAGCCGCCGGATAAATCGTCGGCGGACTGTAACGCAGTCCGTCGTTGCCGAAACTGCCGCGTGAACCGCCCGCCGGGTCGCGGACGACGTGCATCACGAAGCCGACGTTGTTCGGAATTTCCTCCGCATCAATAAACAGATGGCGGTCAACGCAATCGAACATCAGCAACGCCTTCACATCTATATTCTTGCGCTGTAACCTTTTGGCGACGACCACCACGCCTGCCGCGCCGCGACTGTAACCCATTAATAATACCGGCATATCGGGTTCGTTACGTTTCCGGTGTTCGATGTATTCGACCACGCCGTTAATCGCCGGAACTAATCCGCCGCCGAGCGCGACCGGACCGCGCCAATATCCGGCATATGATTTATTTCTGCAAAGTCTGGTCACAAAACTGTTGGCAAAAGCCACGTCGTATCTTCCATCGCGCCCGAAACCGGGCGAAATATCGCTTCCCGTTCCGTCAATTCCTGCTAAAATCGGCATAAATGATTCTCCATAAATTATTGGTTAATGATTTTTCTTTGAAACTAACCTGAAGACGTAACAACTGCACTTAAATTGCTGGTTTTTTCAGCAAAATCTTATCGAACGAAAAAAGACACGCTAAACTTACATAATTTTCACCCGAAAATTATTATTTTGAATGATTTTTACTGGCGGTTTTCAGGATAAGTTCACCGTTTTGCGTTAAAGAACGGATCGGCGATAAATCCGCCGCGTCGCCGTCGCGCATCGCGTAGCGCGTCGGGACGAGCAGGTATCGGACGTGCGGCGCAGTGTCGTTGTTGCGGAAAATGCCGACGAGCGAATGCAGTTCGCGGTGCGTTTCGTTGGCGAGACGGTGCGCCGCGTCGCGCAAAGATTGCAGGAAATTCATCGCGCCGGAACGCTTTTCGAACTCGACGCGCACATCTTGCGTCGTTAAAAAATGGCTTATTTGCGAATGCGCTTTCGGCGGTTTGACCGCGCCGATGACGGTTATATTATTTAAATCGAACTCGTCCAAAACTCTTTTGAGCGAGTTGATTTGCGGTTTCGCGCCGTCAATTAAAAGCAAATCCGGCGTATCTTTGGCGTTCGGCAAAAGTTGGAGACGTTCCCGAACGGCTTCGGCGAGCGCGGCGGTTTCCGACAAATTTTCAAATTCCCAAACCAAACCTTCGTCATTTTGCGAAACGCCGCTGACGGCGACGACGCGCGAGGCGATGATTTCCTTGCCCGCTAGGTGTGCGACATCGAAACACTCGATGCGGCGCGGCAGCCGGCGCGTTTTGAAAAGGCGTTTCATTTCTTCGAGCAGCGCGTTTTTGTCGCCGATTGATTCGCCTTTGCGGTAATTAAAAGTGTGCGCGGCGAGCGCGTTCGTCTTGTTGACCGACGACGGCAAATTTTCCGGCGGATGAGCGATAATTTTTGTTTTGCGCCCGAAAGTCAGACTTAATTTATCTTCCAATGCTTTTCTTTCGGGGAAATCGAACGGCACGAAAATCTGTTTCGGCGCGTAGAATCGGTAAAAATTTTCGATGAACGCGGCGAGGTTCTTTTCATTATTTTCCGTTTTAAAAGACAGTCTGCCGACCGCTTTGCCGCGCCGCAGAGTCGTGATATTTATTTCGTCTGCGCCGTTCGTCGTGATGACATCGTTCATCGTCGCGGCGTGGATTTGCCACTTGGCGTTGCCGGAAATCTCTTTAATAATCGCTCGTTTATCGCGCCATTCGGCAGCCCGCTCAAACTCTAAATCTTCGGCGTATCGTTCAATCTTTCGGTCAATTTTATTCAAAGCGAGTTCGCTTTGGTTCGACAATATCAAATGGACGATTTCGACTGATTCGAGATAAGTTTCACGCCTGCAAAGTTTTTCGACGCACGGCGCGAGGCAGCGATGAAGAAAGTATTCGGGACACGGCGATTCAAAATCGCCTTTGATGTCGAGTTCGCAAGGTCTGAGGCGAAACAGTTTACCCAATAAATCCAATATACGCCGCGTCATTCCCGTCGGCAGAAACGCGCCGTAAATCGCCTGATTTTCAAGTTTATTTGCCGGGCGGCGCGTAATTAAAAGACGCGGATATTTTTCGTCGAGCGTGAATATAAAAAAAGGGTAACCTGGATTTTCCATCAAGAGTTATCTGAAGACTTGAAACCGCCGAAAGATGTCTCGAAAATATTAAGTCGCCGTCATTTTAAATTTTACATTCGGCATTTTAAATTTTTACGCGTAAAAATTTAAAATGCCGAATGTAAAATTTAAAATTCGTGATTTCCGAGATAGCTTCTCGTTAATTTTCCGCTTCGAGCATTCGGTGAATCGCGTCGAGCGTGTCGGCATCTTCCGGCTTTTTATCCTCTCGCCATTTTAGAATTCGCGGGAATCGGACGGCAACGCCGGATTTGTGGCGCGTGGATTTTTGAATGCCTTCAAAGCCGAGTTCAAAAACCAATTTCGGCTCCACCGAACGAACCGGTCCGAAAGTTTCGAGCGTGTGGCGGCGCACGAAGTTATCAACGCGGCGAATTTCCGCGTCGGTCAAACCCGAATACGCTTTGGCAAACGGCACGAGTTCGCCATTTGACCAGACGGCGAAAGTGTAATCGGTGTAAAGGCTGGCGCGTTTGCCCGTCCCGCGCTGGGCGTAAATCATCACGGCATCAACGGTCAGCGGCTCGATTTTCCATTTCCACCAATCGCCGCGCGGTCGCCCGACGCGATACGGCGAGGCTTTGCGCTTTAACATAAAACCTTCGACTTTGCGCGAGCGCGATTCGATGCGCGTTTCGGTCAAATCTTCCCAACTTTCCGCTTCGACGATGGGCGAAATCTGCAATGTTTTTGAAATAATTTTCGGCTTCGACGCATCTTTCACAAGTTCGTTTTCGATTGATTTGTTTGAGATATGTTCCAGGACTTCGTGCAGTTTAGCGCGGCGTTCCCGTAATTCTTTTTGGCGGTAATCTTCACCGCCGAATTCTAAAACGTCGTAGCAAAGCAAAACTACCGGAACTTCTTCCAACAGTTTTTTGCCGACGGTTTTGCGCCCAATGCGCCGCTGCAATTGGGCGAAAGCCATTACGCCGTCGTCTTTCCAGGGCAGAATTTCGCCGTCCAAAACCGTTCCGTCCGGCAAATCGAAACTCGCATTCGTGATTTCGGGAAAGCGTTCCGTGACTAAATCTTCACCGCGCGACCAGAGAAAACTCTCGCCTTTTCGCCGAATCAACTGCGCTCTGATGCCGTCCCATTTCCATTCGGCTTGCCAGTCTGCAACATCGCCCAAATCATCCAGCGGAAAATCTAGTTGATGCGCCAGATGAAACGGATACGGGCGCGATAAATCAGCCGATTCGGTATTCGCGCCGTCAATCAAACCCAAGTAAAAATCGGCGTTCGGCGACCAATTCCCCATCAGGCGATGCGCGATGACTTCTTTTTCAATGCCGGAAACTTGCGCCAACGCCCGCGTGACCAAACTTTGCGAAACGCCGACGCGAAAACTTCCCGTGACTAATTTGTTCCAGATAAACCGCTCGTTTGCGTCGAGTGCGTTCCACGCCTGCGCGACCGCTTCGCGCTGTTCCGCCTCGTCCAAATCCCGCAGCGAAATCGTGCGCTTTTCTACCCAATAATTCAGAGGTAAATCGCTTCCTTCGGCGTTCGTGTCGGGCAAAAGCAGCGCAATCGTTTCCGCCAAATCGCCGACCGCGTCATAAGATAATTCAAAAAGCCAATCGGGAGTCTCCGAAATCTCCGCTGCCCAAAGCCTGAGTTTCGCCGTCGGAATAATCTGACGCGGCTTGCGCCCGCTCAAGAAATAAATCGCCCACGCCGCGTCTTCCGCCGTTGCGTTTTGAAAGTAGTTGACCATCGTTTCGACTTTTTCGTTCGTTTTATTCGTCTGGTCGAGCGCAAGATATAAATCGGTGAATTTTTTCATTCGGGAAAATTTTAACAGGATGGACAGGATTTGCAGGATTTTAAATTTCAGACGCTTCAGCAAAATCTAAAATTCATCCTGTTTATCCTGTCCATCCTGTTCAATAATTTCTTTTTCAGCTTCGACTTCGCTTTCCGGCAAGTCGCCGACGAATTTCGTCTCCAGCGGACGCGCGTCTTTGCCGATGCTTTTCAAATACTTGACGAGCGTTTCAATGCTGCCGTGCGTCACCCAAATTTGCTCGGCTTCGGTGGCGTTAATCGCCGTCAAAAGTTCGTCCCAGTCGGCGTGATCGGATAAAATTATGCCGCGATCAACGGCGCGGCGGCGACGCGCTCCGCGAATCCGCATCCAGCCGGAAGCAAAACCGTTGGACTGCGCTCCGAACCTTTTCGTCCACGGCGTATCCTGTGCCGACGGCGGCGCAATGACGAGCGAACCGGCGAAATCTTTTTTGTTTTCAACCCCGCCGACATATTTCGTTTCCGGCAATTCCACGCCCATTTCGCGGTAATCTTTCGTCAGGCGTTCGACCGCGCCGTGCGTGTAAATTTTTCCGATGGAGGCATCAACGCTTTTCATAATCCGCTGCGCTTTGCCCAAAGAATACGCGAAAATCACCGTCGCTTTTCCTTTTTCGACGTTGCCGCGCCACCATTCGTTGACTTCTTCAAACAGCATTTCCGGTTTCGTCCAGCGGTAAATCGGCAGCCCGAACGTCGCTTCGGTGATAAAAGCGTGGCATTTGACCGGCTCAAACGCGGCGCACGTCGGATCGTATGTCAATTTATAATCGCCGCTCGCCACCCAAATTTCGCCTTTATATTCGACGCGCACCTGCGCCGAACCGAGAACGTGACCCGCCGGATGCAATGACACTTTCACGCCGTTGATCGTCGTAGATTTTCCGTAGGGAATTGTTTCGATGTTGCCTTCGTCGTAAAGTCGAGTGCGGAAAAGCCGCTCGCCTTCCTTGGAAACCAGGTAATTGGTCGAACCGCGATAAGTATGATCGGCGTGCGCGTGAGTTAAAACGGCTTTTTCGACCGGCAGCCAAGGATCAATATAAAAATCGCCGGGTTCGACGTAAAGCCCGCGTGGTGTCGGTTTAATAAGGCGCATAAAAATTTAATCCTTCAAAATCCCGCGTGCAATGACGATTTTCTGAATCTCGCTGGTGCCTTCGTAAATCGTCGTGATGCGGGCATCGCGGTAGTATTTTTCGACGTTGTAATGCCGCGAATAACCGTTGCCGCCGTGAATCTGGATCGCTTCGGCGCACACTTTATTGGCGTTTTCCGACGCGAAAAGTTTTGCCATCGAAGCCGCCGTTCCGGTCTGTTTGTGATTCACGTCTTTCATCGCAGCGGCGCGTAAAGTCAGCAACCGCGCCGCTTCCGTGTTCGTCGCCATATCCGCGAGCTTGTGTTGAATCGCCTGAAATTCGCTGATCGGTTTGCCGAACGCGATGCGCTCTTTCGAGTATTTGACGGCTTCCTCTAAAGCGGCTTGGGCGATGCCGACCGATAGCGCGGCGATGCCGATTCTGCCGTTGTCGAGACTGCCGAAAGCGACTTTCATTCCGCTGCCGATGCCGCCTAAGATATTTTCTTTCGGAACTTTGACATCAACCAGACTCATTTCGTTGGTTTGTGAAGCGCGCTGTCCCATTTTGTGTTCGTGCGAAGCAACCGTAAAACCCGGTGTGCCGCCTTCGACGATGAACGAGGTGATTTCTTTTTTGCCGTCGCGCTCGCCTGTAATCGCCATCACGATGAAAACTTCGGCTTCCGCGCCGTTCGTCACCCAAGATTTCGTGCCATTTAAAACGTAGCCGTCGCCGGTTTCAACGGCGCGGGTTTTGATATTAGTCGCATCGCTTCCGGCTTGCGGTTCGGACAGACAAAACGCGCCGAGTTTTTCGCCTTTCGCCAGCGGAACGAGATATTTTAACTTTTGTTCTTCGGTTCCGAAACTCAAAATCGGATAGCAGCACACCGAATTTGTGACCGAAACGATGACGGCGACCGAAGCATCGGCTTTGGCGATTTCTTCCAGAGCGACGGCGTAGGAAACCGTATCGGAACCCGCGCCGCCGTATTCTTCGGGAATAATCATTCCTAAAAGTCCGAGTTCGGCTAAACCGTCAAGCTGTTTTCGGGGAAATTTTTCGGCTTCGTCATGTTCGCGGGCGACCGGCGCAATTTCATTGAGGGCGAATTCACGAACGGAATTTCGCACCATTTCCTGTTCTTCCTGTAAATCGAAGTTCATAATTTTATCGTTGTTTCTAAAGTTAAACTATTTGAAATGTGAAATCAAAAAACTGCGGCGGCGGGCGATGAAATCAATACAAATGGCAATTGGCACATCGTTTGCAAAACCCGAAAACAGATGAATATTAACGTATGTTTTTAGTTCAAAGACAAGGAGAATAAAGCGATGGGTGATTTATTAAAAGGTGTCGTGGCGGGTGCGGCGGCGTGGAAATTCGGCGGCGGATTGATTTCAACAATTCTTATTTTTATTCTGGTTTTTTGGCTTCTGGGTTTTTTACGTTGCTAATGATAGCGGGAAATCTTAAATATAAACGGTGGAAAAGTAATTGAGTATTTGCTTCTCCACCCTTCATTTTCTAAAGTAAAATGCTTTCAAATTTTATCGCGCCATTTCAGAACTTCATCGCGCAAAAGCGGGTTTTGTTGAAAACTTCCTGTATGACCGTGCGCGGCGGTGGCGCGCCGAATGTGCCAATACGATAAACCGAGCTTGCCGGTTGCCCGAAGATAATTGCTTCGGGCTTTGAATTTTCCTTTGAACAAACCTTCTATAATCCAAAACGAACTACGGAACGCCGAAGTCGCAATTTTCAGAAGCTCCGGCGAAATCAACCCGCGAATCACGTCAATCGCCAGCATTTCCTTCAAAATTCGGTTCTGCCGATGCATCGTATAAAACGCGAAACCGACGAACAAAAAGAAAAACGGCACTTCTAAAACGACGTAGGCGATGATTGCGCCCGCGCCCGCAAAGGTCAGCATTCCGTTCCAGAAAAAGTGCAGAAAAACCGCCGCGCCGTAACCGACGAACGGCAGCAAAAACCGCACCGCCGTTTTGTGCGATTCGCGGGAGATGCCGCAGCCGATGCCGGTCATCGCCGTAAACGTAACGTGCGCGAACGGCGAAAAAATACCGCGAGCGATAAAAATCGCCTGAAAATGTCCGGTCTCGCCGGCGACGATTTCCCGTCCGTAATAAAGGATGTTTTCAACCGTCGCAAAACCGAGCGCGATGACCCCGGCGAAAATAATGCCGTCTAAAATATCGTCGAAATACCGGCGGAAAAAGACGAGCAGCAAAATCAATCCCAAACCTTTCGAGCCTTCTTCAAAAATCGGCGCAGAAATCACCGCTCCGAAAACATCGCCTAAAAACGCGCCCAAAAGCGTGTTGATAATAAAGGAGACGATCACCGCCACGAGCGCGCCCCAAGCGAACGCGAGAGCCAGCAGCCACGGCGGTTCGGGGTCGTAACGGTCGAGCCAAATCAACGGTAAAATGTAAAACGCCGCCGGGACGAAGGCGATGACCGACGCTTCAAACGCCGCGCCGACACCGATGCTGGCGAACACCAGCAGGCTGACGACAAAGGATAAAAACAAGATGACGAAAACGGCGATGACCGCGAAAATGGGATTATTGCCGGACGTTTGAATCGCCGCCGGCTGAATGTTTTCGACGTTTAATCCGGTGAATGAACCGCGCCAATCCGAAGGCATCGGCAGTTGTCCGGCGCGAGCGGATTGGTGATTCGGCAAATGGTTGATGCTCGATTTGAGAAGCGTCGGTTGACTGTTTTCCGCGTTCGACATCAGATTGACAACCGCTTCCACGCCGTTTCTGCCGAACTGAATGCGGTCGCCGAAACTGAGTTTAGCGGTTTGAATTTTTTGACCGTTGAGCAAAGTTCCGTTGGTGCTTTGGTTGTCAATCAAATAAAAACCGTCGGCTTTACTTTCAATATAGGCGTGTTGCTTGGACGCGATTCTTTCAGTCTGCGGATCGAATCTGACCGCACAGGTCTCGCCGCGCCCGACGGTTAGAAAACCCGTTGTCAACTCGTAAGTTCTTCCTGCCAACGTTCCGTTTTGAACGGTCAAAAGTAATTTTATATCTGCCATAGTAAATGCAGAAAATCCGAAGTCGGGTTTATTAAACGACTTCGGATTTTCTTGAACCTAGATTTTCCAGCGCAGTTTACGGCTGATTTGAAGTCGGCGAAGGCACGTCGCCGTTTTGTCCGAAAACGCGGGCGTTAAAGATGCCGCTCGTGCTGTCGAGCCGATACCACGAATTATTTTCCGGTCTGAAAACGGCAATATCGGTTTTGCCGTCGCCGTCGTAATCCGCCGGAATCGGCACGTCGGTCGCCGCGCCGAATCTGGTCGCGGTCAGCGAATTATTCGTCGAATTCAAGATATACCAATTGCTGTCGGACGGGCGAAAAACAGCGTAGTCGTATTTGCCGTCGCCGTCGAAATCTCCCGCCAGCGGTTTGTCGCCGCTCAACCCGAATTGCCGCGCTAAAGGCAAGCTCGAAGAACTCTGCAAAATATACCAGGTTCCGCTCGACGGACGAAACGCGACTAAATCGGCTTTGCCGTCGCCATCGTAATCGCCCGTTAAAACCTTATCGCCGCTCGCGCCCCAGTTGACGGCGCGAAAACCGAGCGTGCTTTGCTGAAGATACCAGGTGCCGGTCGAAGGACGGAAAACGGCGACATCGGTTTTGCCGTCGGCATCGTAATCAGCCGCCACCGGCAGATCGCCGTTGGTGCCGAACGAGATGGCGCGAAAGCCGCCGGTGCTTCCCAAAATATACCAATAGCCGTCTGCCGGGCGAAAAACGGCGATGTCGGTTTTGCCGTCGCCGTCGTAATCGCCGGCTTCGATTTTGTCGGTTCCGATTCCGAAATTGACGCTGCTCGAAGTGTTGGTCGAACTGTTTTCGATACGCCACGAACCCGTGTTCGGCGTGTAAATCGAGAAATCGGTTTTGCCGTCGCCGTCAAAATCGGAAACTCGATTTTTCACCGTTTGATTGACCTTCGTCGCGTCAACAATCAGCAAGCCGTTTTTCAAATCGCCCATCAAAACCTTGCTTTGTCCGAGAAACGGGTAAACCGCCCAATTGCCGTCAAAGCCGGTCGGCAAATTTCCCTGCCCGCGCGACAGCCCGCACACCAAATCCCAGGGTTCGTCGTTCAGGGATTTGGCAGCCGTGTCGGGTTCGACGCGGGCGGCTTGATACGAATCGTATTGACCGACGCGGCGCGGGGCGGCGGGATTGGAAATATCGAAAACCTGCATTCCGGCTTCATACCACGAAACGTATAAAAAATTGCCCATCACCACCGGATTGTGCGGCGAAGTGGCATTCAAATTCAAATCGTTCATTCCCAAACGGTTAACCAGCAGCGGCTGTGACGGATTGGAGATATTGTAGGTCCGCAAATCGGCGTTGCCGTTACTGGTTTCGCGGCAACTGTAAAGGTAATTGCCGTCTTCGCTCGACCAATTGCTGTGCATACTGTTGCCGGCAGTCGTCGAAGTTGCGTCTTCAACGAAACCGAGCAGCGTCGGAGCATTTGCGGCGATGTTGGCGATGTCGTAGATTTCCGTTCTGCCACGATTTGAACTGTTTCCCCAGCCGGAGGTAAACAGGCGATTGCCGCGAATATGAAAAGCGTGAACCCACTGCGCTTCGGTCGGATTGATGTCGCGGATGAAAACCGGATTCGCCGGATTGCTGACGTTGATTATTTTGAGAATTTTGGTGTTGCTCAAACTGTTATAATTCTCCAGCAGATAATCGGCTCCGTTCTGACTGAAAATCAGCATTTCGTGAATAAAATTATAAGCGTTGCCGTGCGCCGCATCCACCACGCCCAACAAAATGGGGTTATATGGATCGGTTAAATCAACGATGTGAACGCCGCCGCCGCCCGAACCGCTGCCGAAATATCCGCGATTGCCGATAACGACGGCTTCGAGAAATTGCTGGTTCGCGCCCGGATTATACCAGGCGGCGAGAACCGGCGCGTCGGGGTTGGAGAGGTCGTAGATAAACGCGCCGCGACAATTGTAACTGCCCTGCACGGCGATGTTTCCGTCGGCGTAAATGTCGGCAAACTTCGCATTGGAATTGGAAGCGCAAGTCGGCGTAATCTGCGCCCGCAACCGAACTTTTTGGGCGTGAACACTGCCGGCGTATCCGGCGGTTAAAAATAAAACGGCGAATGTCAGAAAGCCGAAACACGGTTTTTTCAAAAGCGGAAAATTCATTGAATACTCCAAATAACAATTTTATAGCGATAATTTCAGAAGCGGATAGAGTTGTATTCTACCTGTTTCAGCAAAAAAAACAAGTCCGAAAACTTTGGCTAAACGGAATTTGCAGATTTTACGAAGCCGCTTTGGAAGAAGTCTCGCGCATCACCAAATCGAACGTGCCGGGCGCGACTTTATGAAAACGGCGGTTGCGATTAAGCGAAACGGCGATGGAAATCGTCGGGTTATTGCCCGTGAAATTAAATCCGCCTTCGACCAGCAGATGAAATAACTCGTTGACGTGCAGCGGTTTCGGAGCTTCGCGCAGCAGCAGTGTGCAAGCCTGCGTAATCGTGCGGTCGGAAAAGCGGTTGCTCTTCATCTCGAAATGACGATTGATCGGCGCGACGTTTTTCGAGTTGTTCATATAAGCGACCGGATTTTTTCGATAATTGTCCGGCGGCGGCTGATTGCTGACGTTCGGACGCGAATAGCGGCGCGGCATTTCATAGTCGTCATCGTCTTGATACCGCGATTTTCTCGGATAGTCATTCTCGTCATAGCGCGGCGGATTTTTCTGATAATCGCTTTCCTCTTCGTAGCGCGATTTTTTCGGCGGCTCGGTTTCGTCTTCGGGCGCGGCTTTTTTATGCGTTTTCCAGGATTTGGAACCGCTTCGCATCGTCGAAAAAAGGCTTTCGAGAGCTTCTTCGGTTTTCTCGGCACTGTTTTGCAAAGCCTCGATCTCGACTTTCAAATCCGTCGCTTCGTCTTCGATTTTGCGAAGCCGTTCCTGAAGCCGCTGTTCGGCGAGTTGAAACTGCCGCAGACTTTGTTCGAGTGTCGAAATCAGGTTGTCTTCATTTAGCATATTCGATTGGGTTTAGCTGTTGCGCTCGATCATATAATTCGGAATGGCTTCCAAAGCAGAACGATACTCCGATTTCGGCAATAATTCAAGATTTTTTATCGCGTGAACGGCGTAGCCGTAAGCCATTCGTCTGGTTTCTTCGAGCAAGCCGTTGGTTTCCAGTTTCTCCAGAAGCATCTGCCGCGAGTAACTTCGATAATCGCCGTCGCGGATAATTTGCTCCAGCGTCGCTCTGATTTTCGGTTCTTTTTTAACCAGCAAAATCAGCGGCATCGTCAATTTTCCTTCGAGCAAATCCGCGCCCGAAGCCTTGCCTGTAACGTCTTCTTCCGCCGTAAAATCCAAAAGATCGTCGGCGAGTTGAAACGCCGTGCCGAGATTCATCCCGAAGTTTCGCAAAGCAATCTGCCAATCATTCGGCGCGTCGCCTAAAATTCCGCCGATTTCACAACACGCTGAAAAAAGATACGCCGTTTTACGTTCGAGAATGTCAAAGTATTCGGTTTCGGAAATCGCCGATTTGCCGAGAGTCGTCAGTTGAATCAGTTCGCCTTCGGTCATCTTGCGCGTCAGCCGCGTCAAAATGTCCAGTATTTCCAGACTGCGTTCTTTGAGCGAAGTTTCAAACGCCGACATATAAAGCCAATCGCCCATCAAAACCGCCGACTGATTGCCGAAACGCGCATTGACGCTCGCCCGATTTCTTCGAGTATCGGCGTTGTCAATAATATCGTCGTGAACCAAAGTCGCCGTGTGCAGCATCTCCATCACGGTCGCTAGCCGCACGACATTTTCGCTCGCCGCCGCGCCGACCACCGCGTAATTCGATAAAATCAGCAGTGCCGGACGAACTCTTTTGCCGCCCGAAGCGCGAAGATAATCGCCTAAATAGTTGATAACCTGAATATTTGAGCCGGCTTGCCGCTCAAATTCGGCTTCGACTAAAGACATTTCGGTTTTGATCAAACTGAAAATCTTTTTCGCCGCGATGTTCGGACTTAATTTTTCTCTGATCGGTGAGAATGTCTGCATTTTACAAATATAAATCTGTTTATTCTGAATTAAATAGTGTCGAATAGTATTTCCCGATTATTGTATTTTTTGAAATACTTCCATAAACGCGAGAATCTTTTGAATGGTCTCTATTATCACCCAACACAAAATACTCGTTAAGCATTACTTGATAAGTTCCGGGTCTTTTATTTTGTTGAGAATTTTCGGGAGCAACGTATGACTCGTTTAGAAGTTGTTCATTGACGTAAACCTTATTGTTTTCAACAATAATTTTATCACCAGACAAGCCAATTATTCGGCACACGGCATTTTCATTTTTGATCGGATCGTAAAAAAGAATTATATCTCCGCGTGTTAAGTTCTCAGGTTTTGTATCAACTAGAATATGATCGCCATTAACTAAAGCAGGCATCATTGACTTCCCTTCGACCGTATAAGGACGAAAGCAACCAGCATTTACAATCGCTAAAATAATGAATAGGAATACTGTCAAATTTTTCACGATCTTTTAATTACTTCGGAAATTATCAAACTGCATATCAATCTGAAAGTCGTGCGCCTTGAGCGCGGCGATGGTTTCCTGCAAGACATCGCGGTCTTTGCCGGAGACGCGGACGGTTTCGCCCTGGATCGAAGGCTGCACTTTTAACTTCGCATCTTTGATAAATTTAACGACTTCCTTCGCCTTCTCAATCGGAATTCCCTGCTGAATTTTGACCGTTTGCCGCACCGTGCCGCCCGCCGCCGCCTCGATGGTTTGATAATCTAAAGCCTTTAAGGAAATGCCGCGTTTGATAAATTTCGATTGCAGAATCTCGTTCATATTTCGCAGCCGCGTTTCGTCCTCGGCGGTCATTATCAAATCTTTATCGGTTAAAACGACGGTCGCCTTCGAGCCTTTAAAGTCGAATCGCTGCGAAACTTCTTTGGTCGTCTGGTTAAGGGCGTTGGTTATTTCCGCGTAATCGGTTTTTGAAACGATGTCGAATGAATTTTCTTTTGCCATAATTTTATATTGCCACGAACAAACACGAAAAGACACGAAAGCAAATTTGTTTTATTTTTTTGCTGTGTTTCCGCATTTGCCGTTAACCGGATTAATTCCGAAAAACTCCGCAAAATTATTGGTCGTCCGATTCGCTAATTCTTCCACTTCGATGCCGTAAAAATCCGCCAGAAACCGCGCTGTGTGAACGACCAACGCCGGTTCGTTACGCTTACCGCGATTCGGCACGGGCGCGAGAAACGGGCAATCGGTTTCGATCAAAAGTTTGTCGAGAGGCACGACTTTCGCCGCATCGCGCAGATTTTCCGCCTTCTTGAAAGTTATATTGCCCGCAAACGAAATTAGAAACCCGATGTCCATCAGTTGCCGCGCCATTTCCGCCGTGCCGCCGAAACAGTGCATAATTCCGCCGCGAAACTTATTTTCATTTTTTATTGATTCGGCGTTTCCATTTTCCATTTCTCCCCAACATTCTTCGATTAAAACTTTAACGGTTTCATCGTCCGCCGCGCGCGAATGAATGATTATCGGCAAATCCAACTTTCGGGCGACTCTGATTTGCCGCCGAAAAACATCAAACTGCACTTCACGCGGCGAATGATCGTAGTAAAAATCCAATCCGATTTCGCCCCACGCGATCACTTTTTCGTGTTTCGCCAATTCAATCAGACGCTTTTCCGCCGCGTCCGTGTAAAGTTTCGCATCGTGCGGATGAACGCCGACCGCCGCGAAAACATTTTCATATTTTTCCGCACACCTGACGGCGCGTTCGATTTCCCCGGCGTGCGGATTTCCCGTCCCGACGGTCAGCATCATTTCCACGCCCGCCGCTTTCGCGCGTTCGATGACTTCATCGCGGTCAGAGTCGAACTGTTCGCCGTCAACGTGGCAATGTGAATCTACAAAAATCATTTTCGGTTTAATTCGGTTTGATTTTCTCTGGCAATTCTCATTAAGAACCGCAACGCCTCGTTGACCGAATTAGAATCGGGGAAAACCTTCGCTACATCAACGTCAAATTGAGTCTGATTCAGCAACCGCCTGCCTTCACCGACCTTTCTGACCCGCAAATTCTGCAAGTCATATTCTGGCTTCAAATCGTCATTCAAAGTTTCCGTGTTCATATTCTTTTCTTTCTTTCGGAGTCAATTCTCTGGCACTGATGATTCTATTTCCACCTTCTCTTTCGGTGTAAGAGATAATCAAAAGCCTTTTCTCGACGGATTCGCCGATAATCAAAAACCGATTTTCCGCAGCCGAATGCTCATCATCAAATAAATCAATGTAAAAATAATTGTCCCAAACTGTTTCGGTTTCGGCGAAACTCCCGCCGTGCTTATTGAGATTGCCAGCGGCTTTTTCCTCATCCCATTCAAATCGCATCTATTTCAACCGCGCCCCGATGTCCACGTTTTCGATGAACGCCGCCAACGCCGGTTTTTCGCCGGTCCCGTTTTCCAAGCTTGCCGCGCAAATCATTCCGTTTGATTCCAGTCCGCGCATCGTTCGCGGTTTCAGGTTGGCAACGACGACGACTTTGCGCCCGACGAGCGTTTCCGGCTCATAAAATTCGGCGAGTCCGGCTAAGATTTGGCGCGGTTTGTCTTCGCCCAAATCAATTTCAAAGCGCAGCAACTTATCGGCTTTCGGGATGCGTTCGGCGACTTTTATTTCGCCGACGCGCAGTTCGACTTTCAAAAAATCGTCAATCGTGATGAAGTTTTCTTCCTCGTTCGCCGTCGCTTTCTCGACTTCGCCCGGCTCGATTTTGTTTGCCGCGTCAACCGCTTCGGGCGCAGCCGACGAACCTGCGACTAATTCGACAGCAATCGTTTTTTCTTCATTTTCCATTTTCAGTTTTCCACTTTCCATTGCTCTTTCCGTTATTTCACTCATAATTTTTGTTTTATCAAGGCGCGGGAAAACGCCTTCGGTTTCGCCGATTCGGGTTCCCGTTTTTAATTCTCCGTATTTTAGATTTTCAGGATTTATCTTTGAAACATCGCCCGTCAAACCGATTTGCGCGTGTATTTTCCGCGCCGCGTCCGGCATCACCGGAAACAGCAGAACGCACAGCCAGCGCAGAGTTTCGGTGGCGCGATACAAAACCGCGTTCAAAATTTCGGCTTGATTCTCATCTTTGGCGAGCAGCCACGGCTTGGAATCGGAGATCATCCCGTCAATTTTTGAAATGACGTTCCAGACGATTTCCAAAGCCTGGCTGAATTCGTAATTATCGAAACGCCGCACGAGTTCGTTCCGCGCATTCTCCAAAACCGACACCAATTCCTGTTCGTCGGCGTTGATTCCGGCGCGTTTGGCGTTCAGGTAATTCGCCTCGCTGATTTTGCCGCTCGGCACTTCACCGCCGCGATATTTCGCAATCATCGAAAGCGTCCGGCTCGACAGATTGCCCAAACCGTTCGCCAAATCCGCATTGCTGCGTTCGATCAGATTTTCGTAGCCGAATTTTCCGTCCTGCCCGAAAACCATTTCGCGCAGCACGAAATAGCGAATCGCGTCGGTCTGAAAATGCCGGTGCAGAACGTCCAACTCAATCGCGTTTCCCAGAGTTTTGCCCATTTTGCGTCCTTCCGTGTCGAGCCACATTCCGTGCGCGAAAACCGTTTTCGGCAATTCGATATTTGCCGCTTTCAAAAACGAGAACCAGTAAATCGTGTGAAATCGCAGAATATCTTTGCCGACCAAATGCGTCGCGTTCTGCCAATACTTCTCAAAGCCGATATTTTTTCTCTCGTTATTGCCGTAACCGATTGCCGTAATGTAATTTGAGAGCGCGTCGAGCCAAACATACATTATGTGATTTTCGTCGTCGGGAACGGGAACGCCCCAACTCACTGATTTTTTCTCACGCGAAATTGATAAATCCTGTAAACCGCTTTTGATAAACGAAACGACTTCGTTCCGACGCGCTTCGGGACGAATCAAATTCGGATTATTTTCAATCGTCTGAAGCAAAAATTCGTCGTAATCGCTCAGACGAAAGAAATAGCTTTCTTCGGAAACTTTGTCTAAAAATCGCTCGTGAATCAAACAGCGCGGCACGGTTTCGCCCGCCCGAATTTCGTATTCGGTTTCGGTTTTAAACTCGGCGCAGTTCGGACAAAACCACGCTTCGTAAAAACCTTTGTAAATCGTTTCTCTGCCTTTCGGCGTTTTATTCTTCGCAATTTCGCGCCACAGATTCTGCACCGCTTCGTAATGAAACGGCGCGGTCGTCCGCATAAAAATGTCGTAATCGGTCAACCCGAATGAAGCGAACATCTCTTTGATCGCGCCGGAAATATAATTGACATATTCCTGCGGCGTTTTGCCGTTTTCATCCGCGACGCGCTGAATGTTGACACCGTGTTCGTCGGTTCCGGTCAAAAAATAAACGTCGAAGCCGCGCTGTTTTCGGTGTTTCGCCAAGACATCGGCAACCGTCGTCGTGTAAAAATGTCCGAGATGCGGCAGACTGTTGGCGTAATAAATCGGCGTTGTAATATAAAAAGTCGGCATAATATCAAAAATCAAAATAACGCTTGACGCTATTATTTGTTTTTCACCTTCCTTAAACTCGTCAATCGGCTCGAGTTTTACCGCGTCTCGCTCCGTTCAGGTAAATTAAGATTTCTTCGCCTTTGCAAGCTCCTTCTATAAATTGTTTAAGATTTTCTTGAGCCGCCTCGACGGAAACTTTCGTAAATTATACCAATTCAAAACAAAGTTATCGTTGTTCAAAGTCAGAACCGCCTGCGGTAGCGGGTGGGTTTCCCGTGCGGCGTTGATCCGCCCGCTACCGCAGGCGGTTCTGACAATACGCACTAATCAACTTGAATTGGTATTATTTTTGAAAAGGTAAATGTCGTTGAAATCAAATTAGAGCGGGCGAAGATCAACTTCGCCCGAACAACTTTAACCTTAAATTTTCTCAACTGCACAGTAAAAGAAAACTATTTCCGATTCGGCTGCGCTTTGGCAAATTCGTCAGTCACTTTATACGCAGGCATTTTCGCCGCGTCGGAAACCTTTAACCCGATTGCCAAACTGACTTCGAGATTCTGCACTAAACCGTCGTAACGCCAGCTTTCGTCGAAATTATCGGACGGCTGATGATAATGCAGCGAATTGTATTCTTCAAATCTTTTTCGCGCTGCGTCTTTGTCCTGCCCGACGTAATCCGTGCCGCTTTCGACGTTGAGCGAAGGCACGCCGACTTTGGCAAACGGGAAATGATCGGAGCGGTAAAACGAACCTTGTTCGGGATGCGAATCCGGCGAAAAGGTCATCGAGCGTTCCTGCAAAACTTCCTGAATGACGAGAAACAAACTGGAGCGTTCCGCGCCGAGTGCGCCGTAATCAGTCGTCAACCCGTAAAAATTCGCGCCGTCGTGATTGATGTTCGCGGCGGTTTTTTCAACCGGGAAAATCGGATGTTTCGTGTAGAAATCCGCGCCGAGCAGTCCTTGTTCTTCGGCGGTCGGAAACAGAAAAACCTGCGCGCGTTTCGGCTGATCGCGTTTCGGCAATTTGGAAATCGCCTCGGCAATTGCAATGATCGAAGCGCAGCCCGAAGCGTTATCCAACGCGCCGTTATAAATTTTATCGCCGTTTTTGTCCGGTTCGCCGACTCCGAGATGATCCCAATGCGCCGAATAAACGACGTATTCGTTTTTCAATTTCGCGTCCGCGCCGTCCCAAATTCCGACGACGTTGTTTGATTGAACTTTTTTCGTGTCGCTGTGAACGTCAATCTGCGCTTTCAAGCCGAGTTTGACCGGCTGAAAATCGCGCGATTTGGCTTGCTCGCGCAGATCGTCGAGATTTTTTCCGGCTTGCGCGAAGATTTTTTTGGCGGTCTCTTCGGTCATCCACGAACGAAAATAGAGAAACGGCGTTTTGTCGGCGGGCGTTCGGGCGATGTCGAAACGCCATTGTCCGTTGGAAGTCCGCACGACATTCCAGCCGTAACCGGCGGATTCGGTCGTGTGAATTAAAATCACGCCCGCCGCGCCCATCCGCGCCGCCTGCTCGAATTTATACGTCCAGCGTCCGTAATACGTCAGACCTTTGCCGCCGAAAAGGTTCGGCTCTTCTTTGGTGGCGGGCGGATCGTTGACCATCATCACGAGGACTTTGCCGCGATAATCATTCGCATTTCCTTTGAAATCGTTCCAATTCTGTTCGGGCGCGTCAATGCCGTAACCGACGAAAACCAGATCATTATTAACCATCACATCAGCCATCTGCGCTCCGGTCGAACCGACGTAATCGTCGCCGAAAACATAACTCGCGCTCGTCTTATTGCCGCTGATGTTGAGCTTCGTTTTCGGATCGGTTTTGACGGCGTAAAGCGCAACCGGCTGAAAATATGAACCGTTAACCGCCGGTTTGACTCCGATTCGCTTCAATTCGTCAGCGATATACTGCGCCGCCGCTTCGCCCGATTTGCTGCCCGGAGCGCGCCCTTCGTATTTATCGTCGGAGATGGTTTTAATGTTCGATTTGATTTTCGCTTCGTCGAACAGATTTGTGTACTTGCCTTTTGTTTGTGTGAAAACATTCAAATTCAAACAGCCAAACAGAGCTGCTACTATTAAAAATTTACCTTTCATTTCAACCTCATTTTCTTACTTTTACCAATTCATTTTCCGCGAAATAAAAATCTTCTTTTAGTAATTCTGAAACATTGATTTCTCGCTTTTCTGTCACATCATTCTCGCTTCCAGCCCAACAACCAAATAATTCAATGTCATTTTCATCACTCAGAAAAGATGATAAATGTTCATATAGCTGTCTTTGATTTTTATTCTTTTCTTCTATTTCTGTAAAATCAGGATGCAACACATCATTTTTTTGTCTGAAGCCACAACCGCAACA
This sequence comes from Pyrinomonadaceae bacterium, assembly GCA_043768465.1. Classification (GTDB taxonomy): domain Bacteria; phylum Acidobacteriota; class Blastocatellia; order Pyrinomonadales; family Pyrinomonadaceae. The sequence goes on from JAYVKL010000012.1 coordinate 28,715, forward strand.
TTCTGTCGAATTAACATAGTAAACATTCTTCTTTGAAAAATGTTTTGGTTTGGTAACAGGATTATTAAAAGCGACGTTCGGATTTTTTTCACTCCATAAAATTAACGGAATATGTTTATCCGAACCTAGGTAAAGCATGAAACACATAAATTTTTAGGTTTCAGGAAAATTTTCATCGTGAATGATTTCCGCATTTCGCAAATCGTTGACCAAAGCCGTCGCCTCTTCCGCACGTTCGGCGTGAACTCTGATTTTGATCCAGCCGACGGCGGGCGCGAGCAGATTGAAAGTTCCGATGATGTTGTCGTCTTCAAGAAACACTTCGTAACCGGCGGCTTCGAGCTGGTTTCGTAAAAATTCCGCTTCGACGACTTCGCCAGCCGTCGCAATTGTGGTTAATTCAAAACTCATAGACTTTCCTTTAATGGATTGATGCTTTTTAATTTTGAAAATCGCACGAAGTCGCGGTCATTGGTTGCCAGCGTCGCGCCGTGTTCAATCGCTAAAGCCGCCAGATGCGCGTCCATCATCATCGCGCCGCTTGTTTGTCCTTCGAGGATCAAATCGCTGAAAATCTGCCAGTGCCGTTCGGTCGGCAGCAGAATTTTCACTTGCGGCTGCGCCAGCCATTGGCTGACGATTTCCGACGCTTCCGCCAAAGTGAACGGCACATTAAAAACTCGCGCGTTAGTCGAAATTCTCAAGAAAGCCGTGATGACCTGCCAGCTTAATCCAAACAGTTCGGGCGAAGAAAGCCTTTCTTCGAGCCACGTTTTCGCCCGCTCGTGATGTTCCGCGTTTTCGTCATAGGCGTAAATTAAAAGATTCGCGTCCGGTGTTTTCACTTGTGCGCGGCTCCTTCGATTCGTTCGAGAAGTTCACCGATGTTTTCGTAACTCAATCCTTTTTTTAATCCCAGCGGGCGACTGCGAACGACAAATTTCTCGGATTTCCGCAAATCCTTTTCGGCGAGTAAACCGAGCCGCAGAGTTTCATTAACGACCGCCTTGAAGGTTTTGCCGTTTGATTTTTTCAGCTTCTCCTGAAGTTTCGCGGCAACGTCATCTTCGATTGTTAAAGTGGTTCTCATCAAAACCATTTTATGAATCGTGATGTAAAGATGTCAATCGGGAAGCATCAAAACATCAGCCGCTCAGTGCCGTCAGCCTTTAATCAAGCTCATCGCTTCGGCTCTGGTTCGCGCATCGGTGCGAAAACCGCCGAGAACGCTCGACGTGATGGTTTTCGCGCCCGGTTTTTTGACACCGCGCAAAGTCATACAAGTATGTTCGGCTTCCATCACGACCATCACGCCGATTGGCTCCAATTCTTCGTAAAGCGTCTGCGCGATTTGCTGCGTCAGGCGTTCCTGCACTTGCAGCCGTTTGGCGAAAATTTCGGCGATTCGCGCCAGTTTCGACAGTCCGACGATGCGCCCGTTTTTCGGAATATAAGCGATATGAACTTTGCCGACGAACGGCGCGAGATGGTGTTCGCAAACCGACGCGATGAAAATATCTTTGACGATCACCATTTCGTCGTGCGAATCGCCCGGCAGCGGCACGATATGTTCCGCCGCGTTTTCCCACATTCCCATCGTCAGTTCGGCGTAGAATTCCGCCACTCTTTCGGGCGTTTTCAGCAAACCGTCGCGCGTCGGGTCTTCGCCCATTCCTTCGAGCATCAGGCGAACGCCCGCCGCGATTTTCTCCAAATCTACCTTCTTTTTGTTTTGTTCAGCCGATTTTTTGCCTGTCATTTTAATTTGTTCAGAACTTCTTTTTCAACTTCGCGCAAAGATTTATTAGATTTTAGCGCAATTTCCCGAATTTGTTCATATTCGGGTTTGGCATTGACGATTTCGTTTTTGTATCGGGCGATTTTGACATCAACCGCGCCGAATTCGGTGGCGACTTTCACCGTTTCACGCGGCAGGCAATTTCGTTCGACTTCGCCGATTCGCACGCCGAGCGTCGAAGTTTCTTTATAAAGCAATTCGGTAAAAACATGGCGTTTTTCCGGCTCGCATAAAATCGAAATCATCGTCGCCGGACGATTTTTCTTCATTTGGATCGGCGTAAACCAGCAATCGAAACAGCCGAGTTCAAAAGCGCGTTCCATCACGAAACCCAACGTCTGCGGCGATAAATCGTCAATGTTCGTCTCAAGCAAAAAGAGTTTCTGGTTTCTGGTTTCTGGTTTCTGGTTTTCTTGTCGTAATTCGTAATTCGTAATTCGTAATTCGTAATTCGTTTCTCCTAAAAACAACCGCAGCACATTCGGAAATTTTTTATAATCACGAGTTCCCGCGCCGTAAGCCGTTTTCTCGATTCGCATTTCGGGAATTCGCCCGAAATCGTCGCAGACCGTCGAGATAATCGCCGCGCCGGTCGGCGTGATTAGTTCGCCTTCGATGTCGGTCGAATAAATCGCAAAATCTTTCAAAAGTTCGGCGACGGCGGGCGGCGGAATCGGGAATTTGCCGTGCGCCATTTGCGCGAAACCGCTGCCGACGTGGATTTTCGAGCAAACGAATTTCTCGATTCCCAACAGTTCAAAACCGACGCACACCCCGACGACATCAACGATTGCGTCCATCGCCCCGACTTCGTGGAAATGAACCTTTTGCACGTCAACGCCGTGAATTTTCGCTTCGGCGGCGGCTAAATTCGTGAAGATTTCGACGGCGCGTTTTTTAACCGAATCGGTCAGCCGCGAATCATTGATAATTTTTTCGATGGCGGTCAAATGCCGATGCGCGTGTTCCGGCGGAACTTTCACGGCAGCGTGAACGGCGGAAATCCCCGATTTATCGCGTGTCGAAAACTCGATTGAAAAATCCGCGACATCAAGCAGTCTGATTTGTTCGACGAGTTCGTCCGCGTCAACGCCGAGCGCGACGAGTGCGCCCAAAATCATATTGCCGCTCGCGCCCGCGAAACAATCGAAATACAGGGTTTTCATAAATTAGGGATTAGGTTGATTCCAAATTCAAGAACGTGTTTGGGAAATTCAAATTAGATTGGCAATTTTACATTTTGCATTCTGCATTTTTAATTTTTATCCGGTAAAAATTAAAAATGCAGAATGCAAAATGTAAAATTAAGCGGTCAACTCGCCGACCAAATGACTTTTCAAACAAGCTCTTAGATTATGGGTCTAGAATCTGGAGTCTGAAATTTTGAATTCAGTGTTGCACCGCCGGTGTCGCGCCGCTGATAACTTCGCTCGCGGCGTGGTGCGCGTCGGGCAGAAAGTAAAATAAAATCCCTAAAATCGCGTAAACCGAGAGCAGTTGCAAACCTTCGACCCAATTGCTTTCGCCGTCCGAGCAGATTTGCTGAACGATTAAAATGGCGGCGAAAACGGCGACGACTTCAGGAATCGTAAATTCGAGGTTCATCGGTTTGCCGAAAGCGTAGGACGCGAAAATCAGAATCGGCGCGACGAACAGGGCGATTTGCAGACTTGAGCCGAGCGCGATACCCAAAGTCAAATCCATTTTATTCCGCATCGCCATCAAAACCGCCGACGAATGTTCCGCCGCGTTGCCGATAATCGCCACGACGATCACGCCGACGAAAACTTCGGTGAAACCGAGTGCGCCGCGCGCCGCTTCGACCGCCCCGACGAGAAATTCGGAAATCAAAGCCACGAACGCCGTCGCCACGAGCAAAATTCCGATTGATTTCCCCTTCGTCCATTTTCCGCCCGATTCTTCCGATTCGTGTCCGACTTCCTGCGGGCAGCCTTGCATCGCTTCGCCGACGAATAGGTCTTTGTGCGTGACCAAAGAAAAAACGAGCGTTCCGACGTAAGTTAAAATCAAAACAACCGCAATCGCCAGCGAAAGGTTTTGTTCCTTCGCCGGTGTCCAGCCGCCCTGCGAAACCGGCACGTTGTCGCCGACCAGATGAAAAACGGACGGAATCAGCAGCGCGATTCCGGCGAGCGTGAGAGCCGTCGCCGACGCGCCCGCCGCCGTTTTATCGAAATTTTGTGTTTTATGTTTAGAGCCGCCCGCGATAACCGAGAGTCCGAGAACGAGTAATAAATTGCCGATAATCGAGCCGGTGATCGAAGCCTTGACAACACCTTCCAAACCTTTCGAGAGGGCGAAAAGCGCGATAATCAATTCCGCCGCGTTGCCGAAAGTGGCGTTCAAAAGCCCGCCGATGCCCTGTCCGAGATGTTCTGCCAGGTGTTCGGTCGCTTTGCCCATCCAGCCGGCGAGCGGAATAATCGCCAGACACGAGACGATAAAAAGCGCGGTCGGATTATCGAATGCCGGAATAAAACGCAGCGCAATCGCTATCGGAACACAGATTAGAAGCCAGTCGAGCGAAGGTTTAAGTTGCGAAATTTTTGAATCGGTATCAGCCATAATTTAATTTAACTGATTATAATTCAACGCTTAAACTTCCGCGAAATGTTCAAATCGCTATTTTCGTGTTGGCGGCGGCGGTGCGCCGTTCGCCCCGACGACGTAACTTTCACGCGATCTGACGACGAGCTGCGGGCGATTGACGCGAACCTTGATTTGCCGTTTCTGTCCGGCTTGACCTTCGGCGGACGGGTAAAAGCCGATGTTGTATTGGCGGCGCAATTCTTCGGCGATGCCCTCGAACGCGGCGGTCAAACCGCCCGGTGTCGCTTCGGGTCGAAAAACTCTGCCGCCGGTCGCGTCCGCCAAATCTTCCAGATATTTTCTGCCGATGGCGTATTCCTCGCTGCTCGTGCCGTTGCCCGTGTTTCTTCTGCCGGTGAAAATGATGCCGCCGTTGACGTTCGGCGCGCTGCCGGTGCCGCCGTTGTTGCTGAAATAAGTGTTGAAATAAATCGGGAAAATCAGCGCGTCCGCTTCTTCGGCATCGTTGACGGTCGTTTCGTAACGGGCTTTGCGGGAAGTCGTATCAACGCCGTCGGTAAATAAAACAATCGCTTTGCGCCCCTCGATTTTGCTCAGACGCTTTTGCAGCGAAAAATCAACCGCGTCATAAAGCGAGGTTCCGCCGCCGAAATCCGTCCGCCGAATCGCTTTATAAATCGCCGCGCGGTCGTTCGTCGCTTCGGTCAGCACGCGAATGCTCTGGTTAAATTCGATGACCGTGACGCTGTCCTGCGGCTCCAACTGGTCAACGAACGCAATTGCCGCCCGTTGAATTTCCTCGATTTTATAAGCGGTCGAAGGACTCGTATCAATCAGCAGAATCACCGAAAAAGGTTTATCGGAAGTTCCGAAATAGGCGATTTCCTGTTCCGCGCCGTTGTCGAAAACCTTAAAATCGGTGCGCCGCAGATTCGGAATATAAAGCCCGCTGCGGTCGAAAACGGAAACGGGAATCGTGACGAGATTCGTTTCGATTTTCAAAATTTCGCTGTCTTCGTCGCCGGTCGGCGCGGGCGCGGCGGTCGGCTCGCCGGTCGCGGCGGGCTTTTTATCATCTTTCTTTCTCGATTTATCCCGGCGCGGGTTGGCGTAAACCGGAAAAGTTTTTTTCGTCTTCGATTCCGAATACTCGTCTTTGGGGGGTTCCGCCGCGCCCGGTGTCGGAGTCGGCGCGGGCGCAGTTCGCCTGCCCGACTGCGCCGCCGCCAGTATCGTAAAAACGCCTGAAATAAACAATAATACAATCGCAATTTTCTTCATCTCTGCTTTCTCCGTTATTTGTAAATCCGATAATTAACGGTTTAGATGCCGTGAAATAAAAAAGGTCGGTTCGAAATTTGTCAGGATTTTCGGCTATTTGCCGCCGCCTTTGCCGACGAAACCGTCAGCTTCCAGATTTAGCCGCTTAAACTCCGATTCGTGCTTCGCCCGTCGCGGTTGGCGGTCGTTCGAGTCGAAATAATCATTGACGGCTTCGACCAATTTGATTTTTCAAGGCTTGGCAAATTTACAAAACCGTGAAAGACCAAGCGTTACGTTTTCATTCATAATTATCGCCTCGCTGCATTACTTTTGGAGTATCGTCCGATAAATCATACATTGACCGCATCGAATAAATACGGTAATCATCGCTTTCGGCGCAAAAATGTTTTGGCATTCTAATTGCCGCAGGCTAAATTGCAATTACTCTCCCGCGAGATTCATTTCCCGCCAAAATTTATCACTATAATGAGGAGTAGAAAAATGAAAAAATCTATCGTTACGTTAATTATGATGTTCGTCTTCGCCGCCGGTCTGCCGATTTTATTGCCGACTACGGCTGATGCCCAGCAATACGTTCGGCGTGTTCGCACCAGAAACGGAGTTCGCTACGTTCGCAGCAAAAGACCGAGTTTTTACCGTCGGCATCGCAACGCCTCGAACGTCGCCATCGGAACGGGCGGCGGTGCGCTGCTCGGCGGCATTTTAGGCGGCGGCAAAGGCGCGTTGATCGGCGCCGGTGTCGGCGCGGGCAGCTCGGCACTTTACACTTATAAATTGAACAAAAAGAAACGACGCTATTACAAAGTTCGCCGGTAATGTTTCGTTCATCTGAAATTATCAAAAGCCTTGGGAATTTACTCAAGGCTTTTTTTATGTAAGCACCCCAACAGAAATAAGTTAGACTTTGTAAATCTAGAGCCCTTATAATTACTGGACTTTGACGGATGAAACACTAATCTAATTTTGTTGAGGTGCTTATGTTCATAAACCGGCTGTGATAGTCCTGGATAATGCATCGGGCGCATCGGTCACACAAATTTATCGAGCAGATGAAGCAATGGATGGAACGGGATTTATACGTTTTTTTGCCGAAATATTCGCCCCATCTGAACATCGCGGAAACCTTTCGGCGGACGCGCCAAGTATGAATAGCTCCGACCGAGCGATGACGGCTCGTTCGCCAAATATAAAAAGAAGGTCAAAGCCATTTTTACCGGCATCGGGACAGAATACAAAATCGCATTCGGTCAGATGACGGTCTAAATTATTTCTGTTGGGGTGCTTATTCTCAACTATTTACGCAATCCGGCATTATATTTGAAAATTCTTGCCATCTCTATGCGAATTCTGACCCTTTTTTGTATAAAATTCTGCGTTGCTGGATGAAGGCATTTGGGGGAGGGAGATGATGTTCGCGTAAATCCGCCAAAATTTATTGAATGCAAACCACGAAGAAATTGAATTTAAAATTATGAACGTCTTAAAAATAATGCGTCGCCAGCCGGCAGAAACAATTTTCGGAATTTCGGCAACCCTGCTTTTGTTCTTGCTGCCGGCGTTGACGCAAGCACAGTCGCAATGCGGCGGTAATATCCGCCCGTTTATCGCTTCGTTCGGCAACTGCGGCAAGCTGATCAGCTCGCTCGAAGCAAATCCACTCAGGGCGAAAACCTCGGCGATGGTGCGGCAAGCCGACGGGAAAATAATCGGAGTCGGCGGCGAAGGCGACGGCTTCGCGCTCGCGCGTTACAACCGCGACGGCAGTTTGGACGCGACTTTCGGCACGAACGGGCGCGTCATAACTCGCTTCGGCAATATCAGCGACACGGCGCGGGCGGCGGTCATTCAACCGGACGGCAAAATAGTCGTCGCCGGATTCAGTCAATTCGGTGTTACTCCGGTCGGATTAAATCTCGCTTTTGCCCGCTACAACACGGATGGAACGCTCGACGCGGCTTTCGGCGGCGGCACGGGCAAAACAGCATTCGCTATTTACGCCGCCAATCAAATCAACGCCATCGCTCTGCAATCGAATGGAAAAATCGTTGCCACCGGAACGGACAATGCCGTTTTGAACGGCACCGGTTCGAACTTTATGACGATTCGGCTCAATGCCGACGGCACGCGCGATTTGAATTTCGGCACATTCAACGGCGTGAAATCCGATGCGGTCGGCAGCGGCAGCGCGACTAATTTCGCATATGACGTAAAAGTTGACGCGAACGATAAAATATATATCACCGGCAACGGCAACACCGGACAAATCGCATTTTTGGCGCGTTACACGGCAAACGGAACGCAAGACCAAACCTTCAACGGCGACGGTCAAAATATCACTTTGAGCGGGCAGAGCTACGCCTTGCGTCTCGCCCCGAACGGGCAGGCGTATATCGCCGGAGTGCAGGGCAGCGTTTCGACGAGCGGCAATTTTCTCGTCGCCCGTTTCAACGCCGACGGCACGCGCGATACGGCTTTCGGGACGGCTAATACGGATTTTAATAATCAAGCGGACACGGCTTTCGCGCTTGATTTGCAGCCCGACGGCAAAATCGTCGTCGCCGGACAAACGCGCCCGCCCGGATTTTCATTTTCGCAAGGCGACTTTGCCGTCGCACGCTACAACACCAACGGCACGCTCGACACCACTTTCGGCAGAAGCGGAAAATTTATCATTGATTTTTTTACAGGCATTCCCGAACAAAATTCCTACAGTCTCGACACGCCCACCGACGTGTGCATTGACCCGATTGACAGCACGATTCTCATCGGCGGCGATACGAAAATCGTTCGCAACGGCATCTCGGATGTCGGACCGCAATTTGCCGCGACGCGCCTGCAGATGAACGCGGCGGTTGCCAACCAACCGATGTTTGATTTCAGCGGCGACGGCAAAACCGATTTCAGCGTTTTCCGTCCGTCAAGCGCAGCTTGGTATATTCAGCCTTCCGAAACGAACGCCGCTGTTTACGGCATCTCATTCGGTTTGGCAGCCGACAAGCTGACTCCGGCTGATTTCGACGGCGACGGTAAAACCGACCTCGCCGTTTGGCGCGAAGGCGCGTTCGCCTACTTTTATATTCTCAATTCCACAAACAACACTTTTCGCGCCGAGCAATTCGGTCAAACCGGCGATAATCCTCTGGTCGTCGGCGATTGGGACGGCGACGGACGCGCCGACCCGATTGTTTATCGTCCGGCGGCAAATGCGGGCGGGCAAAGCTATTTCTTCATCCGACCGTCGTCGCAGCCGGGCGTTAATTTCCTGACAATTTATTGGGGAACGGCGGGCGATGAGCCGATCAGAGGCGACTTTGACGGCGACGGTCGAATGGACGCGGCAGTTTATCGCGCCTCGGACAATATTTGGTATATTCGCCAAAGTTCCAATCAGCAAGCCAGGTATGCGCGTTGGGGTTCACCGACCGATAAGCGCGTGACAGGCGATTTCGACGGCGACGGCAAAACCGATTTGGCGATTTACCGCGACGGTCTGTGGGCGATTCTGCAATCGTCAAATAATCAGCAGCGCTACGAACAGTTCGGGCAGGCGGGCGACCGCATCGCGGCGGGCGATTACGACGGCGACGGACGAACCGACCTTGCTATTTTCAGAAACGGCGTTTTCTATATCAAGCAAAGTACGAATTCGCAATTGTCGGCGCAATCGTTCGGCGCGGAGGGCGACGTGCCGGTTGCTTCGGCTTATGTGCCGTAAAACTCTAAATTATTTGGACACTCGAACAAGGTCGCCAAAGGCGACAAACAATATAGAACCTGTTTGCAGTTTAGTGGGAAATCGTTTTTACCGGGATAATGGCGTATACAACTGATTTAACCATGCCGCAGTTCGAGCGGTTAGAATCGC
>JAYVKL010000013.1:0-16891 GCA_043768465.1 Pyrinomonadaceae bacterium
TCTTTTTCAAATGCACCCAGCTATTTGCCGGATGCTCCGTTTATTAACCGTCAGTATGCAGAATCGGCATTCAATACTTTTACGGTCGGCGGCAAAATCAGATTCACCGGTCCGAACAATCCATACGGTATCGGCTTAATACCGTTTTATCGCTTTTACGCTGATCGAACGAGCAATAACGGCGGATTCAATCAATTACAGCGCGGTTCGAGTCCGGGCGGCAATCGCGGCGATTTCGGTTTAGTTTTATTCGGTGATGCCCGACTTGCTAAATATATCAATGTTTCGGCGAACCTCGGATACATTTACAACAGCAGCGTCAAGGCTAATTTCGCCAGCGGTAATTTTACGCTTCTAGATCGTCCCGATGAAGTTCTTTCGGGCATCGGCGTTGACTTTCCGGTCAATAAATTTTTCCAGCCGATTTTGGAGTTTCGTTCAACTCAGTATGTTGGCGGACGCACACCGAACGCTTTTGAAAATAGTCCGATAGACGGACTGGCGGGAGCGCGTGTTTATCCGACGCGCTGGCTTAGTTTGGGCGGTGCCTATCGCTATAACTTCAACCAGCAGGACAGAAACAGCTTTAAAGGAGCTAGTTTCAGAAACACTTCGTCAATTCAGGGCGGCGGAACATTTACGTCAACCAGCACGGGCGTTCCGGCTGGATTCATTACTTCGACCGATCCGCACGGATTTATTCTTTCGGTTTCTGCCGGACGACGCAATGCGCGTAAAGGCGAAATTATTAACAAACCGGCTAATGTCACTAATTTAGCTTTGGGTGCAGCGTCGGTTAGTCCGCCGTGTCCGCCGGGGCAGCAGCCGAAGTCGGGTCAGCCTTGCAGCGACGATCAAAAAGTGACCGTTGCAACGACGGCTGTTGATCCTGAAAATGATGTATTGACTTATAATTACACCGTTTCGGGCGGACGTATTGTTGGCAGCGGCGCAAACGTGTCGTGGGATTTAACCGGCGCGGCTCTGGGAACTTATACGATCACTGCGGGCGTTGACGATAGTTGCGGCGTTTGCGGTCAGACGCAGACCAAGACGATTACGGTCGTTGCCTGCGATTGCGAGGTCGTCTGTATTTGTCCGACATTAGGAGTAACCGGACCGGCTGGTGTGACGGCTCCGGGCGAGACGATGACCTTTACGGCGAATGTCAGCGGCGGAAGCGGCGAAGCAGTCACCTATAATTGGTCGGTTTCGGCGGGAACGATTATCGAAGGACAAGGAACGCCGGTTATCAGAGTGGCAACGACACCCGAAATGGCGGGCGGCAACGTGACGGCGACGGTTAACATCGGCGGTGTCTGTGAAGTATGTCCGAAAGACAAATCTGAAACAGCCGGTATTTCGCCGAACCCGGAAAACATCGAAGTTGATGATTTCGGAAAAGAGCCGAACGACCAAATCAGAGGAAGACTTGATACTTTCTTCCAGCGACTGCAAAACAACCCTTCGGCACAAGGTTTTGTGATCAATTATGGTTCAAATAAAGATGTAGCCGCGCGTGAAAAACTTATTCGCGGACATATCGCATTCCGTAATCAGGATGCCAGCCGGTTCACATTCTTGAGAGGTGAAGGAACGGATGTTAGAACCAGATTGGTCCTGAATCCGGCAGGCGCAAAGACACCGACTCCATAACAATTCAACATCACGTCCGAAAGCGATGTGAACTTTCCTAAGCGAGTGAGACTTCCAATCAGGAAGCCTCACTCGCTTATGTTTTTTAAAGTAATACTTTAAGTTATTTGATTTATTTTTGATTCTGTGTAGAATAAAAAATGTTTTGGCTGGATGCTTTAGCCGAAGCTACTTCGATGAGATGAATTCTCCTGAGCAGCGGCGTTTTGCGATACAACAAAATTAGCTGAAAGTCTCATCTTAAAAATCGGCTCTCGACTCGTTTCGGTATGAAATTTTAGATGTCTTCCCCGAATAAGTAGTAAAAAATATGAACACGGAATTTAAAAACAAAATCGGCTTTGGGATGAGCTTGCTGTTGTTAACGGCGGCAATGCTTTTATTGAATGGCGGCGCGGCGTTTGCTGACGCTGGCACCGCCGAACCCGTTAAGTTCGGCGAGTGGGATATTGTAGGACCGAACGGCGGCGATGTTCGCGCCATTGCCGTTGACCCGAAAGACAAAAATCGTTTGTATATCAGCACTCTCGACGGGCAGATTCACACTTCCGCCGACAGCGGGGCGACGTGGCGGCTGCTCGTCAATCTTAACCGCCCGCAACTGGTTCTCGACCAATTGATGGTTGACCAGCGCGATTCTAAAATAATTTACACATCGGGTTATCGAACCAACCGCAGCGGCGGTTTTTACAAAACCAGCGACGGCGGTTCGGTTTGGAAAGAATCCAAGGACCTGCAAAATCAACCGATTCACGCGATGGTGCAGTCTTCGAGCAATCCGAGTGTGCTTTTTGTCGGCACGACTGACGGCATTTGGATTTCCAAAGATTCCGGCGACAACTGGGAAAAAATCAAGTCCGAAACGATGCCGGTCAACATAGATTCGCTCGCTGTTGACCCGCGCGGCGTGGAGACGATGTATGCCGGAACCACTTGGCGGGCGTATAAGTCAACCGACAGCGGCAAAAATTGGCGGCTCATAAAAGACGGGATGATTGATGATTCGGACGTTTTCGCCATCACGATTGATCAGGAAAAACCGGATCACGTCGTCGCTTCGGCTTGCAGCGGCATTTATGAATCACAGAATGCCGGCGAAAAATGGGCGAAAATTCAGGGAATTCCTTCACAATCGCGCCGCACACGCGACCTTTTGCAGCATCCGACCCGACCGGGAACTATTTTTGCGGCAACCACCGAAGGTTTTTGGATGACATCGGACGGCGGCAAAAAATGGGCGATGACGACGCAGAGAAATCTGGAGATCAATTCCATCGCCGTTCATCCCGATAACCCGAACCGCGTTTATATCGGAACAAATAATTACGGCGTAATGGTTTCCAACGACGGCGGCAAAACTTTTAATCAAACCAATGACAATTTTACCAGCCGCTTTACTTATTCGATTACCGCCGATTTGGAAAACTCGAATCGTCTGTATGCGATGACGCAGAACACGGCAACCGGCGGCGGCTTCTTTTTTACCAGTAATGACGGCGGCACAAATTGGCAGCAGGCTAAAAATCTCGAAATCACGCGCATCGCGCCGTATTCGTTTTTGCAGGATCGCACGAATCCGAATACGCTTTATCTCGGCACGAATGTCGGGATGTTTCGCTCGGCGGATCGCGGCGCAAACTGGACACAGCTTCTGCCGCCGAAACCCGCGCCGGCTAAAAAGCCTGTGAAACGCGCCGCGACCGCCCGCAAATCGGTGAAATCGAGAACGGTGGTGAAGAAGACGGTGGCAGTTGCGCCGCCGACCGACGCGCCGTCACCGAGTTTTATTCCGGCGTTGGGCGAAAAAATCAAGGTTCTGGCGCAGACGGAAGACGGCAAAAACGGTATTCTGGCGGGAACCGATAAAGGAATTTACCGAACTTATAATGTGGATAAAGGTTGGGAAAGAGTTCCGTTCGGCGCGGGATTGGACGAAAAGGTTTTCGTCATTAAAACTTCGCCTGTGCAGCCGGAAACGATTTGGGTCGGAACGGCGATTTCCGGCGTGATCGTCTCGCGTGACAACGGCGCGACGTGGCAGAAAGTGCCGGGTGTGCCGGAAAAAGTTCCGGTCAGCTCGATTATTTTCGATCCGAAAAACCCGGAAAACATCTATGTCGGCACGACGCAGACGCTTTATTTATCCCGCGACGGCGGCAAGAAATGGACGCGGCGCGGCGGCAATCTGCCGCTCGGCGATTACACCAGCATTTTAATCAACCCGAAAAATTCAAAGGAAGTTTTCGCGGCGAGTTCGCTCGAATCGGACGGCGGCATCTATTTTTCCGACGATATGGGAATGAATTGGAAGCGCGTTGATTCTAAAGAAATGAAGCTGCCGAGCCGCCGCGTGTGGACGATGATTTTCGACCCGATCAACCCGAACCGCATTTTCGCGGGAACGCATTCGTCGGGCGTTTACCGCATCGAACGAACGGTCAAAGCGGAAACTGCCGAACAAACGCCCGCGACGATTGACGGTCTGACTCGTCCGCGCGTCGCCGCTTCGGGAAATTAGACCGAAGTTAAATTAAATAAAAAAGCGGTTCCGCTAACGAGCCGCTTTTTTTATTTGGAAGTTAGCCGCCGGAAATCTATAATTGCAAAATGAATCAAAATGCGGCGCGGGTTTTAACGGACGAGATGTTTCAACAAAAAATAATTCCTTTTGAACGAATCCCGCACCAATCGGCACTTTTCCTGGATTTTCAAAAAAGTTCCGCTGATCTCGACAAATTTTATCCTGAAAAAAACACCGCGCCCGAACGGTTTGCGGCAAAAGTTCTGGAAAATTACCGCATTGACCGCCACGCTCTCTGCAACGCCCTGACGAAAATCAATCGAGCGGGCGGCGCGGGCGAAAAAACTTTTGCCAATATCGAGATGCTGCGTCAGGCGGATTGTCTGGCAGTCGTCACCGGACAGCAAGCCGGACTTTTTTCCGGGGCGATTTACACGATTTATAAGGCTTTGACCGCCGTCAAATTCGCCGCCGATTTGAAAAACCGAAACATCAAAGCCGTGCCGGTTTTTTGGATCGCCGAAGAAGACCACGATTTTGACGAGATCAGGAAAACCTATCTTTTGGACAAGCATGGGAAGTTAATCGCGGCGCAAAACACGCCGCCGCATTTGACCGAACGCGCGCCGGTCGGTTTGATTAAACTGGACGACACGATAATTAAAACCGTCGAAGATTTATTCGCGCAGCTTTCGCACACCGAACACACGGCTGAAATAAAAAGTTTGCTGTCGGAATTTTACCGGGCGGACGAAACCTTCAGCACGGCTTTCGCTAAACTGATCGCCAAGATTTTCGCCGCCTACGGTTTGATTATTTTGATGCCGCTCGACGCTGATTTGAAAAAGTTGTGCGCCCCGATTTTCGCGGAAGCCGTCGAGAAATCCCAGGAAATAACGTCGGCGATACTGGCGAGAAACGCGGAACTCGAAAAAGAAAATTATCAATTGCAGGTGCTGGTCGAAAAAGATTCGTTTCCGTTTTTTATTCACAATGAAAAAGGCGAACGACAGGCTCTGCGGCGCAATCTCGACAACGGCAGGATCAAAATTCAAAAATCCGAAATCGAATTCGAGATCGGCGAACTGGCGGAAATGGCGCGCACCGCGCCGCAGAATTTGAGTCCGAACGCGCTGCTGCGCTCCGTCGTCCAGGATTATTTGCTGCCGACGCTGCGCTATTTCGGCGGCGCGGCGGAAATCGCTTATTTCGCCCAGAATTCGGCGATTTACGAGACTTTGAATCGTCCCGTCACGCCGATTATTCATCGCGCGAGTTTGACCGTCATCACGGCGAAACTCGCGCGAACGCTTCGCAAATACGATTTGGAGGTGACGGATTTATTCGACGGCGCAACAACCGTTCGAGCAAAAGTCGTCGAACGATTTTTAAATGAGGAAACGGCGCGGGTTTTCTCGGAAGTCGAAACGAATATCAACTCGCAGTTGGCTGTTTTGTCGGAAAATCTGGGCGCGAACGAGCCGACGCTGGCGGCAAATTTGGCGAACCGCCGAAAGAAAATCGGGTGGCATCTCGCCGCGCTCCGCAAAAAATATCACCGCGCCGAGATTTTGAAAAACGAAGTCGCCGCCCAGCGTATCGAAAGTCTGTTCGCCGCGCTTTTGCCGCACGATGCCTTGCAGGAACGCACTTTAAATGTCATCACCTTTCTAAATTTATGCGGCGCGAATTTTATTGACTGGCTTTACGACGCGATAGAATCGGACGAACAGAACCACCGAATTTTATATCTATAAATTCCGGCGAAAATTTATCATCGCCGTGTTCGCCACGCCAACCGCGAACTGTTGTATAATCGGCAATCAATCTATGACACCGCGCTCGATCTCCAAACTTCGCCCGAACCGCTCGCGCCCGAACCTTTTCGCGGGCGACTAATTCATTTTGCCGAGTCAGAACAGGAAGCGTATTGCCGGGCGTGAGTTGCCGAATCGGATGTCCGTCCGCCGCGTTCGTTTGCCGGGTCGCCAACCGTTCTCTGTTCGGACTTGAGAATCCGACAATTATCTTATCTGAAACCGAAAAATCGGTTGGCTGAACGGAAAATGTTTTCACATTTTCAGCGAAAAAGAGACAAAATAAAATGACACCGACCGCCGAACTACAAAAACCGGTTATTAAAACCGAACTTCCCGGACCGAACGCCCGCGAGATTATCGCCGAAGATTCCAAATATGTCACGCCGTCCTATCCGCGCCCGGATTACAAACTCGTCGCCGAGAAAGGTTACGGCGTGTGGATTGAAGACGCGGACGGCAACGTCTTTTTAGACTGTAACGCCGGAGTCGCGGTTTGTTCAACCGGACACTGCCACCCGGAAATCGTCGCGGCGATTACCAAACAAACCGAAACTCTCATCCATATGTGCGGAACCGATTATTATTACCGCCAAATGCCCGCCCTCGGCAAAAAGCTCGACGAAATCGTGCCGATCAAATCGCCGACCAAAACGCATTTCGCCAACAGCGGCGCGGAAGCCGTCGAAACGGCTTTGAAATTGGCAATGTATCACACGAAACGCCAGAAATTCATTTCGTTTTTCGGCTCGTTTCACGGGCGCACATTGGGTGCGCTGTCTCTGACATCATCGAAGAAAGCGCAGCGTTCCGGCTTCGGCAGACAGGCTTTGGATGTCGTTCACGTTCCGTTTCCGAATTGTCTGCGCTGCCCGTTCAATTTGGGCAAATGCGACGACGGAACCTGCTGTTTGGGAACGATTGACTGGATTGAAAATCGTCTTTTCAACACGACGACACCGCCCGAAGAAGTCGCCGGCATCGTCGTCGAAGCCGTGCAGGGCGAAGGCGGCTACATTCCCGCGCCGGTGGAATTTATGAAAGCACTGCGGAGAATTTGCGATAAACACGGCATTATGCTGATCGTTGATGAAGTGCAGTCGGGAATGGGACGCACCGGAAAAATGTTCGCCACCGATTTCTACGACATCGAACCCGATATAATGTGTTTGGCGAAAGGCATCGGTTCCGGGCTGCCGATTGGCGTGTGCGTCGCCCGCGCCGACATTATGGACTGGCACAAAGGAGCGCACGCTTCGACCTTCGGCGGCAATCCGGTCTGCATTGCGTCGGCGTTGAAAACCATTGAATTGCTGGAAAACGGTTTAACGGAAAACGCGGCAGTCGTCGGCGAATATCTGCAAAACGGTTTGCGCGAACTGATGAAAAAGCACGACTGCATCGGCGACGTACGCGGTTTAGGCTTGATGGTCGGCGTGGAGTTCGTCGAATCCAAAGCGACGATGAAAGCCGCGCCGGGGCTGCGCGATAAAATCGAAATGGCGTGTTTCAACCGGGGTTTAATTATTTTAAGCTGCGGCGCGAACACGATTCGCTGGTCGCCGCCGTTGATTTTATCGAAAGAAAATGCTGCGGTCGCGCTGGAGATTTTCGATGACGCGATTGCCGCTTCGATTTGAAAAATTTGATGAAGACAAGCCGCCTTAAAATCCGATTTAATTTGCCGGTAAAGCTGATGGTTGACCGAAGCCGACGGCACGAATTTGATTTTATCATTCGCGTTTGCGGCAAATTTCTTTCAAAGTTAAACTTGATTTCACACGAAAATTAGATTTATCCAAATTAGAAAGAAATTGATTCCAACCAAATGATTAAAGCGATTTTGATGGATTTTAACGGTGTCATCATTAACGATGAACCGGTGCAGATGAAGGCGTATCAGGAAATTTTGAAGGGCGAAGACATCGAGCTGACCGAAGAGCAGTATTACGCCGTGATGGGAATGGACGACGCGGCTTTTATCAAAGCGGCTTACGCCCGCGCCGGAAAAGATTTGACCGAAAACCGGCTGTCCGTGATTCGGGAAATGAAAACGGCGAAGTGGCGTGAGACTGTCGAGCAGGAAATTCCGCTGTTCGACGGCGTGGAAAATTTCATTAGAAAAATGGCGAAAGATTTCGCGCTCGGCATCGTTTCGATGGCGCGGCGCGAGGAAATCGAATTTGTTCTGGAGGCGGCGAATCTGCGCGGCTGTTTCTCGATCATCGTCAGCGCGGATGATGTCGAACATCACAAACCGAACCCGGAATGTTATCACAAAGGTTTTAATCTGATTGACGCGGCGCGGACGGCGCACGGCAGTAACCCGATTGTTCACGGCGATTGTCTGGTTATCGAAGACGCGCCGCAGGGAATTCGGGCGGGCAAAGCCGCCGGTCTGATGACTTTGGGAATCACGAATACGGTTTCCGCCGAAGTGCTGCGCGACGCAGGCGCGGACGCGGTTTCAAAATCTTTAAACGACTGGATGCCCGATTCGATGCGGCGCGTTTTCGTTTAGAAACTCGAAAAAGGCGGATCGTTCTAAATTTTACCTTCGGCATTTTTCATTTCATTTCGTAAAATTTTTGTCTGGTGAAAATTTAGAATGAAGAATGCCAAATGTAAAATTATTTCATTTCACGAATAAACTGAAAATTTTCGGTTTATTCTTTTTTTATTTCCACTAAAAATGCTTTCAAGCTGTTTGCTTCAATAACTTGCGGCGCGCCGATTCGATAACCCCGCGCTTTAAGATTTTGCAGCGGCGGCGCAAATTCGTTGAATGTTTTATCCCGAAAGGCGATGAAAAATCGTTCGCCTGCAAAGTCATTCGCCGTCTGAATTTTATCAAAACCGCGCGGCAGAAAATAGGCTTTATCTTCGGTCAAGCCTTCGATGCCGTTGACTTTGACGATCTGAAACGGCGCATCCGAATCGCGCAGAGCGAACCAGAAATGATAGGCGACCAAATCTTCAAAAACATAGATTATCGCCGGTTGATTTTTATCCAAACTTTGCGCCAGATTTTCCCACGCGCACCAGATATATTTCGGCTCGGCGCGAGTCGCCTGCAATAAAAAAGCCGCGCCGAACAAAAGCAAGAGCGTTGCCGAAGCAGCATATTTTAACGCCGGAAATCTAATTTTCGAGAGCGCGATTGCCGTTAAAATCACGAACGGCGCGAAGGCAAACAGCAAATGGCGCGTTCCCCAAACGGAATACGGCAAAATCCAACTGGCGAGAAAAGCCGATAAAATCGGTGTCAAAAAGAAAATCGAAAGCAGATAAAAGTTTCGCTTTTCAATTTCGCTTTCATTTTTCCAGACGGCGAAATAAAATCCGAACGCGATGATGCTGATGGAAATAATCGGCATCGTGACCAGAAAAATCGCCGACGAATCGCGGCTGCTCTGCTCGAAATAAATCGGCTCGAACAGATCGAAAACGAATTGGAAAACCGTTAAAAGATTCGGCTTCGCCATCCAGCCGATGTTCTGCACGACGTTTGAATTGATTTTCGATGCCTCCCAAACGGCGTAAATCCAGGGCGTGAAACTCAGAAAAACGGCACCGCACATCAACAAAATCATTTTCAAGCGATGCCGCGCTAGAATTACTGCCGCGAGAACTTCCGACGCGATCATCAGCCAGCCGAAATAATGCGTATAAACGAGCAAAACATTGATGATTATCAATGTCGGAAAACCTTTGCCCATATTGACGAAGCGGACGAAAAGCCATAACGTAAGGAGCGCGAGAAATTCGAGCAAACTATACATTCGGACTTCCTGCGCGTATTTTATCAGCGAACCGTTGACGGCGAAAAAGGTCGTAGCGGCGGCAATAACGGAAAAAGAAAGTTTGAGTTGGCGGCACAAAAACAGCAGCGGAATGACGGCGAGCATCGAAAATAAAACGGGAAAAAATCTTAACCAGAATAAACTTTCGCCGCCGATTGAAATCCAGATTTTGAGCAGAACGTAGAACAGCGGCGGGTGAATCAAATCCTGCGCGACGAACCAAAGTAAATCTTGCCAGGCGTGCGTTGCGGCGTGGACGCTGAAAATCTCGTCGAACCAGAGACACGAAGCGGTCAAATGCCGCAACCGCAGCGCGATATAAATCAGGCAAATAAAACCACCGATAAGCAGCCGAAATTTTTTGTTCGGCTTCATTTATGTTTTTTCGGTCAGCTTCGTTTCGTCCGGCGCAGTCTGGTCGTCGCGGCGGCGTTCGCTTTCTAATTCTTTGGTCAGAAAATAATTTAAAAGCGTCCGAATGACGACGATGGCTCCGAGCTTGCCGATTTGTTCGTAACTCGGCGCGATGGCGGTCGAGAGAATGTCCGCGCCGACTTGAAATTCCAGAGCGAGAGCCAGATATTTTCCCAGAGTTAGGCGAACGCGATTAAAATTGGTGGATTGTTCGTCCTTGAAATGTGTGACGAGTTGATAAATCGCCAGCCCGACACCGATGCCGATGACCGACGCGCCGACGGCTTCGACCGCCAAACGCAGCCATTGAACGGCGGCATTGATCGCGGGCTCGGCGGCTTCAAACGCGCCCGGCTGCGCTAAAACCTGTAAGTTTTCCTGAAGAAACATTTTCGGCTCACAATTTTATTCCGTCGCAGATTACGCCTTCGACGCTCGTGTAAAATAGCGGAACTTCTTTAAATGTATCGGTTTCCCGGCAGTAGCAAAGGCATCGGTCGAACGGTTTCGAGTAAATATGGAGGCTGACGGCAGGCTCGTCAAATTCGGGCAAATTCAGGATTTGGTGAATCGGTTCTTCGAGTTCGACTTTCGCGGTCAGACAGTCGAATAAGTTAAATTGATCGGTTTCTTCGAGTTTGCAGTGGTTTTCGGCGGCATCGGTTTCGACGGCGCGAAAGTTTTGCCCGCGCAGTTTGCCGATTGGGACGGTCATCCAGCACATCTGCCCGGCGTGGTTGTGGATTTTGGAAACCTGCCCTTTGTTCCAACAAATCGCCATCAGCTCGAAACGCTCGTTTTTGAAAATCAGATTGCGCGTGTAAAAATTTTCGCTCCAGTTGAAATAAACGGCAATCGAATCAACGTCAACCGGATTTTCCGACAAAAAGCGATAGACGTTTTCGCAGTTAAATTCCGCTTCGGGAATCGCGCATAAACCTTCGATCAGATTTTCGACTTTGACTGTTTTCATAAAAAGTATTTTGCCACGAACAAAGTGAATATAGCGACTTTCAGATTCGTGCGGGCTTCTGCAAAAGTCGCATAAATACGACAATAAGGCAAATGTTTTTCGTTGACGCGATTTGTCGAAATTTTCGGCGGCTGAGATTAAAATCTCAAATAAATTCTCGTTTCTTCCGGTCGCCCGACTCAGCGATTGATTAGTCTCGCTTATGTCAAGTATGTGAAATAATAAAATTGGACTCATTGACAATCCATATTCGATAAAACAGAATAGTATCTAAATCGAGCTAGACTAACTCTGTTTTCAGATTTACCGGAATTTTCCGGTCTCTCCGATCTTGATAAAGCAGTGACATTTTAGTCGGGGAAACGATTTGCTGAAGGATTTTTTTCCTTTCGGGAACGGCTCGACAGTTAGTCTGAAATTTACTTAACCGCGTCGGACGCGAAAAATAAGTCCGAGGGAAAATTACAAAATTACAAGGAATAAAAAAATGAGCAACACAAAAAACATCGTCGAAACGGCGATTGAAGCCGGAAGTTTTAAAACATTGGTCGCAGCGGTGACAGCCGCCGGATTAGCGGAAACACTGCAAGGTGAAGGACCTTTCACGGTTTTTGCGCCGACTGACGAAGCGTTCGCTAAAATTCCCGCCGACACTATTACCGACTTGCTGAAGCCGGAAAATAAAGAAAAACTCGCCGGAATTCTGACTTATCACGTTGTGTCGGGAAAGGTTCTGGCGGCTGACGCGGCTAAATTAACGAGTGCCAAAACCGTCAACGGTCAGGAAGTTAAAATTGACGCGACCAGCGGCGTGAAGATCAACGATGCCACGGTGACGACGGCGGATGTTGAAGCGAGCAACGGTGTGATTCACATTATTGACACGGTTTTAATGCCTTCGGCAGCGGCGCAGGCATAAGTCTCGGCTAAATAGAAAAATAGGGAAAGCCGTTGTTTGCCGACAAAAGCAGCCGGCGGCTTTTCCAGAAAATCAAATAAATTAAGGAAAAACTATGTTTACTAAATCAGATTATTTAATTGTTGGCGCGGCGTTTCTCTCGTTTTTATTTTCGATTGCGCTATGGTTTGGAGTTCTAGGACCGGGTCAGAAAGATTCGGGAATTTTTGTCGGGTTGTGGGTTCCTTCAATTCTTGCCCTCGGTTTGTATTTCAAACTCAACGCCCGAACGGTATAATTTTATTATGGAATATATTATTTTTGCGGTCGGTGTGTTGGTAACGCTAATGGTTTGCGGCGGACTCTTCTACGCTACCGCCACGGAAATGATTTCACACACGCACCAGGACATCAATAAAAGAAATCCGACTGCCATTCAGGACAAAACGAAAACGAATAATTGAAAAAGTTACGCCGCTGTTACGCGGCTAATTTTTTTGCGCTTTAACTAAAAATTCGGTGAATTCCTGAGTGTTGCGCGTCAGACCGGGAAAAGTCGAAACGGTTACGCCGCTCGCATCTAAAATCGCGTAGAAAGGCAACGCGACGGTTTGAAAGTTCTGCTCCTGGTATTCCTGCTGTTTCGTATTGTTTTCGCTGCCGTCGTCGGTGTAAAGTCTGGCTAAAACGAATTTCGACATTTCGGCTTCGATTTCTTTTTTTGTGAAAACATTCGCTTCCATCCAGCGGCAATTAGTGCAGGTGTAGCCGGTGAAGTCTATAAAAACTCGTTTGTTTTCGGCTTTTGCCCGGTCAAGTGCTTTTTCCAAATCGTTGTCAATCCATTTTAATTCCTCCGCCGCTTTGCCGCCGAAAAACTTGGCTGAACTATTATCTAAATCCGGCGGCAGAAACGATTCGAGTTCGCCGAGCTTCGCGCCGAAAAGCCCGGTTAATAAATAGAAGCTGATCGCTAAACTAACAACCGCCGACATCAGCCGAAACGCGCCGATGCGTTCCGGTTTCGAGTCGTGCGGCAGTTGAAATTTGCCCAGCAGATAAACGGCTAAAACGCCGAACAGTGCGATCCAAATCGCCAAGACGACCGGGCGCGTGAAAATTCCCCATTTCCAAATCAAATCCACGTTCGAGATAAATTTCATCGCCGCCGCGACTTCCAGAAAACCCATCGCCACTTTCACGGAATTCATCCAGCCGCCCGCGCGCGGTAGACTCGAAACGTATTGCGGCAGCAGTGCGAGAACGAAAAACGGCAGCGCGAAAACGGTCGAATAAGCCAGCATTCCCGCCAGCGGCATCTGCCAACTGCCTTGCGAAGCCGACACTAAAATCGTCCCGACGAACGGCGACGTGCAGGTAAAGCTCGTCAGCGTGAACGTCAAACCCATCAGCAGTGCGCCGACGATTCCCGAACCTTCGCCCTCTTTGCTGCGCGTCAAACCGTCGAGTTTCGTTAAAATTCCGGTCGGAATCGTGATTTCATACGCGCCGAACAAATTAAATGCGAAAAACAAGAAAATCGCCGTGATAAAAAGATTAACGTAAGGATTGGCGGCGAAAAGATTAATTCCCGCCGCGCCGACGAAAATCGCCAAGAGCATTCCCAAAATCGTAAAAGTGGCGATAATTCCAAACGAATAAACGGCGGCGAGTTTGACGGATTTGGCGCGATTCTGACTGGAATGATTGGTGAAATACGAAACCGTAATCGGAATCATCGGAAAAACGCACGGTGTCAAAAGCGACAACGCGCCCAAAGTTATCGCCAGCCAAAGGAAAGATGAAAGCGGCAAATCGTTTGGGTTTCCGGTTTCTGGTTTCTGGTTTCTGGTTTCTGGTTTCTGGCTGATTGCCGACTGCTGATTAGTGTTCTCACTTTGCGGGTCGCTGAAAACCGAAGTTTGACCGCTGCGCTTTACTTCTTCAAATCCGTTAAACGAAACTTTGACGGTTTTCGGCGGCAGACAAACCTTGTCGTTGCAAACTTGAAAGCGCACGTTGATCGCTAAATCGTCGCTTTTTGAGTCGGCTGAAGATTTTAGAGGCACGGTGAAAACGACTTGCTTTTCAAAGTATTTGGTTTCAAGCGGTTTGCCGTCAACGGGAAAATTCGGATCGGCTTTGACGATAGGTTTTAACGATTCGATTTTGCCGACAATCAAAAAAGCCGCGTTTTCGGGCAGCGTGATTTTCGTCGGAAACGGTCCGCCTGCCGGCTGCTCGACGGCGTAGAGATGCCAGCCGTCTTCGATTTCCGCCTTCAATTCGGCTCTGAAACTTTCGTCCTGCTTGAGCGATTTACCTTTCGCGTCCGATTCCAAAGTCCATTTCGTCGGGTTTTGCGCGAAACTTGCCGAATTAAAAAACAAAAACAAAATCAACGGCAAATAAACAAAACAGAGAGTTTCTCTAAGACTAGATTTTAAATTTTTCACTTTAATTTTTGACGGCTGATTTTTATCCTTCATTGTAACTAGATTTTATCACTTCGCGGAATTCAGACAAATTTTCGATAAGTATTCAGATGCCGAAACTTCAGTTAAAAATCGAAATTTAACTGACTGTTTGATCTTTGCTCTGCGACCTCTGCGTCTCTGCGTGAAAATGTTTTCTCACGCAGAGACGCAGAGGTCGCAGAGAGGTTTTTGGTGAATTCGATGTTTGCTTTAAATGCCAATTCGCTTTCAAGCCATTTTTGCACAATCCGCCCGCTGTCGCTTATAATCTACGTTTTGATAATATAATAAAAGTTTAATTGCGCCGGTTTTATTCCGATAAAAGCGCGGAGGATTTAATTTTGCCGAAAACAGCGACCCGACCGACCACAGCGAAAACGAACACGAACGGACATCGTGCCAAAAGCCGCGCCGCGCCGAGCGACGTGAAAAAAATGGAGAAATCCGAGGCGGCGGCGACCGATACCGTCAATCCGAAAACAGCCAAAGCCGAACATCTCGACCGTAAAAAATCGCAGAAAAGCTCGATTGCAAATTACGATCAGGAACTGCTGCGCGAGATGCTCTATCAAATGGTTCTCGGCAGAATTTTCGAGCAGAAATGCGCGGAAGTTTATCGCATCGGGAAAATCGGCGGTTTCTGCCATCTCTACATCGGTCAGGAAGCCGTCGGAGTCGGCGCGATAATGGCTTTGCGGGCGGACGATTATATGATTACGGCTTACCGCGATCACGTTCAGGCGATGATCAAAGGCATTACACCGGAAGCGGTGATGGCGGAACTTTACGGGAAATCCGGCGGCAACGTCGGCGGCAAAGGCGGCTCGATGCACCTGTTTTCCAAAGAAAAAGGATTTTTCGGCGGACACGGCATCGTCGGCGGACAAATCGGAGTCGGGACGGGAATGGCTTTCGCGCAAAAATACCGAGGCGGCGACCAGGTAACGCTCTGCTTTTTCGGCGAAGCCGCACTGAATCAGGGAATGTTTCACGAATCGTTGAATATGGCGCAGTTGTGGAAACTGCCGATTATCTACATTTGCGAAAACAACCAATACGGAATGGGAACGTCGCAAAAACGCGCGATGTCAATGTCGAGCATCGCCGAAAAAGCCAAGGGCTACGGAATGGCAAGCGAATTCGTTGACGGAATGGACGTTCTCGCCGTTCGTGAAGCGACGACGCGAGCCATCGAACGCGCCCGTAAAGACGGTTCGCCGACGCTTCTGGAAATCCGCTGCTACCGATTCATGGGACATTCGATGTCCGATCCGGGAAAATATCGCACCAGCGATGAAATCAAAAAAAATCAGGAACGCGACCCGATTTTTCTGTTCAAGGAAAGTTTAAAGGAAGCCGAGGTTTTCGGCGACGCGGATTTTGCAGAAATCGAAACGCGGGCGAAAGAGGCGGTTGAAAAAGCGGTGAAATTTGCCGAGGAAAGTCCGTTTCCCGACGAGAAAGAATTATTTACCGATGTTCTGGCTTAACATTTTCGATGAAATATAAAATCGAATTCAAGCCGTGCGCGACGAAAGATTTACGGTCGGTCAACCGCAATGACGCGCAAAGAGTTCTGGAGAAAATTCGAGCGATGGAGAATGATTTAGCCGGTAACGTCAAGCATCTAACCGATTTTGAACCGCAGTATCGGCTTCGAGTCGGAGATTATCGCGTATTATTTGACATCGAAAACGAACACCTGATCATTTATCGTATAAAGCATCGTCGGGAGGCTTATTAAAAATGACGACTATTGAATTACATCCTGAATTTTTAACTAAAAACGGCGAAAAGCAATTTGCCGTTTTGTCGTATCAGGAATTTGTCGCATTGCAGGAATGGCTCGAAGATGCCGAAGATTTGTTAGACCTTCGCGCCGCGCAGAAAGAAGAAGCCGATGCGCCGACGATAAGTTTGTCAGAAATGGAAAAAGAATTTGGAATCAGATAAATTACGGCATTTTAGACTTTTTATGCGTAAGGTTAAATTTAGAGACTGGGAATTTGAAGTTGAGTCTGATTTAACAAGAAAAACTTATACAAAAGCAATTAGTGGATTTTCAGAAGGATGTGATTGCAATTATTGCTTAAATTATTATCCGCAAAAAGATAAAATTTTTCCTGAAGAAATTAAAAGTTTATTTGAAGATTTAGGAATTGATTACCACAAAGAATCGGAGTGCATTAGTTCCTTTAGTATTTCCGAATTTTCTAATGTTGAAGAATACTTAAATGCGAATCAGTAGTTGAAAACGAGTAGAAAAAAGGCAACTGCCAATTTTCCCCAACAGTGGAGCATCAAGCCGTCAGAGGAGCGAACTTTACTGGCT
>JAYVKL010000014.1:0-21936 GCA_043768465.1 Pyrinomonadaceae bacterium
TTCATCTTCCGCAATTTTCACACGAGATTTTAGCGGAAGCAAACTAAGGTCTTGCGCTGTAAGCGCATAGCTTTGGCTAGCGTGCTGGAACAGTAAAATAGTAAAAGGGAAAGTATCAAACTTTCGACACCTTCCCAACTCTCGACTCTCCACTCTCCGCTACTTCTTCACCGCTTTGGCTTGCAGTTCCTTGCCCGGTTTGAAGCGGATGGTTTTGCCCGACGGAATCGGAACTTCCTTGCCGGTGCGCGGGTTGCGTCCGATGCCGCGTTTTCGGGCTTTGACGACGAACACGCCGAAACCGCGCAGCTCAATGCGGTTGCCGTTCGCCATCGCCTCTTTCATCGCGTTGAAAAGCGCGTCAACCACTTGTTCCGCCTTTTGTTTCGGAACGCCCGTTTTATCGGCGACGCGGTTGATAATATCGAGTTTGATCATATCTGTTCTCCGTTAAAAATGAATGTTGGAAGAAAAAATTTTGCCGGAACCGAATTGAAACTGTAAATGAATAATAATGACCTAAGTTCGCATCTGTCAAGAATTTGCGCGTCGAAATTCAAAATACTTTTCCAAAACAATCGCCGGAACTTCAAAATGCGGGAAATGTCCGATGCCGTCGAGTTCGATGATGTCGGTGTGCGGCATCGTTTCGCGAAATCTTTTGACGAGATGTGCGCCGGAAACTTTATCCGCCAGCCCATTGATGAAGCGCAAAGGAATTTTCGTCCGCTGCAACGCCCCGACCCAACGCTCCCGATTCGTTTGTCTTTCGGTCATATAACGAATGAGTTTGTGCGCGATGCGCCGCCCGCCGTTGGATTTGAAAACTTCCGTAAATTCGTTTAATTCTTCGGCATTCGGCTGAGTTTCCGCGCCGAAAATCGCTGTCAGACTTTTTTTGAAAATTGCGTCGGAAATCAATCTGCCGAAAACGAATCCGAGCGGGCTGATGAGAATTTTTTGCGCCAAAACCGGGTGGTGCGTTTCGGGAAACATCGCGCCGTTCAAAAGACAGATGGTTTCGATGGAAAAACTCAAACGATTTTCCTCTCTTCGGGCGAGCAATTCCTGCGTGATCGTGTTGCCGTAATCGTGCGCGAGAATGTGAACTTTTTTGATGTTCAGATGTTCGAGCAGCGACTGCAAAACGTCAACCTGTTGAAAAGTCGTGTAATTAAAATCTACAGGTTTGGCGGAAAAGCCGTAGCCGATCAGATCAAAAGCCAGCACCGAGAATTGCCCGGCGAGCGCGTTCCAGATTTTGTGATAGTCGTGCGAAGAAGTCGGGAAACCGTGCAGACAAAGCACTACTTCGTCAGACGCGCGGCTTGACCGATAAAAAATCGGAAAACCGTTATAATCGAAATAATTTCCGCTTTCGCGCCAGGTTGTCAGTTTCATTGATGATTTTAAAAATGATAATATCTGCTTGGACGAAACAACAAAGGGGGATTCGAAAATTATGTTGAGAGGACGGGAAAGTTCAAATGTCGAAGACCAGCGCGGAATGGGCGGCAGAGGCTTGGCACTCGGCGGCGGCGGTTTGGGGACGTTGGTTTTGGTGCTTGTAGCGTGGCTATTCAACTTCAACCCGCAGACGCTGCTCGACCAATTCGGCGGCGGTGAATCTGCGCCACAACAGCAGCAAACGCAATCGCCAAACCAGCCCATTGGAAAAGGGGACGATCAAGAACATTTTGCTCGTTCAGTTTTGGGCAGCACCGAAGATGTCTGGGGAAAGGTTTTGCCGCAGCAGGCGAACGTCAGATATACCAATCCGAAATTGGTTTTATTTACCGGCAGCACTCAATCGGCGTGCGGCACGGCGGGTTCTTCGACCGGACCTTTTTATTGTCCGGGCGACCGGAGACTTTATCTCGACTTCGGATTTTTCAACGAACTGAGCCGTCAATTTAAAGCACCCGGCGACTTCGCGCAAGCCTACGTCATCGCGCACGAAGTCGGGCATCACGTTCAAAATCTTTTGGGAACGATGGATAAAGTGAATGCTCAGGGCGAAAATAATCAACTTTCCGTCAAATTGGAATTGCAAGCCGATTGCTACGCGGGCGTGTGGGCTTTTTACGCCAAACAGCAGGGATTAGTCGAAGCCGGCGACCCGGAAGAAGCGTTGCGCGCCGCATCCGCCGTCGGCGACGATTCGATTCAGAAAAAAGCGCAGGGCTACGTCGTTCCCGAATCGTTCACGCACGGCTCTTCGCAGCAGCGAATGCAGTGGTTCTCCAGAGGTTTTCAGGCGGGCGATATGCGCCAGTGCAACACTTTCGCCGGACGATAAGATGCTTTATTGTTAAATGTTTAGGTTTTACATAAACATTTTAAAATCTTTATGAAAACCCGACTTTTGACCGCGCTGATTGCGCTTCCGATTTTAGTTTTATCAATCGTTCTGCCGTATTTTTTGCCGCAGCTTCCGGCGGCAAACTGGCTTTTTCTGCTAATCGCCGCGCTCGGTTTGATTGCCGGACTTTTTGAATTTTTCACTTTAACGAAAAAGCTCGAACTCAAAGCCGACGCTTCGATTGCCTATCTCGGAGCGGCGGCTTTTTTCGTCGCGTTTCTGTTCGACGCGCCCGCCAAAGCACCGGATTTGCTGATTATAACCGTCGCGCTGTTTTTGATTTCGACGCTGATAACGCAGATTTTCCGCTTTCAAAAAGATTTTTCTAAAATGCTCGTCGGCATCGGCGTAACGGTTCTGGGCGTTCTATACGTCGCCTTTTTGGGCGGCTTTATCGCGGCGATGCGCGTCGGTTTTGAAAACGCGCTCGTGCCGCATCTTTCGACTAAACTGCTCGCGTTTTTCTTTCTCGTCGTGATGGGCGCGGATGTCGGCGGCTATTATTTCGGCAAATATCTCGGTAAATTCAAATTGATTCCCCAGGTTTCACCGAATAAAACCTGGGAAGGCGTAATCGGCGGTTTGGTTTTGAGTTCGGCGTTTGCCGCCCTCGCCACGGCGACATTTTTCCCCGAATTGCCGTTTCAATTCTCGATTCCGCTGGCAATCGTGATGTCAATCGTCGGACTGTTCGGCGATTTGGCGGAAAGCGCGATGAAACGCGGATCAAACGCCAAAGATGCCGCCAGCATCCTGCCCGGACACGGCGGATTTCTCGACAGATTGGACAGCTTACTTTTCAACGCGCCGCTGCTTTATTATTTCGCCAGATTTTATTTTTAAAAGTGAATAAAGAAAGGAAAATTCTGAATTTTACATCCTTCATTCTAAATTTTCATTCGGTAAAGAATGGTTAATTTTCCGAGACAGAATGAAAAATGAAGGATGTAAAATTTAGAATTTTCCGCCTTTTCGATTTGCTAAAAAGAATTTAAAAATCGAAGTCGGCGAATCAGTTTGAAATCAGAGATTTTCGAGAAAAGGATTGATTAAATTCAACCGAACCGGCAGCGGCAAATAATCCCAGCCGTTGCCGTAAACCCGCCGATTCAGTCGCTCAATTTTACTTTCGATTGTTTCCTGCAAATCGTCGGGCGGCAAATCCGCTTTGTTTTCGTAACAGGCGTGAGCAATGCACGGCGCGGGTTTGCCGTTTTCGTGAACCAAACAACCGACCGACTTTTCAAAAAGCGGGCAGGCGAAAGTTTTCGCAAATGAATCGCCGTCCGTTCTTAAGTCGTATTTTTCCACGGTTTCCGCGACGCGCTCGTAAATTTCGCGCTGTTTTGCTTCATTTAATTTCGCCAGAGTTTTCCGAACGGCGACGGCTTCGAGCTTTGTAATGTGAACATTGACGAAATGCGCGTCGAGACAACACGCGCCCTTTGTCGGGCAGGTCGCGCAGTTTTGCGCCTGGTGTTCGTAATTTTCCCGGATGAAATTACGATATTCGTTTTTGAGTTTCTCTAAATCCCGCAGGGCTTCGGTTTCGGATAGCGTTTTCATCGTGTTAGAATCTTAACAAACATTTAACCGGAGTTGAAAATTATGCTTTCAGAAGGCGATGCCGCGCCGGATTTTTCCGTCAAAAATCAGCACGGCGACCAAGTTAAACTTTCCGATTTTCGCGGAAAACGAGTCGTTCTTTATTTTTATCCGAAAGACGACACGCCCGGCTGCACCAAAGAAGCGTGCAGTTTGCGCGACGGATTTGAACGGTTTAAGGAGAAAGGAGTCGAGATCTTGGGCGTGTCTCTGGACGATGAAAAATCGCATCAGAAATTTATCTCGAAATACGAATTGCCGTTCACGCTTTTAGCCGACACCGATCACGCGGTCGCCGATCTTTACGAAAGCTACGGCGAAAAGAGTTTTATGGGCAAAACTTATAACGGAGTTTTGCGACGGACTTTTTTGATTGACGAAACGGGAAAAATTAAAAAGGTTTTCGACAAAGTAAAGGTTGACGAACACGCCGACGAAGTTTTGGAAGCCTTTGAAAAATAGGTTTATTTAAGTAGAAATGCTCCATCACCAAAGAATGCCTTGGGCGGAACTGCTCGACGTTCTCACCGATTCCGACCGGGAGCGAAAGGTGACAGTCGAACGCGCCACTGAAACCGAACGGACGGCTCTTTTTCTGCTGCGCCGCGCCGGTTGGAATGGACAAATCGCGCCGAAAACGCAGAGGAATTACGATCTCGAAATCTCTCAAAAAGACGAAACGCTCGCCGTTCGCATCAGCAATCAACGGGCGAAAATTCATCTCGGACAAATCGAAAAGTTTCTCGACTTTCTGACTCAGGAAGATTCCAAAAATTTCTCGGAAGGATTATTTATCTCGACCAGCGGTTTTACGAAATCGGTTTACACGCATTTGCGCGAAGAAAAATACAGACATTTGCGGCTGGCGATTCTGCGCGACGACCGGCTGATTTGGGAGCCGGAAAAAATTGACGCTGCCGCCGAAAAAGACCGAACGATTTACGTCGGCGTGTTCACCTGCAAAGGCGGTGTCGGCAAAACGACGATCTCGGCACACCTGGCGGGCGCGTTTGCTCTGAACGGTTTCGATGTCGCTTTGGTTGACCTTGATCGGCAGCAGAATCTGCGGAAACTCCTTGGCGAAACGCTTTATATTCCGGCGACGAAGGGCGCGAACGGTTCGACGATTTCGGTTTTAAGCGGCGACGAATGGAACGCTTCGCCGGATAAAAAAACGAAAATCGTCGTCTGCGACTGCAACCCGGAATTCGACTCGAATCCGCTTGAATTCATCAGAAAATTTGATTATTGCATCGTGCCGACGACTTTGAATCCGCTCGGTGTCAATAAAAACGCCGATGTCATCAAGCGAACTTTTAGCCAGATTCGGCGCGAAAATGCGAAAGCTCATCTGTTTGTTTTGATTAATAATTTGCAGCGCGACGAAGAAAACCGCAACACGATTTTGAATCACATTCTCGAATCGCAATTTGCAGAACTGACCAAGGCTGACCGCCGCTGTCATTACATCAACCCGGACGACGTGGCGATTCGTTACAGCAAACAGCTTCTTTATTGGGGTTTTCACATTTTCGACAAATCAAAACCGCAGCTCGCGTTTCGTTCGGTCGGCAGATATTCGTATCCGCGAATGGATTTTCTGAAGTTGGCGGATTATCTCGAATCGGAAACGCAGATTCAAAAAGCGAAAACTTTCACCGCGTTAGTCGGCTAAAATCAGAAGCTATGAAATTCGGTTTAATTGCCGGGAACGGTAAATTTCCCTTGCTCGTCGTCGAAAGCGCAAGGCGGCAAGGCGTGTCTTTAGTCGTCGCCGCCATCAAAGAGGAAACCGATAAAAGCATCGAAACCGTCGCCGAAAAAGTCGTTTGGGTCGGCATCGGACAGCTTGGGAAAATGATCGCGTTTTTCAAATCGGAAGGCGTTGAGCGCGTTATGATGGCTGGACAAGTCAAACACGTTCAAATTTTTTCCGGCGCGTTTCCCGATTGGCGAATGGCGAAAATGCTTTATAATTTGCCGAAACGCAACACCGACTCCTTGATCGGCGGAATTGCCGACGAACTCGCCAAAGACCATATCGAGTTGATTGATTCGACATATTTTATTCAGGACAAACTGGCGCAGACCGGCGTTTTATCAAGCAGAAAACCCGACGCAACCGAGCGCGGCAACATCGAATACGGTTTGAATATCGCTAATGAAATCGCCCGGCTCGATTTGGGGCAAACCATCGTCGTCCGCGCCAAAGCCTGCGTCGCCGTCGAAGCGATGGAAGGCACGGACGCGACAATCAAACGCGCCGGAGAGTTGGCGAAAGGCAAATTAACCGTCGTCAAAGTCGCCAAACCGAATCAGGATATGCGCTTTGACGTTCCCGTCGTCGGCGTTCCAACCATCGAAATAATGATTAAGTCGGGCGCGACTTGCCTTTGTTTGACCGCTAATAAAACGCTGATTTTCGATCAGGCAGCAATGCTCGTCCTCGCCAATCGGAATAAAATCGCCGTCGTCGCCGTTTGAAACAATTCAGACGAATCCGGCGTAAAATCGGAAGAAAATTATCACATAGAGACATAGAAAACATAGAAATGCGAATCAATAGTCGAAAATTTTGATATTCGTTTAAGTTCCTTTCTCTGCGTCCTCTGCGTCTCTGCGTGAAATACTTTCTCACGCAGAGACGCAGAGGACGCAGAGGAAAATTAAGTTCTTTCAACATCTATTTCAACTACTGATTCGCATAGAAGGATTAGCTTTTAATGATACGAATCATACTTCGCCGTGTAAATCCTGTTTAAATTTTCTATGTTTTCTATGTCTCTATGTGGTGAAAAAATTTTGGAGAAAAAATGAAAAAAAATCTACTTGTTCTTTTACTTTTATTTACTTTTGTATTTCAATCGTCCGCACTCGCGCAGACTGCGGCGAAAGCCGATTCGCCGGCGCGGAAAGCGGCGGAAATTATTACGGCTGACACACTGAAGGATTATCTTTATTACGTCGCTTCCGACGAGATGGAAGGGCGCGACACGCCTTCGCGCGGATTGGATTTGACGGCGAAATTTATCGCTCTGAATTTGAAGCGGTGGGGTTTCAAACCGGCGGGCGACGACGGAACTTTTTTCCAGAAAATCGCTTTGCGCCGCGATGTCGTTGATCCGGCGGCGACGGCAATCGAAATCGGCAATCAGAAATTAGTTTACGGCGAAGACCTCGTGCGCGTCGCCGGAAGCGGTGCGGGAGCGTTGTCCGCGCCGATTGTTTTCGCCGGAGACGGCTGGTTTATCAAATCAAAAAATTTGAATCCGTATCGAAACATTGATATTAAAGGAAAAATGGTTGCCGTTTTCGGCGAAGGACAAATTTCACCGCGCAGTCTCGTGCCGCTTCCGGCGGGCGTTACCCAAGCGGATTTGACCGGCGAGCGCGGCACGGATTGGGCGGATGCCGCAACTTACGCGCGGGCGCACGGCGCGGCGGGCGTGATCGTTTTGCCTTCCAAATTTTTGAGCGATAATTGGACTGGCATCAAACAGTCTTACGGGCGCAGCCGCGTTTCCGTCGAGAAACTCGCGCCGCCCGCGACGGCTTCGGCGGCGGCAAACGCGATGCCGATTTTCATCACCGCGCCGCGCTTTGCCGAAGTTCTTTTCAACGGCGAAACGGGCAATCCGCTGAACGGCACGGCGGCTCCCTTCGATTTGAATGCCGACAAAAAATTCAACGCGACCGTCGCCGTCAAAACCGACTCGCTGACGACGCAGAACGTCGTGGCGATGTGGGAAGGTTCAGACCCGAAACTAAAAAGCGAGATGGTCGCCGTCGGCGCACATTACGATCACATCGGTTTGAGCAGTCCGACATCGCCGAATCCCGACAAAATCAACAACGGCGCGGACGACGACGGTTCGGGAACGGTTGCGGTTTTGACGATGGCGGAAGCGTTGTCGAAATCGGCGAAAAAACCGAAGCGTTCGATATTGCTCGTCTGGCACTGCGGTGAGGAAAAAGGACTCTGGGGCAGCGAATATTTTAATAAATTTCCGACGGTCAATATCAAAAACGTCGTCGCTCAACTCAACATTGATATGATCGGGCGCAGCCGAAAGGCGGGCGACACGAATCCGAAAAACGCCGATCTTTCGACCGAAAACGAAGTTTATGTGATCGGTTCGCAAATGATGAGTTCCAAGCTCGGCGACGTGACCAAATCAATCAACGACTCTTATTTGAAGTTGAATTACGATTTGCGATACGACGATCCGACCGACAAAAATCGTTTCTTTTTCCGCTCCGACCATTTCAATTACGCGGTCAACGGCATCCCGATTGTCTTCTGGTTCGACGGCGTTCACGAAGATTATCACCAGCCGGGCGACGAGCCGCAGAAAATTGATTACGTCAAAATGCAGAACGTCGCCCGCACGATTTTTCTGACGATGTGGGAACTCGCCGATTTGAAGGAACGCCCGAAAGTTGACAAACAACTGCCGCCGGAATTGACGGCGCGGTAAAAATTTTCGGTTGTTTTATTTTTGTTCTCGCCCAAAAACACCATCGCGCCGCCGAACTTTATTTTCTTGACGAAAGGAATAAAGCTCGGCGGCGCGTAGTCGCTTTGTTGGTCTTGAAAACAAAGTTTAGAACGAGTATCTTAAATCTACACGACCGACAAAACGACATCCTTTAACTTCTCCCGATGCCGTTTCTAACTTTAGAAAATTGATTTAACTGTAAAAAATGCCGATAAAAAACTTTTCAAAGATTCTGATCGCCGTCCTTCTGTTGTCGAGTTTCGCGTTCACCCAAACCGCGCCGCGAGATTTCTCGAAAGAGACGGCGCGACCGTCCGCCGATTGGGTTAGAGATGCGGTGATTTATGAAATCTTTCCCCGCAATTATTCGCCGAAAGGCGATTTTAATTCGATTACGAATGATTTGGAACGGCTGCAAAATCTCGGCGTAACGGTTCTTTGGCTGATGCCGATTCATCCGATTGGCAAGTTGAAATCCAAAGGAACCATCGGTTCGCCGTATGCCGTCAAAGATTATTACGCGATAAATTCCGAATATGGAACGAAAGCGGACTTGCAGAAACTGATCGCCGAAGCGCACCGCCGGAAAATGAAAATCATCATAGACATCGTTGCCAACCACACGGCTTGGGATTCGGTGATGATGAAAAACAAGGCGTTTTACACGCAGGACAAAGCGGGCAATATCGTGCCGCCGGTTCCCGATTGGGCGGACGTGGCGGATTTGAATTACGACAACCCCGAACTGCGGAAATATATGACGGAGATGCTCGTCTCCTGGGTTCGTGATTATGATTTGGACGGCTTTCGCTGCGATGTCGCGTTTTTCGTGCCGACCGATTTTTGGGACAATGCCAGAGCGCAGATTGACAAAATCAAGCCCGAAACGATTTGGATCGCCGAAGCCGAAACGCCGGATTTGCTGACCAAAGCGTTCGATTTGGATTATTCGTGGGCGAATCATTCGGTGATGACGAATGTTTTGCAGGGCAATACGCCCACCGCCGAGATTCGCAAAAATTGGGAGAAACAGAAAGCGGAAATGCCGAAAAATTCCCTGCTGATGCGCTTTTCCGACAACCACGACGAACGCCGCGCCATCGCTCGTTTCGGCGAAAAAGGCGCGCTCGCGGCGCAGGCGTTGGCTTTTACGTTGGACGGCGTGCCGATGGTTTACAACGGAATGGAAGCCGGCGACACGACCGAATCCGGCTCGCCCGCGCTGTTTGAAAAGCTGCCGATTTTCTGGGGTTTCGCCGAACGCCGACCGGAATTTCCGCGTTTTTACAAAGAGATGATTCAGCTTCGCAGGAATTCAATCGCGCTCCGGCGCGGCGATTTGACGTGGCTGAAAAATTCCGACGAAGCGAAAATTTTGACGTTCAAACGAGCGAGCGGCAGCGAAGAAATTTTGGTGGCGATCAATATGTCGAATCAACCGTTTTTCGGCGCGGTCGAAGCGGCGGGGAGTTACGAAGAAATCACGCCGAACAGCGGTGCGCCGCTGCCGCCGGACGACGATCAGATGAAGGCGAAAACGACGACGAATAACGGTTTGCCGAGTTTGAGTTTGGAGGCGTTCGGGTTCAGGATTTTCAGGAAAAAATAGTTTGTCCACAGATTCATACGGATAAACACGGATAGGAAAAATATGAAAAAGCATTTTGATTCGATTGAAAAAAACGGATTGGCGGCGTTCAAAACGAAGGTAAAATTCAATCAAAAAATATCCGTGTTCGTCGGCGTTCATCTGTGGACGATTCTCTTTTGTTTGGCGGCAAACGCGCAGACGCTCGCGCCGGGTGCGCCGGGCAAAGACGCGCAATGGGCGAGCGCGGGCAAGCAGGCAATCGGAACTTCGGCGAGTTTGGAATCGAAAGTCTGGTTTACGCTCGAAGACGGCGCGATGACGGAGGTTTATTATCCGAACGTGACGGTGGCGAATGTTCACAAGTTGGAATTCGTCGTCGTCAATCCGAAAACGAAAAAGGTTGAAACGGAAACCGCCGACGCGACGCACGAAATCAAGCCGACGCGCCCTGATTCATTGACTTTTCAGCAAATCAACACGGCGAAATCGGGCGAATGGAAAATTACGAAAACTTACACGACTGATGTCGAGCGCGATTCGGTTTTGATTGATGTGAAGTTTGAGCCGAAAAATAAGAGTTTGAGTTTGTATTTTTATTACGATCCGTCGCTTGGAAATACCGGAATGCACGATTATGCAAAATTTTCTTTTGCTTCCGACGATCCAAACGGATTTTTTTCAGCTATGCAAACTACGCCGAATATAGCATCGGCTTTAGCATTTTCAAGCAGGTTATCAGAGCAGACGAATGGTTTTTATCAAACCAGCGACGGGTTAGAGCAACTGAAACTAAGCGGCAAAATAGTCAGTCGTTACGATAGTGCCTCAGATGGAAATGTTGTTCAAATGGCTAGAATTAATAATCCATCGAAATTTACAACCGTTATTTCATTTGCTGATAATCCATCGAAAGCGTGGGCAAACTCTAATATCTCACTTGCAAAAGGCTTTACCGAATCGCAATCCGAATATGAAAAAGGCTGGAGCAATTACGTTAAAACACTGCCGAAAGTCGAAGCGAAATATCAGGCGCAGTTTAATATGGCGGCGATGGTTTTGAAGGCGCAGGAAGATAAAACCGTGCGCGGCGCGAATGTTGCCAGTTTGACGATTCCGTGGGGCGGCGGCGCGACGGCGAACGAAGATGTCGGCGGCGGTTATCACCTGGTTTGGTCGCGGGATTTGTATCAGGTCGTAACGGCTTATATGGCTTTGGGCGATGCGGCGGCGGCAAATCGAGCGTTGGATTTTCTTTTCAATGTTCAGCAGAAACCGGACGGCAGTTTTCCGCAGAATTCACAGCTTGACGGGACAAAAGGCTGGGGTTCACTGCAATTGGATGAAGTGGCGTATCCGCTGATAATGGCTTATCAACTGAAGCGTTTCGACAAAAAAACTTACGAAAATCACGTTAAAAAAGCGGCGGATTTTCTGGTGAAAACCGGACCGAAAACGCCGCAGGAACGCTGGGAAGAGAAACCGGGTTATTCGCCTTCGACGATTGCGGCGGAAATCGCCGGACTTGTTTGTGCGGCGGAAATTGCTCGTAAAAATAATGATGAAAACTCGGCGAATCTTTATTTAAAAACCGCCGACGATTGGCAGTCGAACATTGAAAAATGGACGGCGACGACCAACGGCAGATACGGCGACGGCAATTATTACATTCGCCTGACCGAAAACGGCAAACCCGACGCGAAAGAGCCGACCGTTTTGAATAACGGCGCGGGAACTTTCATCGAAAACGAAATCGTTGACGCGGGATTTTTGGAATTAGTGCGTCTTGGAATCAAATCGCCCGACGATCCTTTAATCGTCAAATCGTTAAAAGTCATTGACGAACAAATCAAAGTTAACACGCCGAACGGCGAAGCGTTTTACCGCTACAACCACGACGGCTACGGCGAAATGGACGACGGACGGCGTTGGAATTTCGACGGAAAATATACGGGCAAAGGCAGACTTTGGGCGTTGCTAGCGGGCGAACGCGGGCAATATGAATTAGCACTTTCAGATTCTTATCGGAATGATACGAAAATTGAATCAAAAATAATGAGGGGAGAATTAGCTTTTCCATTGAAAGTAAAAGCGATGTCGCGCCTTGAAGCGATGGCGAATTTTGCTAACGAAGGCTTGATGATTCCAGAACAAGTTTGGGACAAAGCCGAAACGCCGAAAAATATAGACAAACAATTCATTCCTGAACTGAGATTCGGCGAAGGCACAGGTTCGGCAACGCCGCTCGCGTGGTCAATGGCGCAATTTATTCGCCTCGCCGTCAATTTGCAGGCAGGCAGAAATCTCGACACGCCGAATATTGTTTATGATCGGTATGTTTTGGGTAAGAAAGAGAGTTCAAATTCAAAACCGTATTTAGCATCTGGAAAGTGTAATGTGGATCTCGGCGAAATATACTCCAACGATAAAAAGTTCATTAAATATGCTCGCGGCTCGAATTCTTCAATAGCATTTGTTTGTGAAGGCGAAACAAATGAAGTTTATGTATTTTATGAAGGCAAAGCTAATAAAGTAGAGACTGTTGGAGATTTCACTGACTGGAAATCTAGCGGTTATGAACTTAGAGAAATAGCCACTGACCAATGGCTTATTGCACTTCACTTTGCGCCGACTACAAGAGTCGAATATAAATTCATCGTTGACGGCAAATGGATCACCGATCCGCTGAATCCGAATCAAGTTGATAACGGTGTCGGCGGCGAAAATTCGTTTTTTGCGATGCCCGAATACAAGCCGACGACTTGGGATGCGGACGATAAATTATCTGTTGAACCGACTGATCCGAAAAAAGTCGTTGATGTTTCAGTCGCGCCGGTTACGCAGGAAATCGAGGTTAATTCAAAACAATACGGCAAACGGGCGATCAAGGTTTATCTCCCGAACGGTTACGAATCGGCGGAGAAAAACTCGGCAGTTCCGGTTTTATATTTGCAGGACGGCAGCGATTACATCAATCGGGCAAAGGCGATTCAGACGCAGGTCAACCTTGCTAAAGCCGGAAAAATCAAACCGTTTATAATGGTTTTCGTTGATTACAAAGATCGGCTGAAAGAGTATTGGGCAGCGGACGATTACGCGAAATTTCTGGCGACCGAAGTCGTTCCGGCGATTGATACCAAATATAAAACCGTCAAAACACGCGACGGACGCGCCATCTTGGGCGCGAGTTTGGGCGGCGTAACGAGCGTTCACGCGGCGGTCAAATACCCGGAAGTTTTCGGGCGCGTCGGCGGGCAGTCGTCTTCGTTTTGGATTGACGACGAGCGCGTCATTAAAGAATTGGAAACGCTCGACGCGGCAAAAAACAAATACAAATTCTATTTCGATGTCGGAACTTTGGAAGGCGCGGACGACGATCAAAAAGCCGTCGGAGTTCTGCGGCGTAAAGGTTACGATGTCATTTATCGGGAAGGCGAAACCGGGCATAATTGGACGAGTTGGCGCGATAGATTAGCTGATGCTTTCGTCGCTTTGTGGAGGTAATTGTGCGGAGCGGTCTTAACTTTAAAATCACGCAACGCCGTCTGAACGCGGAACTCAAAACACGCGCCGGACAAATTCATCTGTGATGAATTTGTCCGGCGTTTTCGTTTTCGGCGGTATCGTTTATGATTAACGAAATGAATGTAAATTACACCGAAGACTATAATTTTATCAGAAACGGCGGCATCGGATTTTGCGAGCAAAAGCGCGGTTTAATTGCCGTTTCGGGCAAAGAAGCCGTGCAGTTTTTGAACGGGTTAATCACCAACGATGTCGCTAAACTCGAAGAAAACGCGCAGATGTCGGCGGCGTTTCCGAACGCGCAGGGTCGCCTTTTGGCGGTTGTTCGCGTGTTGAAAAGCGGCGATGTATTTCTGTTTGAAACCGAAGCGGCGACGCGCGAAAAAGTTTTCAACAATCTGTTTCGCTTCACTTTTGCGGGCGATTTTTTCGTCGAGGATTTGAGCGAAAAATACAAATATTTTTCAATGGAAAATGGAAAATGGAAAATGGAAAATGATGAGACGATTGAGTTTCAAAACGATTCGGGCGCGGATTATTTTGTGCCGAATGACGCGGCGGAAATCTTCGCCGGCGATTTGAAAAGTCGAAAGGCAGTCGAGATTTCCGATGAACTACGCGAAGTTTTGCGAATCGAAAACGGAATTCTGAAATACGGCGTTGATATGGACGAGACGACGATTGTTCCCGAAACCGGAATTACGGGAATTATCAGCTATCAAAAAGGCTGCTACATCGGACAGGAAATCATCGCCCGCATTCATTTTCGCGGACATATCGCCAAACAATTAACGGGTTTGATTTTGGCAGTCGAGAGTCGAGAGTCGGGAGTCGAGAGCGAACTGCAAAACGCCGAATTAAAATCGCTCGACGGCAAAAATGCGGGTAAAATCACCTCCGTAACTTTTTCGCCGAAACTCGAAACAACAATCGCGCTCGGCTACGTCCGCTATGATTATTTGGCGGACGGCACGGAATTGAAATCAGGCGACGCGGCGGCGACGGTCAAACAATTACCTTTCATCGGTAAATTAAGTTAAAATTATCGAATTATGTCGGAAATTTCGAGCGTCAATGAAGAAAAGCAAACCTTTAAAATGTTAAAGGGTGAGTTTCAAATTGAGTTGCCTTTGCCGATTTCCTTTTCGGTCAAAACAAACCGCACCTTTTCCGACAGGCAATTGAACGAAATTGACGAAATAAATGAAGAGTTGAGAATTGAGAATAACGCCGCCGGAGATTTTGAAATTTCGCCGCGTTCGTTTCTCGAAGCGAGTCGGCAAAATATGCAAATTATCGGTCAACTCGGCGTTTGGGCGAAAGAAGACAGAACCGGCGTTTGTTTTGAATCGTCCGCCAAATTTACTTTGCCGAACGGCGCGAAGCGGATGCCGGACGCGGCGTGGATTTTGAAGACAAGATATTTCGCGTTTTCCGAAACCGAGCGCACCGAAAGATTCACCAGAATTGCGCCGGATTTCGTTATTGAGTTTCGTTCAAAATCAGACCGTTTGCCGATTTTGCAGAAAAAGATGAAGGAATACATCGAAAACGGCGTTCGTCTCGGCTGGCTGATTGACCCGTTCAAAAAGCGCGTTCACATTTATCGGATTGATAAAACGGTTGAGGTTTTAGATAATCCGCAGGCGGTTTCGGGCGAAGATGTTTTACGCGGGTTTGAATTGGATTTGACGGAGATTTGGTAGCGTGGCAGAGATTTTGCCCGAAGCCTTTTGTCGGGATTTTATTTTTACGAGGTTGCCGAAAATGTTGCGAAAAATAATTTACTCTTTGCTTCTAACTCTTTTACTAACTTCAATTTCCTTCGGGCAATCAACCGAAGAAACAGTTTCAGAACAAAATGCAAAAAGTCCGATAAAAATTGACGAATTCGGAAGAGAAGGCGGTTGCCAAATTAGTTCCAGACTTGATAATTTTTTCGTGAAGTTACAAGAAAATCCTGCCGCCACGGGTTTTGTGATAACTTACCAGGGGGAAAATGCTTTGCCTGCCAATTATGAAGTCAGTCCGATTGAGAGGCTAGTTAGAAATCAAATAGCGTTTAGAAATCAGGATGCGAGCCGCTTTACATTTCTGCGCGGCGGTTTTCGTGAAGAATTATCAACCGAACTTTGGCTGGCTCCGAACGGCGCGGATGAGCCGACACCGACCAATACTGTTTCTGCTCCCGTTATGCCGAAAGGCAAAACATTTCTTTACGATAAAAATTATTTAGGCAGCGACGAACATTACAATTTTTTAGATCAGTTTGTCCTGTCGTCGGTAAAGGCACAGATGGAAGAAGAAAACAGACTTGCCGAAGAACGAATCAGAGCCGAAGAATTTGGTTTGGAAGAATCAACCGAAATTAAGGTCGAAACGGTTGAAGAAACGGCTGAAATTGAAAGCTCGACACCGGAAGAAATTGAAGAGGCGAAATTTTCTTGGGTTAATGAAAAATTTGGAGAAGTAATAAAAAACCGGAAAGACTCGCGGGGCGTGATAATTTTTTATGCCGACGACGCTTATTACGATATTGGCAAATTTCAAAATCTTTTTGAAGAAGGCAGTCAGAAAATCGCCGAAACCAGTAAAATTCCGGCTCACAGAATTCAAGTTATCTACGGCGGTTATCGGGGAATGATTGAAACGGAATTTTGGATAGTTCCGAAAAACGGCGAAAATCCGATGCCGACTGCCGAAGAAAGACCGGTTGAAGAAATAGAAAACTAAAAATCTTTTGATTAGCACAAAGTCCAACGCTCAAAGTCAGGCGAAACTTTGAGCGTTGGACTTTCGACTTTGGACGTAACTAAAATAGACTGATGAACATAACGCACCAGCCGATTTCCGAAAATTCGGATATTGATTTGCCGAACGCCAAACTCGCCTACACGATCATCAACGGGCTTTTGCAGTCGAACGAAGCTTTGAGCGATTTGCTGGCGTTGATGGCGCACGCGCTCGACGAAGATGTGGCGAAGGCTTTGACGAACACGGGCGAATGGGAAAAGTATCTCGAAGCCAAGCGCGAGTTGGATAATACGCATTTACGGATAGAAAAATTCACCGAAAATCTCAAAATGTTAGAGAAGAACAGTCAAGAATTATGAAATCATTTTTTACAAAGTATTATATTTCGGCTATTGCCTTGGCTTCGGCGATTGGTTTCTTTTTATTTTCGAAATTGATAGAAAACAATTTTTATTCAAAAACAGATAAGTGGCTTGAAGTATATCGCAACAGATTGGAAGAAGATGGATTTACCTCACAACAAGTTAATTCAATTATCTCCTCAGCCGAAAGACCTGCGAAATTAGCTTTTGAGTCTATTAACGATTTATACAATTCTATAATAATGCTTTTGCTTGTATTGGCAATTATTGCATTTTTCAGAACCTTAAAGTTAGAAAAGACAGTTAAAGAGTTAAAAAATAATCCTAATGTTTGACCTAATAATTATCGGCGCGGGACCAGCGGGAATTTCCGCCGCGTATGAAGCGCAGAAAGCGAATTTAAATTATCTCGTGTTGGAGAAAAACTTGATCGGCAACACGATTTATCAATATCCAGTCGGGCTGACGGTTTTTTCGACCGTTAACGAATTGGAGTTGCAGCCGAACACGCTTTTTCCGGCGCGGGAGAAGCCGACTCGTGAAGAACTGCTGTCTTATTACACGCGCTTTGTGTTGGAAAATAATCTTAAAATTCAATGGGAAGAGGCGGTCACGAAAGTTGAAAAACGCGACGAAAGTTATTTTGTCGTAACGAGCGAAAAGAGCGAATATGAAGCGGCGAATGTTTTATTTGCGTTCGGGGCGATGCAGTATCCGAGGCACTTGGGCGTGAAGGGCGAAGATTTGCCGAAGGTTCATCACCTTTTCACCGAAACTTATCCGTATGTCAGGAAAAACGCGCTGGTCGTCGGCGGCGGAAATTCGGCGGGCGAGGCGGCTCTGTTTTTAGCGGCGGAAGGAGCAAAGGCGACTTTGGCCACGTTTCGCAAGGATTGGGAAGAGACCGATCCGAAACAGGGCTGCATCAAACATTGGGTCAAAGAGCCGCTCGAAGCGCAGTTGGAGAAGAATTGTCTCGACGTTTTCTTTCTAAAATCCGTCGTCGAAATCCGTGAGAAAGATATTGTTCTCGAAGAGGAATCCGGCGAAATCGTCGTTTTGCCGAACGATGTCGTGTTTATTTTAATCGGCTCGGACGCGGATTTGACGATGCTCAAAAATTTGGGCGTGGAAACAAATAAATCGAAATACGGCGCAGTTCCGGTTTACGACGCGGAAACTTTTGAAACGAACGTCGCGGGCGTTTACGTCGTCGGACATTTCACTGAAGCGCGGCACATCGTCGGCGCGATTGAGATGCCGAAAAGGATAATCCCGAAACTGGCGGCGAAATTGGAAAAAGCAAAAGCATTTGAAAGAAATCCAACCGCGAAATATGCGAAACACGCGAAAAATTAAATTAAAAACTTTCGCGTGTTTCGCGTATTTCGCGGTTAAAATAATCGAATGAGCATCACCAAAGCCAAAGAAATTCTCAAGCATCAATTCGGCTACGATTCGTTTCGGATGAATCAGCAGGCGGCGATTGAGTGTGTTTTAAATCGAAAAGACTGCGTGATTTTAATGCCG
Organism: Pyrinomonadaceae bacterium; assembly: GCA_043768465.1. Taxonomy (GTDB): domain Bacteria; phylum Acidobacteriota; class Blastocatellia; order Pyrinomonadales; family Pyrinomonadaceae. The sequence goes on from JAYVKL010000014.1 coordinate 18,226, forward strand.
ACGGGCGGCGGAAAATCGCTTTGTTATCAAATTCCCGCGCTGATGGGCGAAGGTTTGACGGTGGTTATTTCGCCGCTCATCGCGCTGATGAAAGATCAGGTTGACGCGCTCCGCAACAACGGTGTCGAAGCGGCGTTTTTGAATTCGACGCAGACTTCGCGCGAGCAGACGGAGGTTTTCCAAAACGTCCGCAGCGGTAAATTAAAACTTTTATACGTCGCGCCCGAACGTCTTTTACAGTCGGGCGATCAGTTTATCGAATTCCTGAAAGGCATCGAAATCTCTCTGTTTGCGATTGACGAAGCGCATTGCATTTCGAGTTGGGGACACGATTTTCGACCGGAATATATGCAGTTGGCAAAGCTGAAACAGCATTTCCCGAACGTGCCTTTAATCGCGCTGACGGCGACGGCTGATAAATTGGTGCGCCGCGATATTATCGAACGGCTGCGCCTGACAAATTACGAGCTTTTCGTGTCGAGCTTTAATCGTCCGAACATATTCTACACGGTCGAGCCGAAGCGAAATTCGTATTCTCAGCTTTTGGATTATCTCGACAAACGCAAAAGCGAAAGCGGCATTATTTATTGTCTGAGCCGCAATTCGACGGAAAATCTCGCGCAGGATTTGCGCGACGAAGGTTTTGACGCGCTCGCCTATCACGCCGGACTCGACAAGGAAAAGCGCGACAAACATCAGGAATTATTTATCAAAGACGAAGTGAAAATCATCGTCGCCACGATTGCTTTCGGGATGGGCATTGATAAATCGAACGTCCGTTTCGTCGTTCATCTGGATTTGCCGAAAAACATCGAAAGCTATTATCAGGAAACGGGGCGAGCCGGGCGCGACGGACTTCAGAGCGACGCGCTGCTGTTTTTTAGTTGGGGCGATGTCATTAAACTGAAAGGCTTTGCCGAAGTCGAAGGCAACAAATCGCAGTCGGAGATAATGCTCAAAAAACTGAACACGATGGGCGCGTTCGGCGATTTGAAAACCTGTCGGCGCAAGTTCCTGCTGAACTATTTTTCGGAAGATGCAATTGAGGAGAAATGCGGCAACTGCGACAACTGCAACAAGACTTTCGAGACGTTTGACGGCACGATCATCGCGCAGAAGGCGTTGAGCGCGGTGGCGCGCACCGGACAGCGTTTCGGGCTGAGTTATTTGATTGATTTTTTGCGCGGCTCGCAGGCGAAAACGATTCGGGACGAGCATAAAAATCTGAAAACCTACGGCATCGGCGCGGACGTTTCTAAAAATAATTGGTTCGACTATTTTAAGGATTTAATCGCGCAGGGATTTTTAGAGCAAACCGACGGAAATTATCCGACGATTGTTTTAACTGAAAAAAGCGAAGCTGTTTTGAAGGGAAACGTGCCGGTCGAACTCTACACGGTGACGGTCAAGGAAGACAAAAAAACCTCGCTCGTCTCCAAACTTTCACAGCCGTATTTGCAGGATTTGTTCGACGAATTGAAAAAGGTGCGGACGACTTTCGCCAGAACCGAAAACGTGCCGCCGTATGTCGTTTTCTCCGACGCGACGCTGGTTGAAATGGCGACTTATCTGCCGTTAAATGAGGACGAGATGCGCCGGATTTCCGGTGTCGGTGATTTGAAATTGCAGAAATACGGCGCGGATTTTACCGAAGTCGTCGTGGATTATTGCGGCGCGAACAATCTCGAATCACGCATCGGATTAAAATCGTCGAAACGCGAGCCGAAAAGCCGTCCGAAACGCAACGCCGACGGCATTGATACTTATAACGCGACGCTCGATATGTTTCATTCGGGGCTTTCGGTCGGGGAAATCGCCGAAGCGCGGGAGTTGGCGAAAAGCACGATTGAAATGCACCTCGTCCGCTTTATCGGAAGCGGCGAAGTTCGTTTGGCAGACCTCGTTTCCAACGACAAAATCGAGCCGATAAAAAATGCGATTATCAGGTTTAATTCCGGCGGCGCGATTGCGCCCGTCAAAGAATTCTTAGGCGAAAACTTTAGCTACGGCGAAATCCGGGCGGTAATGGCGACGATGTAAAAGTTCATAGTTCACGCTTTCGGCGTGTGTTTCCGCCAGCGAAGCGCGGCGAAATGAGGACAAAGTGCGTTCCGCGTTTGAACTCAGAACTTATCGCCGAATTCCAGCAGTCTTTCGTAATCGGCGAGCGTGTCAATGTCGAATGCGCCTTCGGGAAACGAAACGGAAACGGTTTCCGACCGATGCTTTTTAATCAGATATTTCGCGCCGTGTTCCGATTCGAGCGCGAGCAGTTCGGGGAAAAGTTTGGCGGCAAAAAGCGCGGGAACGCCCAAAATGTTTTCATATTCGCAGGCGACAATCGGCGCGTTTGTTTTTTCGTATTCGGCGACGATTTTTTTCAGCAGTTCGCCGCTGATGAAAGGCTGGTCGCAAACCATAATTATCACGCCGTCTAACTTTTCATTTGTTTCGAGAAGTTTCTCCAAACCGATTTTCACCGAACTGCTCATTCCCGCTTCCCAATCCTTGTTTTCTGCGATTGAGACCGGCAAATCTTCGATTTCCCTTCGCGTAATTTCGCTTTGTGCGCCGAGCGTCACGACGACTCGGGCGGAAATCTGCTGCGCTGTTTCCGCACTGCGGCGAAGCAAAGTTTGATTACGAAATTCGAGCAATTGTTTCGCCTTTCCCAATCTGACGGACGCGCCCGCCGCTAATAAAATTACTCCGATTAAATTAGACTGCATTATCTTTCGCGTTTCGCTATTTTTAAATTTTGTTTGAAAACACTGAGCGTTGTGCTAAATTAAATCTACAGACATTTATTTTATTTGTGAACGGTGGAAAGGGTATTTGTAAATCGAAAAGCGAATTTGCAAAGCGAAATTTCGACTTGTCAAGGAGGTTTGATGAAAGAAGATAACGACGATTTGATCGCGGTCGAACTGACGGCTGACGAAAAAGCACTGCTCGCGGATTTGCCGGAATTATCGGAAATCGGCGAAGCGCGGCGGAAGTTTCTGGGACAAACGGCGGCAATCGGTTTGGGCGCGTTCGCGCTGAATTTACTATCGCCCGAACAATTTTTTGCCAATCCCGAAGCGTCGCCGGACGCTGTTTTTGCGCCGGACGTGCCGATTGAAAACGGGGTTAAAGTCGTGTTGAAAATCAACGGGGCGGAAAGATCTTTGAATGTTGATTCGCGGATGACTCTGCTCGATGCTCTGCGCGAAAAACTGACCTTGACCGGCTCGAAAAAAGGCTGTGACCACGGACAGTGCGGAGCCTGCACGGTGATTATTGACGGGCGGCGCGTGTTGTCGTGTCTGACTTTGACGGCGACTTGTGAAGGCAAATCGGTAACGACGATTGAAGGTTTAGCCAAAGGCGACGAACTTCATCCGGTGCAGGCGGCGTTCGTCAAACACGACGGTTTTCAGTGCGGTTACTGCACGCCGGGACAGATTTGTTCGGCGGTCGCGCTGATGAACGAAGCGAAAAACGGCGAAGCGAGTTATGTAACGGCGAATCTTCGCTCCAACGCCCGAAATATCAAACTTTCCGACGACGAAATCCGCGAACGAATGTCGGGAAATATCTGCCGCTGCGGAGCTTATCCGAATATCGTGGACGCGATCAGGGAAGTTCACACCGGCAAAGATGTCGCGCAGAAATGGCAGTTTGCCGGGGATGATGAAACGGCGATTTTTGAAAACGCGGAAGTTTCGA
>JAYVKL010000015.1:0-35503 GCA_043768465.1 Pyrinomonadaceae bacterium
TCTGCCGCCTCGCTCAGACCCGACTCTCGACGGCGGTGGCAGACTTTAGTCTGCCATACATTCAATCCGAATTTGCTCTAAATTGATTTGAATCGGTATTATTTCACCTCAATCCCGGTTCACCAACTCTTCAATTTCTTCGGCGTGTTTCGGGCATTGTGCAGTCGGATTGATATTGCCGCTTCGGTGGCGGGAACGTCGTCCTCTAATGCGGATGCCGGTGCCGCGAAAATAATGTCCGCGATTTCAGACTGCATAAACTTCACCTCAGATGAGTATGACAGATGCGCCAGCAGCAATTAACACCGAAAAAGGCGAGCCGAAACTCGCCTGTTAAAGTTAAAATTAGCGGAAATCAAATTTTAATGCCGTTAGTCGGCGCGATGACGGGCGGATCGCCTTTTTTCTGCATCTGGTCGCGGAACAAATTTAATAAAAGTAGTGTTCCGATGCCGCCGCCGTCGCCGCCATTCCCGTTTCCGCCGCCCGAAGCCATAATGTCGGGCGTGATGCGAACGCCTTTTTCGCCGATGACTTTGAGCGTCTCGATGATCGCCACGCCGTTTGCGCCGAGCGCGTTGACCTGTTCTTTGTAGGCGACACCCTGCGCTTCGCCGATGAGCCGCATTTTTTCGGCTTCGGCTTTGCCCGTTTCCGAGATGTAATAGGCTTCGCCTTCGGCTTCGCGTTTGCGCTGTTCCGAGCGTTTGGCGGAGATTTCCACGCCGACGGTCGCTTCCATCAGGCTGCGCTGATTGTCGGCTTGCGAACTGGTTTTTTCCAATTCGATGCGTTTGATTTCGGCTTCGCGCTGGGCGTTAAACATTCCCTGTTTCTGCTCGGCGAGAATTTTTTCCGTTTGCGTTTTCATCAATTCTTCCGGCAGATGAATGTGGCAAATTAAAACATTGACGACATCAACGTGATATTTCAAAAGGTGCATCCGAACGCGCGCTTCGGCGCGTTCCTGTTCTTCGTGACGATTTTGCAAATACGCCATCGCCGAACTTTCCGACGCTTGATTTCTAAAAATCGAATCAATCAGCGGGTGCATCACGTTCTGCACTAATTTGTCGGTGTTGCCGATTTTCGCCACCATAAACGGCGCGTCTTCGGGTTTGACGCGAAAGACGACGCGGACTTCGAGCTGCATCGTAAAACCGTCTTTGGAAATGACGGCGAACGGATCGAACGATTCTTTGACATCTTCCGCCGTCCATTCGACGGTCATATTCGTCGTCGGGATAATGATCGGCGTTTTCGCCAAAGTGTTGATGTAATAACGTCCGGGTCCGACGACGGTTTCCTGAATGCCGCGAAAACCTTCCGGCACGACGTAGGCTTCGTGCGCTCCGCTGTCGAGGCGTTTGTCCGCCGGATCGCTGTCGGCTTGCAGTTCCGCCTTGATGTCTTCGATGGAGATTTCGGTTCCGTCAACTTTGTCCAACTGTTTGGCGGCGCGTTGGATTTGTTCTTCTTCCTCGCGTTCGAGCCGTTCGCGCACTTTCGCCGCCATCGCTTTGCGGATTTCTTCGGACGGGTCTTTGCCGACGTTCGAGACGATAACGGCGACTTCGCCCGGTTTGACTTCTCGCGCCGATTCGGGAATCACTTTGAAAACCATCGGATTGATATAGTAATTTCCCGGCAAAAGAATATCTTTCTGCGGTCCGCGCTGTCCGCCCTGTGAAATAAATTCGTTGCTGTCCTGAAAATTATCGTGTCCGGTGACGGCTTGCGCCACATAATCGCGCTGGTCGAGCGGCGCGCCGTCGAGGGCTTCGACGAGTCCGATTTGATTTTCCGAAATAACGGTCGCGTCAACCAATCGAATCGTAAAGATTCCGGGCTGCATATCGTTCGAGTTGTCGAGCGCGATGGAATTAGTGTGAATGCGGTAAGTTCCGGGCGTTAAAACTTCGACTTGTGCGCCTTTCTGTCCGCCGTTGTAGATAAAACTTTCCGCGTCCTGAAAGTTTTTGTGATTTTTGATGGCGATGCCGTGCAGCCTGCCCGCATCGAGCTGTGCGCCGTCGGCGGAGGTGACGATGCCGACTTTATTCGGCGGAATCATCACCGCTTTCGCAATCGAAACGCGAAACAAAAACGGGTGAATCGCCCATTTTCCCGGCGGCAGAATTCGCAGTTGAATCCCTTTCACGCCGCCTTGTTTGATAAAAGCAATCGGGTCTTGAAAATTATTGTGCGCGTTCTGGGCGCGGTCGGGCGCGAAGATCGAGCCAGTCTGCATCGGTTCGCCGTCAATCGCTTCGATAATGCCGAGTTCGTCCGCGCCGATTTCGACGAGCGGAACTTTTCTGACCACCGCTTCAATCGGATACCAGACGAAATGCAGTCCGGGTTTGAGAATATCGGCTTGAATACCGACTTCGCCCTCGGTCGCAATCACGCGACCCTGCGGCATTCGCCGTCCGACGTAACGACGCTCTTTGATGGCGACTTCCTCGGAGCCGACGTTCACCAGAAACCGCGTGACGATATACCAAAACACCGCCAGCGCGATTAAAACAATTACGCCTAAAACGATTAAACCTGTTAGATTTTCCATTTTGTTAACTCAACTCTGAAGAGGGGAATCAGCCGCGAACAAACACGAAACAGCCCGAAAAGGGAAACAGAAATAACAAAAAGTTATTGTGATTTTTTGATTTAATTTCGTGTTCTTTCGTGTTTGTTCGCGGCTAAAATTCCGACGATTTTGACTCTGACTTTCCGCGCAGATTTTTGATTTCCCGTTTGACCCAGAAAATCGCGCCCGAAAGTCTTTCCTGTTGGGGAAGAATCCGCAGATGGCTGTCCAACAAATCAGCCAAATCCTTTTTTGACAACCTGCACGTTGGTTCGTGATGCGTAACTTGTATCACACTTTCCGCCGTTTGTGAAAAGATTTCGGCAGATTCGCTGATCGCGGCGAGCCGCAAAAGTTCGATAGTGTTTGATCTGTTCGGTTCATTACGCCAGATTTTTTCAAACTCGCGCACCGTTTCCGCTTTCTCGAAGGCGATTTGGCGTTCGGATTCCTGCCGCCGCGCTGCCGTTTCTACTTGTTCTTCGCGTTCGAGCGCACGAGTTTCTTCGTCGCTCGGCGCAAACAGCGAGCGATAACCTTCCGGCGGCTCGTTAAATTGTTTTTGGTTGGCGGCGGCGGCGAGGAGAGATTGACGGCGGCGCGTTCGATAAATCGAGACTCCGGCGACTGCCGCCACCGAGACGGCGATTATCACTGCGAAGAAAATTATAATAAAGAGAAGCATTTGCCAAAAGCCGACGCGAAACCCGCTTCAGATTTCACAAATACTTTACGAAGCGTCGCCCTCAAGTTTGGACTACGAGAATGTTCGAGAAAAGGTTTAGGAATTTTCAGCCGCGAATAAACTCGAAGCGGCTTTGACTGCCGGCGAATAGGACGTTCAGTCCGGTTTTCACGCTTTGGTGCGGGAAGAATAATTTATGGCGCGAAATGGCGCGAAGGCAAAATCAACCGCCCGATTTCTCACCGTTTAACCGGCATTTATCAGACCTTCAAAGCGTTTTACAAAATTACGGCGGCGCAAATTGTAAAATTTGCGCCGCCGTTGACGGAAAGTAACGATGCCGCAGCAGTTACGGCAGAGTGGAGAATGTCGGTCTGACGGCTGCCGTGACGAATGACGTATTGCCCGCCGCGTCAAAGGCAACGATCCACATTCCGTAGCGGCTGTTGGGAATCAGATTATTCAGCGTTACGCTGACAGTCGTTCCGTCCACCACCGCCGTCGGCGGAATGTTAGTCGGCGGCGGCGGACAAGTATTAAGCCCTCTGCCGCCGCACGGCGGAGGCGGCGAACTCGTGTAAATCCGGTAGCCGGCAACGCCGGTGTTATCGGTTGACGGAGACCAGTTAATAGTTGCGCTCGTGCCGGTCACGTTCGTCGCGTTCGTCTGAAAATACAGCGGTTCGGTCGGCGATAAAATATCCGTGCCAGCCGGATAAACCGTATAATTAAAACTGAAATCGGTCGAACCTTCGGCGTTTGTGCCGCGCACGGCGGCAGTATAAGTTCCAACCGCCGCGCTGACATTCGTCCACGAAACAACGCCCGTCACCGGATCAATCGTCATTCCCGCCGGTCCCGTCACCATCGAAAACGTCGCTCGCGGCAGTCCGGTCGTGCTGACGACATAATCAACGGCTGCTGAAGAATGAGCATCCGCCGAGACGAGCATCAATCTGTCACCGTTGACTGCCGCCACCGTTTCCGGGAAAAATCCGCTGCCGTAATTTGGCGGTCGCACGAATGCCGGCGTATGAAAAAGCGACGGTAGTGTTGAAGTCGTTATCACCGGCGCGGTCACGAATCCCGATTGATTAAAAACTGCATCGTAAGCGACGACGTAAAACAGATGCGTCGTATTCGGCAGCAGTCCGTTGACGGTTGCGCTCGTTCCCGTAATGTTATCCACTCTGATCACCATTTGAGAGATGTTTGAATCGTATTCGTAAATTCGATAACCGGCGATTGGCACGGGACTCGCCGCCGGAGCCGTCCACGATAAAGTTACGCTCGTCTGTGTAATAGTTGTCACCGCTACTCCGGTCGGCGCGGCGGGCTGCAAAGTTACCACGAAAGCCGGTGCGCTTTTGGGCGAATCAAAACCGCTGACGCTGTTGACTACGACAAAAGTATATGCTCTGCCGGAAATCAAACCGTTGATGACTATTGAAGGCGTTCCCGTTTCGGCGAGCAGCACATATGAGACACTGCGGGTGTGAATGAGTTGATAAATTTTGTAACTCGCCGCGCCCGCTTCCGGCGCAAGCGAATCCCACGCCAATGCCGCCGAATTCGCGGTAACACTGCCCGCCGTTAATCCGGTCGGCGCGGGCGGCGCAGTGCCGATGGTAAATGTCTGGTCGGCAAAACCCGCCGAATTCGAGGCGCGAACCGTCACATTCTGCGCTCCGGTTTGCGTTAAAGTCGGTGTCCACGAAATTAAACCGTTCGTGCCGTCAATCGTCATTCCGTTCGGATTCGCCAGGAGCGAATAGGTCGGCGACGGATTGCCGTTCGCCCGCGCCTGATAGCTGAAGGTTTGCCCGGCGACGGCGTAAGTCGAAGGGAAAGAATTAAATACCGGCGGCGCGTCCGCCTGCCGACTCATCCAAACCAACGCTTTATTATTATTCGTCGCGTCAATTCCGCCGATGACGACTATTTTCCCGCCGTTATCAATGACCGCGCCCGCCGCGCCGACGGCAACCGGAAGCGGTGCGCCGACGCGCCACGAATCGTTGGCGATGTCGTAAATCTGGACATCGCCGATTGGAGTTCCCGCCGCCGAAAAGCCGCCGATCACGTAAATCAAACGATTTGCGCCAAGAACGACCGCGCTGTCGCGGGTGGCAATCGGCATCGGGGCGAGTGTCGTAAAGGTTCCGGGACCGCCATACTGAAGGCGATAAACCGTATTGGTTGCGGCACTGCCGGCGATGCTGCCGCCGAAAGTCATCATATATGTGCCGTCGAACACGGCGGAAAAATTGCTTCGCGCCTCCGGCATCGGATTTAGCTGACTCCATCTGTTGACGGACGGAAAATATGCTTCGACGGCATTTATCGGCTGATCGCCGCTGGTCAAACCGCCGAAAGCGTAAAAAGTTCCGAATACATTGACGGAAGCGAAACGGTAGCGAAGCGATTTCATACTCGCTTGATTCGATGCCGCGCCGGTTGCCGGATCGTAATAGAAGGCTTCCTTCAAAACTCTGCCGCCGCTCTTGCCGCCGAAGACGAAAATTTGTCCGTTCGACGCGAGACCCGCGCCCGGCGCGATGCGGGCTTGCGGCAGCGGCGGCGCGGCAGTCCAATTTAACGCGCCGCCGGCGAGCGTATCAACCGACAGCGGCGCGGTCGTCGTGCCGCCCAAAACATAGATATTTCCGCTGCTGTTGACCGCCGCCGCGCTGTCGCGGGGCGAAAGTAAATTCGGCGCGGAACTCCAGTTCATTCCTGATTGAGCCTGAGCGCAACCAAACAATCCCAAAACGAAAACCAGTATTCCGCTTATTTTTTTTAACTTGGACATTTTCGATTCTCCTTAAATTCTGTGTTTTAATTTGGACGAACAAGCGGCAGTGTCATTTTGCAAAATTGCCGCCCGAAGCTTATTAAATGGTGGTAAGTTTTGCCGGCTCAATGCCGGACGTTCCTGAGCGGATAATGCCGCGAAACGAAAATAATCCGTTTCCTCTTTCAAATGCTTTCCCGAAACTGGATCAGCAGACTAAACCTTTGCCGTCTGAAACCACCGTGCGAACGACGGAGCGAAAAAGACACCTTCCCAAATTTAATTCCGGCGGAAAGTATTTTTTACTTTCCCCGTGATATGTTTTAATGACAAAAGATATGCGAAGAGCCAAAATTTTAGCGACACTCGGACCGGCATCGAATGATTCGGCGACACTCGAAGCGATGATTAAAGTCGGAATGAACGCCGTGCGGATCAATATGTCGCACGGGACGCACGCCGAACACGCCGCCGCCATCGAATGCGCCCGCGCCGCCGCCAAAAAATATAATCAGCCGCTCGCCGTGCTGATTGATTTGTCGGGTCCGAAAATTCGCACCGGAAGGTTGAAGGACGGTTTAGCGGTTTTTCTCGAAACGGGCGCGAAATTTATAATTACTTCGCGCCACATCGAGGGTTCGGCGGAAGCGGTTTCAACTAATTACGCCGAAATTCCGCAATTGGTCGAACCGGGAGCGCGAATTTTGCTGGATGACGGCGCGATTGAACTGGTCGTCGAGACGGTTTCGGAAACCGATGTCGTCACGCAGGTCATCAGCGGCGGACTGCTCGCCGAGCGCAAAGGCATCAATCTACCGAAAACTTCCCTGCCGATTCCGTCTCTGACCGAAAAAGACCGCGTTGATTTGGATTGGGCGTTGGCGACGCAGAATGTCGATTACATCGCCCTGTCGTTCGTTCGTCGCGCCGAAGACTGTGCCGAAGTTCGGCAAATCATCAAAAAAAATCACCGGCGAAAATGGGGCAAACCGCTGCTCGTCGCTAAAATCGAAAAGGCCGAAGCGATTGAAAATCTCGACGCGATTCTCAAAGAAACCGACGGCGTGATGGTCGCGCGCGGTGATTTGGGCGTGGAGACGAGCGTCGAACTCGTTCCCGTTTATCAAAAGCAAATCATCGAAAAAGCGGTGATGGCGGATAAATTCGTCATTACGGCGACGCAGATGCTTCAATCAATGATTATCAGCGCGAGTCCGACGCGCGCCGAAGCCTCCGACGTGGCGAACGCCGTCTGGGACGGAACCGACGCGGTGATGCTCTCGGCGGAGACTGCCGCCGGAAAATATCCGGTCGAATCGGTGGCGACGATGAAACGCATTATTGACGCGGCGGAAACCGTCACGACGATGAAATTAAAGCGTCCGCTGAAGCTCGATGTCGAGCCGACCGGCAGGGCTTCGCAGGCGATTTGCAAGGCGGCGGCGATCTGCGCCAGAGAGATTTTAACCGATAAAGTCGCGGTTTTCACCGAATCGGGTTTGATGGCGCGCCGGCTTTCAAGCGTTCGTTTCGGTTTGCAGACGTTCGCGCTGACTAATTCCGACGACGTGCGAAATCAACTCGCGCTGATTTGGGCGGTCAATCCGCTGCGCCACAATCAAACCGAAACGAGCGAAGAGATTCTTAAAGAAGGCGAGCGAACCCTGCTCGAAGGCGGCGCGGTGACGGACGGCGAAACTATCGTGATGATGGCTGGACGGCTGTCGGGTTTGGGTTTGTCGAGTTCCGTCGTCGTCTGGACTATCGGCGAAAACGTGCCGCGCCGGTAGCGCGAAGTTCGGGAAAGTAAAAAGGCGGAATGTTCTTCTACAAACATTCCGCCTTTTCAGTCAGGCAGCAGTTAGATGAGGTGAGTAAGAACAGCAATGCGTCGGGACGAAATCGCCCGCAATTAAATGAGTGCCGAATTTCTTCGCGTTCGATAAGCGCAAACTACGTTCGACCGTGAGAGATAAAGCGAGTCCGACATAATCTCGTCCATCAAAATTGATGCCCCTATTTATATAACGCACCGTTTTTTAAGAAAATAAATCATTTAAAGCGAAAAAAAAATAAAATTTTTTTTCGGTGCGCTCGAACGACGACCGGCGGCGGTGACGGATCATCTCTTTCGACAGCTAAATGACTGTCAATCAGGAAGTTAAAACGGAAAAGCGAGACCGCCGGCAGTTTCGCTTTTCCGTTTTAATTTCTCCGCCGGCTACCTTTTTTTCCTGGTCGTTTTTTTTAATGCTGACGGTTTGTGCGCCGCTTGCGCTCCGGTTTTGTCGCTCTCGACTAAATATTCTGGATTATCTTCGGTCGCCGCGACGTGATGACCTTTGATGTCGGTCGGCGCGGTCAATTTCTTTTTCACCGTGCCGGAAGTTACGCCCTGCGATGTTTCCCACTCGACCGCATCGCCTGTTTTTAATTTTTCAGCCATTATTTTGCACCTCCGGCTTGCTCGTCGGCAACGATTTGTTTGCCGAGTTTATTCGGGTTAAAATAAGCGTGAAAGCGCGTGATTTCATCGCCTTTGATTTCCAGAATACTCACGCCGTCGTATTCAAATTCGCTGCCGCCGTTGCTCGTCCCGGTCGTCGTCCATTCGAGCGCGGCGGTCGCTTCGGTAATAATTTCGTTATGAAAAGTCGAGTCCACCGTGTCGAAATTATCACGGTAATTTTTCCAGAATTCCCGCGCACCGAGATTTTTATCATCGGTGACGACGTTGCCTACTTTCGCGTTTTCGCTGAAAAGACCGCAGATCGTTTCCAAATCGTGGTCGGATTCTAATTTTTTCAGCGCGTCTATAAAAATTTTTGCCGTATTCTCTGCCATTTTTCTACCTTCCCTTGTTTTTTCAGATTCGTTATCGCCGATAACGATGTAAATAGAATCGGCAATGAAAAACGGTTAGTCAAGCGGCACGAAAAGCCGCTCGACGGCTCCTGAATTTGATTCGGTTTCAGAACGACGGAGGCGGGAACCAAACCACTCTGCACTGGAAGTGCAGAGGTTTGAAAAAGGAACGCGAATAAAATTCGCTCGATTGTTCTTTTCCGGTAAAAAAAGAAGGCGTAATAAATTCTTGCAATGAAATTGCAAGGTTTTGACCTGCGTGTTTCAAAGAATAAAATTGGTTCGTATTGAAGGAGAAACTATTTACCTTTTCGGCGAATTGTCATAAAATAAAAATGCCCGCGAGTGCAACCAAATTTTGGAGGTGGCTCATCATAGACAGCAACGATTTCTTAAAACCCGACAGCACATTTTTAGGAGCAAATATGGACTCGACCTCGATGGCGATTGAGCGCGAAGGCGTTTTTCAAAGTGAGGAAATCACGAGCATTCCCGCATTTCAAACGGCTGCGCCAAGTCAAACGGCGGCTTTTGAAGGAAACGCGCCTGATTTTGAATTGGCGAAACTCGCCGCCGCCGGTAATATCGCGGCGTTTGAACTGATTTACGAGCGTTATCACCGGCGCACCTATTCGCTCTGTTTGCGGATGACGAACAGCCAAGCCGAATCGGAGGATCTGACGCAGGAGGTTTTTATTCAGCTTTTCCGCAAAATCGGCAGCTTTCGCGGCGAATCGGCGTTTTCGACGTGGCTTCACCGTCTGACGGTCAACCAGGTTTTAATGCACTTTCGGCGGCGCAGCGTCAAAAACGAAAAGACGAGCGAAGACGGCGAGATGCCCGAACAGATCGTGCCGGGAACGGAGAATCAGAGAAAAATGCCGGTGCTTGACCGGATCGCTCTGAAACGGGCGATTGACCAGTTGCCGCCGGGTTACAAAAGCGCATTTATCCTGCACGATGTCCAAGGTTACGAACACGAAGAAGTCGCCCGCATTCTCGGCATTTCGGTCGGAACTTCAAAATCTCAACTTCATAAAGCCCGTTTAAAACTGCGCGGTCTGCTCATCAAAAAGGCGTAAAGCCAATCGAAAATTTATTACAAGGCAACTTAAAACTTTCGACGGCAATCTATTAACTTGAAGCCGACAACACGGGACGTTTCAAGCAACTGTCAAGATTCTGTAACTCTGCGAAAAATCACGAAATGAACTGCGAACAATGCCAGGAATTGATCAGTGTTTATCTGGACAATGAACTCAAAGATGAAGCTCGTGCCGAAGTTCAGACGCATCTGGCGAGGTGCGCCGAATGCGCCAAAGTTTGCGAAGATTTTGCGGTGATTCTCGACTGCTGCGAACTCGACGAAACCGAATACGCCCTGCCGCCGAATCCGAAAGCTCTCTGGTGCCGCATCAATAACCTGATCGAAAACGAAGTCGCTCCCGAACTCAAACAAGCCGCCATTAAAAACGAAGAAAAGCGAAGCCGCTGGCAGTTTTCCTTTTCGCAAGTCTTCGCTTCCATTTTGGGCATCGCGCTGTTCAGTTCGCTTTTGACGCTGGTTTTTATCAAAAACTTTTCCGCTCCGAACGACGTTTCGGCGAATACCGCGCCGAGTCTTTTCGACCGTGCCTTGAGCAAAGTCGGACTCGTCGAAACGCCGGAGCAGACGCGCGAAAACCGCATCCGCGAGCAGCAGGCGGCGATTGCTTACTGGAACCGGCGCGTCGAAGCGAAACGGGCGAATTGGGACGCTCACCTGCGCGATGGTTTTGACCGTAATTTGAACGAAATAAATCAAGTCGTGTTTGAATACGATCAAATTTTACGGCAGAATCCGAACGATGATTTGTCCGGGGAAATGCTCGATTCGGCGTTGAACGAAAAGATGGAACTGCTTCGGGAATTCGCCGATTTATAGTGACCGCAATGAACTGGAATTTAAGAAAAATTTCCGCCTTTAAAAAAACTGCGATCCTCTTTTTCACCGTAGTTTTTTTCTGCGCGTCGCCGGCGGCGGCAACGGCGCAGAAAAAGTTTGCGAAAACTTATCCGGCGAGCAAAAACGTCCGGCTGCAACTGACTAATCGCACCGGCACGGTGACGGTCGAAGGCTGGGACAAACAGGAAATAAACATTTCGGCTTATTTGGAAGCACCGGCGGCGAACATCGAACCGCAGAGTTTGAGCGGCACGATTGTCATCAATCTGGTCAAAGATAATCAGGGCAGAAACGAAGTCGGCAACGTCAACTTTCTCATCAAAGTTCCTTATTCTTCGTCGGTTGACATCGAAACGCGAATGGGAAATCTGAACGTCAGCAGTGTGCGCGGCGGACTCGTTCGCGCTCATATCTCCAGCGAAGGCGACATTACTTTGACCGACATCGCGGCGGAAACCGTCGCGGCGGAAAACCTCATCGGCGACATCTTTTTCGACGGCACGCTCGCCGACAGCGGTAATTATCGCTTCACTTCGACACGCGGCAACATCAATCTTCGCATTCCCTTTAATTCTTCGTTCCGCCTGGTCGCCACCGCGCCTTCGACGCGCAACATTTCACTGGGCGATTTCGGCAGTTCGGGAATGCGTTTTGTCAGCGACGGTCGCCGCGTCGTCGGGCAGGCGGGCAGCGGCAGCGCGACGATTTCCGTGACCAACCAGCGCGGCAGCATCTCGTTTATCCGGCGGTAATTTTTTCGCTCCGAACGCCCGCCGTTCGACGGCGGTTTTCCCGCCTCAGACAGCCGCCAACCAACTCCGAAAATTATGAAAAAGAATATCCGCCCGAAAAAAATCTGCGTTTATCTGGGCTTAACTGCGGTTTCGGTTTTTATGTTCATCGCGCCGAGCTTCGCGCAAACTCAAAAATTGATTAAACGCACGACTTATAAAACCGAAACGGTCGAACTCGGCGCGGGCGGCACGGTTTCGATTATCGGTGCGCCGAACGGTTCGATCAGCATCGAAGGCTGGCGGAGAAACGAAGTCGAAATCTCGGCGGAGGTCGAAATGCAAGCCGCGACCGAAGCTGATTTAGCCGAACTCGCCAGAGTCAGCGGCTTTGCCATTGATGCCGATACGGTTCACGTTCGCATCACCAGTTTCGGGACGCACGACAAGGATTTTATGAAGCGCACGGCGAAGAAGCTACCCAAAATTCTGCTGGGTTTGCCGTTCAGAATTGATTACAAAATCAAAGTTCCGACTTACTGCGATTTGGAGATTGACGGCGGCAAAGGCGATTTGACTTTATCGAAAGTCGAAGGCGCGATGAAGATAAATTATCTGGAATCAAACGCCCGACTCAATCTGATCGGCGGCAGCATCGTCGCCACTTTCGCCGCCGGCACTATCGAGGTCGTGATTCCGAATCGCAGTTGGCGCGGACGAAGCGCGGACGTGCAGTTGGCAAACGGCACGATGAATGTTCAACTGCCGCCCAATCTCAACGCCAATCTCGACGCGCAGGTTCTGCGAAGCGGCAAACTCGAAAACACTTTGCTTAACCTGAAACCGCGCGACCGGACTAAATTCACCGAACTGTTAATTACGGCAAAAGCCGGAAGCGGCGGCGCACCGCTGAGTTTTACGGTCGGCGACGGAACGCTGAAACTTCTCGAAACCGAAAAATAGATTGGAATTTCTGCCAGGCGGATTTTGAGTTCGACGGGCGGAAAGTGATAAATTAACCTGAGTCGTAAGTCAAAATCAAAGTTGGAACTAGACGCTCGATGAACGCTGAGTGAGCGGATTTTCGCCGATTATTTGCAGCAATTTTTCCGGCGGATCAGCCAGATATATCGTCAAATCCGTTTTAATCCGTTAAGTTCGCGTTGATCCTCGGTTCAATTGTCTTTCTCATTTCAACTCCAGACACAGGTTAAGTTTTCTTATCACTTTCCGTTTTCGCTTTTCAAGCGGCAAATTTATGAGTATAAAATCAGACAAATGGATTCAAAAAATGGCTGTCGAACACGGTATGATCGAGCCTTTCGAGGCGGGTCAGGTCAGAGAAGCCGGCGGTCGAAAATTGATTTCATACGGCACTTCGAGCTACGGCTACGACGTGCGCTGCTCGGATGAATTCAAGGTTTTCACCAATGTTTTCAGTGCGATTGTGGATCCGAAAAACTTCGATCCGAAATCGTTCGTTGACATCAAAGCCGATTATATTATCATTCCGCCCAACTCGTTCTGCCTGGCGCGAACGGTCGAGTATTTCAGGATTCCGAGAAATGTGCTGACCATCTGTTTGGGCAAAAGCACCTACGCCCGCTGTTTCGCGGCGGAGACGAAGGTGGCATTGTCCGATGGAAAATCTTTGACTTTGGAACGACTCGCCGAACTATCGGCGCGCGGCGAAAAGTTTTCAGGCTACAGTTTGGACGCGCATAATCGTCAGGTGATTTCGCAGTTGGAATATCCGCGCTTTATCGGGCGCGATTCTTTACTGGAGATAACTCTGGACAACGGTGGAAAAGTTCGTTGCACACCTGAGCATAAATTCAGTAGGTGGGACGGGCGAATGATTGCAGCGTATCGGCTTCGCCCGAATGATTTGCTCGCCGGACTGAATGAATCCGGTGCTTTGCGCCCGCCGGCGGCTGACATTGAATTTATTTATCACAAAAGTTTCGATTACTCCGTAAAAACGAAATCAATGCCGAATGTCGAACGACGGCTCGGTAATTCCCGAAGGATAACGAGCGTCAGAGAGTTAGCCGGCGTTCACGATGTTTACTGCCTGACGGTTCCGAAATACGGAAACTTCGCCCTGCAAGCCGGAGTTTTCGTCGCCAACTGTGGAATTATCGTTAACGTCACGCCGTTTGAACCGGAGTGGGAAGGTTTCGTTACATTGGAGTTTAGCAATACAACGCCGCTGCCGGCGAAAATCTACGCCAACGAAGGTGTCGCTCAGGTTTTGTTTTTTGAAGCCGATGACAACGATGTTTGCGAAGTTTCCTACAAAGATCGTGGAGGAAAATACCAGGGTCAGCAGGGTGTTACGATCCCCAAGTTATAATGGAAATCGTTCCAAAATAAAAAACCGTAGAAATTTACCGCCGAGAGACGCAGCACACAGAGATTTTTGGGTTGGGAGTTTTAGTCGGCAATCTATTCGACTGATATTACCGGCAACAACGCTAAGAGCGTGTTTGGAAATTCACTCGGTCGAAAAGTGGATGGCTTAATTTTACATTTTACATTCGATATTTTTAATTTTTACCGAATAAAAATTTAGAATGAAGAATGTAAAATTGCCGGTCTTTTTTGAATTTTCAACCACGCTCCAAACAATGATTCAAAGACTATGCTTTTTGTGTCTCAAGAGCGGATGGTTAAATTATTTTGAAGAGTCTTCTAATTTTTTACCCTTTCAGGCAACTGCCGCGCTTCGCCAGCCGGAGAACCGAACTGAAGTTTGAAATCTAAAAGTCTGCCGGGCGTTTGAAAACTTCGGTTCACAAAGCATTCGCCCGCTCAATCGCGTCGTCTAAATCGGCTTTAATGAAATTGTCGAAGCCGACGAGTTTCTTGACCAGTTTACCGTTTTTATCGAAGACGAAGGTTTGCGGAATCGAATTGTCCGCGCCCATCAGCGCGTTGGAAAGCGCGTTTTCTGGATAGGCGAGCGAATAAATTATTTGCAGTCTTCGGACGAATTCGGGAACGCGGGCTTCGTCTTCCGCGCCGCCGATGTGCAGACCGACGACTTGCAGATTGCCGCCGTATTTGTTCTGCAATTCGTTCAAATGCGGAATTTCTTCGAGGCACGGCGGGCAATAGGTCGCCCAAAAATCCAGCACGACGATTTTGCCTTTCAAATCGGCGAGTTTGACGTTTTCGCCCGCGAAACTTTTCCAGCCGAGATTGCCCGCGTTTTTCAAAGGCGGCAGCGGCAGATTCGTCTGCGGAACATTGTTGATCGAAACCGGCTGGTTGGAAATCGAAACCGGCGCGGCGGAGGGACGACACGCCGAAAAAAGGCAAAAGTAAAAAGGCAAAAGGCAAAAGTAAAAAAATCTCATCGTAAGATAATGGTAAATGGTAAATGGTAAATGGTAAATGATGAACGCCTTCGGCGGGCGAGAAATTTATTTGCCGATCAGTCGGAACGCTTAATCATTTACCAATTTACCATTTACCATTTACCATTGTCTGAGTGAGTTTTTATCCTGACAAAATCAGCGAGCGATTTCACGCGCCGGGAAATTGCGGCGGATTAGCAGAGGCAAACGCATTTGGAACAAGCGCGACTTTTGTCTGCGGCGTGTTTCTGCGGTTTTCTCTGCGAATTGATCGGCAGTCGAAAGAGATTCTCGCCGCCAAATTTCAGACGAACGGTTGCGGTTTTTTAATCGCTTCGGCGGACGTTCTGGCGACGCGATTAATCGGCAAACGCCTGAATAAAATTCACGTTTTGGACGCGGAGAGTTTGCGGGCGGAGATTGAAAATACGCTCGGCGAATTTCCCGAATCGCGCCGACATTGCCTGGATTTGACTCTGGAAACTCTGCAAAACGCTCTCGCCGATTTTCGCGCCCGGCAGATTGAAGAATTCGCGGGCGAAAAGGCTTTGATTTGCACTTGCTTCGGCGTGTCGGAAGAGACGATTGAGAATTCGATCAAACGAAACGCGCTCGAAACCGTCGAGGAAGTAACCGACGCTTGCCGCGCGGGCGGCGGCTGCGGTTCGTGCCAGCCTTTGATTCAGGAGATGCTCGACGTGATTTCGCACGAGCAGGTTTGAAAAAGTTTTTAACCGCGCGAACTTAAATGCTATAATCGGGAAATTAAATCTACCACGAGGATTTTTTTAGCCGCTGCAACCGCAGATTAAAAATGGACGAACCATTCAGCCACATCTTATTTCTCTTCGCCGCCGAACCAATCACCGCCATTTCCGAATCCTGGCTTTCAATCGCCCTCAAAGTTTTCTCCGTCATCGTGCTGGTTTTCATCAACGGTTTTTTCGTCGCGGCGGAATTCGCGTTCGTCGGCGTTCGTCGTTCGAGAGTCGAAACGCTCGCCGACGAAGGCAGCAAAGGCGCGAAACGGCTGCTCGGTTTGCTGGATAATTTAAGTGCTTATTTGTCGGCTTCGCAGTTGGGAATCACGCTGGCTTCGCTCGGTTTGGGCGCGCTCGGCGAGCCGGTCGTCGAAGCGATTCTCGGCGGCGCGTTGGAAAGTCTGCCCGAATCGGCGCGGCATATCGCGTCCTACGGCATCGCGTTTGCGGCGGTAACGACGCTGCATATCGTTCTGGGCGAACAGGCTCCGAAGCTGATCGGCTTGTCAATCGCCGAAAAGGTGGCGATGGCGACCGCGCTGCCGATGCAGATTTTCTACAAAATTTTCAAGCCGTTTATTCACGCGCTCGACTGGGCGAGCGCGAAAACCGTTAATCTGTTCGGCTTTCACGCCACCAGCGCCCACGCTTCGATTTACACGGAAGAGGAAATTCGCCAACTCATTAAAGTGTCGGAAGAAAGCGGGCATTTGAACAAGGAAGAACGGCGTTTGATCAACCGCGTTTTTGAATTTTCGGAGACGACCGTCAAAGAGGCGATGATTCCGCGCACGGAAATCGTCGGCATCGCGGAAAACTGCACGCTCGAAGATATTGCTCAGATTTTCGAGCGGAACGGTTATTCGAGAATGCCGGTTTTTCGTGAATCGTTCGACGATATTGTCGGCTTTATTCACAGCAAAGATATTATGCCGTATCTGTTGCGCCCGAAAAATTTCCGGCTCGAAGATGTTTTGCAAAAGCCGATTTACATCGTTGACACGGCGCGGCTCGAAGACGTTCTGCGCCAGATGCAGCGGGCGAAAGCGCATTTCGGATTCGTCGTTGACGAACACGGCGGCGTGGAAGGAATCATCACTTTAGAAGATTTGCTGGAAGAAATCGTCGGCGATATTTCCGACGAACACGACGAGGAGGTCAACGAACAAATCATCAAACAGCCCGACGGCAGTTTCGTTCTCGACGGCAATCTCGCCGTCCGCGATTTGAACAAACGACTCACTCTGCACCTGCCCGTCTCCGAAGCCTACACGACGATTGCCGGATTTTTGATGAGCGAATCGGGACAAATCCTCAACGAAGGCGAAACCGTGCCGTTCAACGGACACGTTTTTAAAGTCGAAAAGGTAGATAAACGGCGAATTTTGAAAGTGCGAATGGAAAAATCGCGCAGTCAAAATTGAAGAACCCCGACCGGCGAATTTTCAGGCTGGCGGTAAAAATCATCCGCAAAAAGAACCCGGTTTCGAGTAAAAAGTTTACTCGAAATCGGGTTCTTTTCCGCCGAAAATCGAATGTCGGCAGTGTCACGGTTTTATTGAACGAAGACGTTCGGAACCGGTTGGTCTTCCGCTGCGCCGAAAGCCACGTTAGCGAATCCCTGCGACGAACGCTGCAAATACCAGACTCCGTTTGACGGGCGGAAAACGGAGATGTCGGATTTGCCGTCGCCGTCGTAATCGAACGCGGTCGCGCGGATCGTGTTGACCGCTGAAAGCCGCAGTAAACTGTTGCGCGGAACACCGTTATAGGCTTTGAAAGTTCCGCCGACCAACAGTTTACTATTGTCCTGAAGCAAAACGCGGCGCACGGAAAATCTCGAATCACTGTCGAAGCCGGAAACGAAAGACGCATCGAAACTGCCGTTTGAATTCAGACGCGCCAGCCGGCTGCTCGCCGAATTATTGAAAGTCGTAAAGGTTCCGCCGATGATAATTTTGCCGTCGTTTTGCAGAGCGATTCCGAGAACGCCCGCATTCGCTCCGGTTCCCGGATCAAAAGTCGGGTCGAGCGAACTGTCGGCGTTCAATCTGGCGACGCGGAAACGACCGACTCCGTTAAAAGCAGTGAAGCTGCCGACGATGATTATTTTTCCGTCCGGCTGTAAAGCGAGGTTTTGAACCGTGCCGTTGCCGCCCGCGCCGGTGCTGAAGGAAGAATCTATCGAGCAATCCGCGTTCAAACGCGCCAGCCGCGAATGACTCTGACCGCCGAAAACGGCAAAGGTTCCCCCGGCTAAAATTTTTCCGTCCGGCTGCCTGATAAGACGAATAACGGAAGAACTGGCTTCAATGGGTGTCAAAGTCGAGTCGAGGTTTCCGTTGACATTCAAACGAATAATGTTCTGCACTGAAAAATCGGGTTGGAGAAAAAATCCGCCGACCAGTATCTGATTGTTCGGCAAAATCAAAATGTCGTTGACTATCGGAACGGTCAAAGAAAGTAGGGTATTAAAATACGAAGCGTTGAACGAAGCGTCGAGCGAACCGTCGGCGTTCAGCCGCGCCAAGCCGTTTTGCTCCGCGCCGTCGGCGAACGAAAAACTGCCGACGACGAGAATTTTCCCGTCCGGCAGTTGCGCGGAAGTGTAAACCTGCGAATTGCCCTCGCTGACACCGGCGCTGAAAGCCGCGTCCAGCGTCCCGTTGGAAGGACTTGCAGCACCGGCGAAAGCCAGCGTCGAAAGAGTAATTATCAATGCCAACTGACCGCCGAAAACTTTAAAGGCGCGGCGCAGATTGAGTGATCCGCTTTTTTTACGAAGAAAATCATATTCTTAACTCCAGAACTTTTTGTGTAATAAACTAAATTCGGTTGAACGAAAAAACTTTAAATTCAAGCGGCGGACGGAGAGCCGTCGAATTCTACAAACTTTCGTTCGGAGGAAAATATAGATTCGGAAATGCTCGCCCGACACTTTACCGGCAACTTATAAACTCCTAATTGTTCTAATGAATTTTTGGGAGTGGGATTGGTTAAATGTAGAGGGTCGCGCGCCGATTGTCAATCTTTACGCGGATTTTGGCAATGAGAAATTCGATTCGTGCGCCCGGTTTCATCCGTCTTCGTTTCAAAATAACTTCAAAATCGGACGTTTTTCATTTGCTCCGCCGTCTGTTAAATTTATCGGAGCAGTTTGCAAATCTATTTGTTGGAGTTCTAGATCAAAAATGAGTTTAATCGAAACAGTTCACGCGCGTGAAATTTTGGATTCGCGCGGCAACCCGACGGTCGAGGCGGAAGTTATTCTGGAGGACGGCACGACCGGGCGAGCGGCGGTTCCGTCGGGCGCGTCAACCGGCGAAAACGAAGCCGTCGAGTTACGCGACGACGATGCCGAACGATATTTGGGCAAAGGCGTTTTGCGGGCGGTTGAGAACGTCAACGAAAAAATCAGTTACGAACTCGAAGGTTTGGACGCGCTCGACCAGACTTTGATTGACGCAGCTTTAATCGCCCTCGACGGCACGGAAAATAAATCGAATCTCGGCGCAAACGCTCTTCTGGCGGTTTCGATGGCGACGGCGCGGGCGGGCGCGGCGTTTCTGGAAATGCCGCTTTATCGCTACCTCGGCGGGACGAACGCCAAAACGCTGCCGACTCCGATGATGAACATTATCAACGGCGGAGCGCACGCCGACAA
Organism: Pyrinomonadaceae bacterium; assembly: GCA_043768465.1. GTDB lineage: Bacteria > Acidobacteriota > Blastocatellia > Pyrinomonadales > Pyrinomonadaceae. Next base: position 19,398 of record JAYVKL010000015.1, read on the forward strand.
CAACGTAGATTTTCAGGAGTTTATGATCGTGCCGGTCGGCGCGGCTAGTTTTTCCGAAGCGTTACGCGCCGGTGCGGAGATTTTCCATCGTCTGAAAAGTGTTTTGAAAGCAAAAGGTTTAGCGACGAGCGTCGGCGACGAAGGCGGTTTCGCGCCGAATCTGAAATCGAACGAAGAAGCGATTGAAACTATTTTAGAGGCGATTGACAAAGCCGGTTATAAAGCGGGCGAAGACGTTTTAATCGCGCTCGACCCGGCGGCGAGCGAATTTTACGACGGCGCGAACTACGTTTTCAAAAAGTCGGATCAGCGCGTTTTGTCATCCGACGAAATGATCGCGTATTGGACGGATTGGACGGAAAAATATCCGATTATTTCCATCGAAGACGGTTTGGCGGAATCGGATTGGGACGGCTGGACGAAAATCACGCGAAATATCGGGAAGAAAATCCAACTCGTCGGCGACGATTTATTCGTCACCAACACGAAATTTCTAAACAAGGGAATTGAACTCGGCGCGGCGAATTCGATTTTGATAAAAGTCAATCAAATCGGGACTTTGACGGAGACTCTGGACGCGATTGAACTCGCCAAAATCAACAATATGACCGCCGTTATTTCGCATCGTTCGGGCGAGACCGAAGATTCGTTCATCGCCGATTTAGCGGTGGCGACCAACGCCGGACAAATCAAAACCGGCTCGCTTTCGCGCTCCGACCGCATCGCCAAATACAATCAACTGCTCAGAATCGAGGAAGATTTAGGCAATTCGGCGCGTTATTTGGGGCGCCGAGCGTTTTATCAAATCAAAAAATAATACAACTTGCGGATTAAACCCGGCGATCAATCACGGGGCTGTCAACAACAGTTCCGCCGGGACGCAAATCAGCCGACAATACTTTTTGTTCAATGCCTAAATCTAGAAGGTGAAAAGACCGTTCGGACATTTTCAATGTTCAGACGGTCTTTCCGTTTATCGCCCGCTGCAAAAATTCAGTTTTCGATTTGGCTCAGAATCGCGCTCGCTTCCTGGCTCAAAGCCGCTTCCGCCGCGCGGCCAACATTGTTTTCGCTTTTGTTCGAGGCTTTGCTGGCAACGGTTTTTCCGCCGGACAGCGGAACGAGTTTGAAATCAACCTGCGCGTCATAATTTTTGGCTGCCGAAGTATCCGTTCCGGTAACCTTGCCGAACATTCCGCCGATTTTGCTCGCCGTTGATTGATGCAGTTTGGAAAAATCGCTCGTCAAAACGTAATCGCAATTTGCCGCTTTTGCGTCCGATTCGCTGGCGATGCCGACGGCTTCGACCTTTCCGCCGGTTAATTTCTGCACGAGAAACGTCTGCCAATTCGTCGTCGAAACATTTTCGCCCGCTTTGTTAGTCGGCGCGTAAACACCGATGCGAATCGTTCCGGCTTTTTTGGCTTTCGGCATCGAATTGTTTTTAACCGGAGCTTTCGGCGTGTCTTCGTCGTTGTCGCCGCCCATATTTTTCATTATCCGGCTCATATCGGGTTTGCCGTATAAATCCTGCGAGTTGGCGGTCAGCGTATAGCCTTTCGGAACATCGAACAAAGCAGCGTCGAGCGTGGCTTTGGAAAATTCGAGCGTTTCGACCGATTGCGAAAAACTCATATCGCCGTCGCCCATCTTCATGGTGCGCGTTTCGGTCAGAGGAAATCCGAGTTTGCCGCCGCCCGCAGTTTTGAAAATCATTTTGTCGCGGCAGCCGCCGGGTCTCTCCGAACTCTGCGGCATCGGCGGATGAACAGTGAGCGGACACGAAAATTCCGGCAGATCAACATACCAGCCGTCGGTTTCGATTTTCATATTTTCCTTCAAACAAGCGTCGGGCGAGGCTTGCATCGTCATCGAGGTTTTGACGTGCCGCGCCGTCAAGCCGAACAGCGGTTTGCGTTCGCCCGTGTCGCTGATGTTGGAAACGTAGGTTATCGTGCCGCCTTTTTCGACTTTCGATTTCGGAATTTTGCCCGTCGCCGCAGCGGTCGAAACGTCCGCGCCGTCATCGAACGGTTCGACGGCATACATTTTTTTCCGGTCGCTGATTTTCAGATTGCGCTTCAAATCGCATTGCTCGACATCGGCGACATCGCCGCCCATTCCCATAAAACCGCCGCCTTCAGTGCGTTTGCGCGAGCCGCGAACGTAAGTCGTCGTCTCCGACTGCTGCCCGTTCATTGCCGTCGTCTGCCTGATTTTGTAATTCTGCTGCGCCTCCGCCGCGCCCGAAAGACCGATTAAAACGCCGCATAAAATTAAAATTCTTCCACTTATCTTCATTTTTTTGCTTCTCCTTCCGATTAAAATAGCATTATTGATCGCCGACGGCTGATTCCGAAAACTTCCATTATTTTTTAATCAAACCGCCGCCTGCCGGACTGACGCGCCGGACTTCAAAGTCATACCTGGTGAGTTCATAACCTTTCGTGCCGCCTTTGCGGAGCTGGCTGTTTTCGGGATCATCAATTGATTTTCGCTCAAATTTACTGAATGTATAAATACCGCTCTTTTTCATTTGCGCGGTAATCGGCGCGCCGCCGTCCGCGCCCATTCCTTCCCGATATTCGATGCCGGTTCGGTGAACGTAATTGGGCGGATGAAGCCGGACGGCAAAGAGTTCCTGCGTTCCGCCGAATTCGACATTGTTGAGAGAAACTTGGAATTCATTATTTGCCGGACTGATTCCGAAACCCGCGTGCAGCCTTTCGGAAGCCGCCTGACTCTGATCGAGTATTCCCGACGCGGTGTGAAGTTCCGATGCTGCCTGTGCGTCAATCGTTTTATCACGATAATAAACTTCGCCGAATCCGTTATAATTTTTGAATTCGTTGGTCGCCACTTCGCCCGCCGGATCGATGTCATTTGCCTTAAAAACAAAAACCAGGCTCGCTTTTTTGCGAATCAAATATCGCCTGCCCGACCATCTTCCGCTTTGTTTATCGGTGGTGAAATAAAGCGTTGACATTTCATACTGAATATCCGCCCGCATTTGCCACAAATGTGCTTCGCCGCCCGAAATTACGATGGTTTTCGTGTCGGTTCGTTCGCGTTGAACGCCCGTTACGTCTTTGTATTTGAACTTAGCAATGTAAGTTATCACGCCAGGATTATGTGTGCCGATTTCGCCGCTGCGTTCGCCTTTATCGTCCGTTACGCGAACCAGAGTGTTTTCTTGAACCGGTGTGCCGCCGTATGAAAGCTGCAAAAATGCCGTAATCGTTCGATGTTTCGGTCGAACGCCGTCGCAATCGCTCAGAACGATTTTGACGGGCGAAGTTTCGTTCGGTTTGAGTTGAAGTTTGTCTATTATCAAATCAATATGCGGGTCAATCGCGTGATCGCCGGTTTCGCGGTTGTCGCGGGCGGCTTGCGCCCGCGAAGCGAAAAACGCGCGCATCGCCGCCGCCGTATCTCCGGCGGTTTCGGCATCGGCGAACGGGGTTTTGACTTCATTCAAAAGCGAACCGTCTGCCGATTTTTTTAACTGCACCGCCAATAAAAAACCGCCGCCGGATTTTGTAATTTGTCCGACAAAAAAATACGGCTCGTGAATTTGCGGCGGCGGCGGCTGTAGATCGCCCGAAATCGGCGGCGGTTCGGGCTGAATGTCGGCGGGCAAAATCGGTGTCGTGTAATCGCTGACGTTGAAACCTTCCGCTTCCCGCAGCTTTTGGAGAAAAGCCGTTTCGGTTTTCATCATCGGGCGAAAATCACCGTTTTGCAACCGGGCTTCCGGCACGAAATCATAAACGGCGACATCGGTTTCGGGCGGCTGGCACTGCGCCGAAGTTTGCGCGAAGGCTTTGGAGTTGACGAAAAATATCAGCCCGCAAAAAACGGTGCTGATCAAAACTGCATTTATCGGTTTCATTGTTTAATTACACTCAAAGTCTCCGTCAATAATACTAATCGCCAAATTCTGCCACGAAAAATTTTCGCCGTCAAATTTGCCGGAATCGTTCGTGGTTTTCGGGCGTGATCTGACATTGGTTGGTGTGGCGCGGAATTTTGGTTTGACGACGGCGAATTCTTTTTTCCGACTTACTTTCGATTCGCGCCAACGAAAAAGCGGCGGGTGGAAATTTCCACCCGCCGCTTTTTCGTTAGCCGTTCGCGCTAAAACTTAGGCTGCCGGAATCGTCAGTTCCTGTCCCGGCTGAATTTCGTCGGGATCGTCGAGTTTGTCGCGGTTGGCATCGAAAATCGCTTTCCAGCTAATGCCGTGATGCGCTCCGATTTTGCTTAACGAATCGCCGGCGACGACCGTATAAGTCGTTGCCGCGCTTTCTTCGCCTTCCGGCGCGGTTACGTCCAACACCAAATCGCCCGAACGATAATCCGGGTCGAGTTCGCCGTATTTAGCCCAGAGAGCCTTTTTCACGTCCGCACTCGGCGCACTGCCTTCGATTTTCACGAAGCCTTCGCCTTCGCTAATGTTCAGATTGGAAATATTCGACTGGTTCGCCAAATCAATCAACGGTTGATATTTTTCCTGTAAAGACATTTTATTTTTTCTCCTTCCTAAATTATTTCTCGGTTACTTGATTATCAACCGGCTTGCCGCCGTTTGCTTCCATTACCGCCGCATTTACTTCGCCTAATTTACCTTTGGCAACTGTTCCGCGAATTGCTACTTTCGGTCCCGAGGTATCAACCGTTACATCGGTGAATCCTTTGGCTTTCAACGCCGCTTCGATTTTCGGTTTCAAGTTCGGATCGGTCGCCATCGGTTCCGTCGTTTTGGTAATCGGCGCGGGCGTTGCCATCGCCATATTCGTCGCGTTGGTGTTCATCATATTGGTATTCGTCGCGCCTTTACACGCGCCGAAGCCGACCACTGCCGCCAGACCTAAAACTGCTAAAACTTTAATTTTCATAACTTTATCTCCTGAAAAAACTCTAAATTCTTCCTGTTTCTTAGTTTATAAACCGCGTTCGTCAGCGTTCTCAAATCTTCATTGGGAATAGTTTTCGCTCGATGTGTTCGGTTTATGAAGTCAGTCTAAACCATTTCGCAAAAAATTTCAGTCAAAATCCATCGAAAAAACCTCTTCCGCGATTTTTTTTGCCACTTCAAACGAAGTGAAATCCGGTCGGATGATGAAATGCCAATCCGCCAGACAATAAATCTTCGCCCGTTCGTCAAAAAGTTTCTGCGTAACTTCGCGGTTGGCGGCAAGCGGACGCTCGCGCTTCGACATTCGGATGTTGCGCCAGCAATGGTCGAACGAAGATTCGAGCCAGACGGTCGTCAACTTGCGCTCTTTTATTAATTGGCGATTTTCTTTAGTCGTCCACGCGCCGCCGCCGAGCGCGATGATCCGCGCTTCGTTCGCCGTCAAAATCCGCCGCAGATTCTCCGTCTCGATCTGCCGAAACCGCCCTTCGCCTTCCGTTTTAATAATCCCCGCAATAGTATTTCTTTCGCTGTTTTCGATGCAGGTGTCGAGGTCAACCCGCGTCGAGTCGAGCAAAGACGCGAGAAAACGGGCGACGGTTGATTTGCCGACACCCATAAAACCCGTCAAAACTATTCGTTTTTCTAAATCCATCAAAAATTTACAACGCCAATAAAACAGGATGGACAGGATGGACAGGATGATTTTTTACAAAGCAAAAATCCTGCCTATCCCGTCCATCCTGTTAATTTTCCGATCCGTCTGCGATTATACTTTATTTCCTCAAGTTCGCCAGCGTCGCAAAAAATTCGGGGAACGAGATGCCCGCGTGTTCCGCGCCGCCGATTTCCGTTTCGCCGCTCGCAAAAAGCGCGGCAATCGCCAACGCCATCGCAATCCGGTGGTCGCCGAACGAATCAATCGTTGCGCCTTCTAGATCGGATTTTTCAACGCGAAAACCGTCGGAAAATTCTTCGACGCGAGCGTTCATTCGCCGCAAATTTTCGACGACCGCCGCGATTCTGTCCGACTCTTTAACGCGCAATTCTTCCGCGCCGCGAATCTCCAAACCGCCGGCAATCTGCGTTCCGAATACGGCGAGAACCGGAATTTCGTCAATCAAATTAGCGATAATATCGCCGCTGACCAGGTTGGATTCGGTTTTCGGCAATAAATTTTTACGCCCGACGACGCGAATATCGCCAACGATTTCATTGCAAATTTCTCTCTGATTCAAGATTTGAATATCTGCGCCGAATCGCCGTAAAATTTCCAGAATCGCCGTTCGCGTCGGATTCAAACCGACGTTTTCCAAAACGATTTCCGAATTCTCCAGACAACTCGCGCCAACCATAAAAAACGCCGCCGAAGAAATGTCGGAAGGCACTATTAAATCTTTCGCCGTCAACGTCGAGCCGCCGTCAATCGAAATTTCTTCGACGAATCCGTCGTTCGTTTCGATAAACTTATCTTCAATTTCCGCGCCCAAATACTTCAACATCAATTCCGTATGGTTTCTGGAATTCGGAATTTGGAATTTGGAATTTGGATTCAAAACGAATGATTTTCCGACGGCGTTCAAACCCGCCAGCAAAACGCACGATTTCACCTGCGCGCTGGCGACCGGCAAATTATATGAAATTGATCGCAAAGGATTGCGCCCGTAAATTTTCAGCGGCGCACAATTATTTTCCGCTTCGATTTTCGCGCCCATCAGCTCCAGTGGCGCGATGATTCTTTTCATCGGACGCTTCGACAAACTCGCGTCGCCGATTAAAACGACATCGAAATTCTGCCCCGCCAAAACGCCCGCTAAAAGCCGCATCGTCGTCCCGCTGTTCCCGCAGTCGAGCGGTTTTGTCGGCTTCGTAAATCCGTTTTTGCCGACACCTTTGACGAAAATCGTCGAATCTTCTCGGCTGATTTCGACACCGAGATTGCTTAGACAATCCAAAGTCGAAGCGCAATCCGCGCTCGAAGCGAAATTTTCGATGCGCGTTTCTCCCGTCGCCAATGCCGCGAAAATCGCCGCACGATGCGAAATTGATTTATCGCCCGGCAAACGTATTTTCCCGTTTAATGAGTCGGCAGGCTGAATTTTCATAAAAACTTTTCACGGCAAAATCTCGAACGCCGCACAGTGGCGCGGTTTGAAAATGCCGAAATGCCGCCGATCAATCGTGAGAATTTTCGTGATGTTCAATCGTTCGGCGACGGCGACGATCACGGCATCAACAAAATCAATGTTCGCGTCGTCGTATTTGCGAATGATTTCGGCGGTGCGTCGGTAAGTTTCGCCGGTCGGCGTTTCAAATACCACGTTCATTTCCGGCAAATCTTCCGCAAAATTTGCCAGAGCCGCCGCGCCGAGATTTTTTAACACAAAGTGCGCTGTTTCGGTGATTGCCGGAATCGGCAGAATCACTTCTTCGTAAATTGTTTGCAGGGAATTTCGGACGGTTCGGCTGTGGCTATCCGTTTCGTCAATCAGAGCGTATAAAAATCCTGAGTCCATCAAGCACGGTTTCATCGAATGCTAAAACCCTCCGCTGGATCAAAATCTTCTTCGGCAAGCGATTCTCGCATCCGCTCCGAGGTGTCGGTTTTGCCGCTCGAAAACATTCCTGCAAACGCCAGTAAATTATGCTGGCGTTCGCTTTTTCCACCGTTTGCACTGATAAAGTTTTCTTCGACGAATTCGCCGACGAGTTGAGCCGCGTTCTTTCCGTTTTCTTCGGCTTGGTGCTGAATCAGTTCCGCCGTTTTTTCGGAAACCGTAATCGTAATATCCATAAAATCACCTCACGTCAAATTTAGCATATTCTTCGCGCCCCACCGTTTGAAATAAAGCCGTGCGCGATTCGAGTCTTTTTGAATCTGCGCTTTGAGTTCGTCAATGCCGCCGAACTTTTTCTCGTCGCGGAGGCGGTGCAGAAAACGAACGCGCAGCACGTCGCCGTAGAGATCGCCGTCGAAATCGAAAACGTAAGTTTCAATCGAAGGCTCTTTGCCGCCTTCAAAAGTCGGGCGCACGCCGACGTTGGTGATGCTGCGCCGCCAAATGTTTTTTATCAAAGTCGCCGTCGCGTAAACTCCGAATTTCGGCACGACGCGATTGCGCGGTTTCAAGTTCGCCGTCGGAAAACCGATGGTGCGCCCGCGCCGGTCGCCGCGCACGATCTGACCTTCAATGCCATAAGGTCTGCCGAGCATTCGCCGGACTAAATTCACTTTTCCGGCGGCGAGCAGACGGCGGATTTTCGACGAAGAAATCCGCTGCCCGCGCAGAGTGATTTCGTCAACTTCGTCGGCGAAAAAGCCGAGTTCCGCGCTCATCTTTCGCAGCAGTTCGATATTGCCGCCGCGATTTTTGCCGAACGCGAAACCTTTTCCTAAATAAACTTCTTTCGCCTGCAGGCGTTCGTGAATAATTTCGCTCAAAAAAATCCCGGCGTTTTGATTCGCAAAATCTTTGTCAAACCGAATGACAATCGCCTGTTCGATTCCCAGAACTTCAAAATTCGCTAATCGCTGATCGAGCGTTTGCAACAGCGGCGGCGCGTTTTCAGGGTATAGGACCGAGCGCGGATGCGGATCGAAAGTGATCGCCGTCGGAATCGCGCCGATTATTCGGGCGCGGTTGACGACGAGTTCCATAATTTTTTGATGTCCGAGATGCAGCCCGTCGAACACGCCCAAGGTCAAAACCGTCCCGCGCAAAATTCCCGCGTTGTCCGTGCCGTGAAAAATTTTCATTTAAAATACCGCTTCATTCTCAAGTGAGAATCACAAATCATTCGCGCACTGCACCGGGCAGTTCATTGGTGAGCTTTCGGACAGTATTGGAAAATTCCTGCGCGTCGTTTAACGAATTGAATGCAAAATCACTATAAATCTTATTCTCGATTAACAGCTTTCTTACAACTCAAAGACACTTATTATCTTTTACTTTTTCGACCGTTTAAGAATCTATCATAACCCTTTAGAGCATAAATCGGACTCAATCATAATCTGCCGACACTGAGGGCAGCGAATCTTTTTTTCACCTTCTGACTCGGCGAAATAATATCTAATTTTTTATTTTTCCGCTCCTTGCTGCTTTTCACTTTTACCTGCCTTTAAACTTTATAAGGTTACTCGACAATCAATTCATCAACCGCAAATCGCACGTTGTCGGGCAGCAGTTTCGTGTCGCGTTCGTATAAAACGTCGTGATTCAGATGCGTTAGAAAAGCGCGTTTCGGTTTGAGCTTTTCGATGTATTCGAGAGCTTCCTGCAGGCCGAGATGCGTCGCGTGCGGTTTGATGCGGACGCAATCCAAAACCAAAACGTCCAAATCCAGCAAACCCTGCATTGACGTTTCGGAGATGAAATTCAAGTCGGTCGCATAGGCGAAATCGTTAAAGCGGTAGGCGATGACGGGCAGTTTGCCGTGAATGACTTCGAGCGGCGTGACGAGCAGGTTTTCGCCGAAACAAAACGGCGCGCCGGCTTCGATGGTGTGCGGAATCAGTTGCGGCAAACCGCCGCCGGTGTGCGTCGGCTGGAAAATATATTGAAAGATGCGGCGCAAATCCTTCCACGCGAGCGCGTCGGCGTAAATCGGCAGCGCGCCGTAGCGGAAATTCAGCGGGCGAATATCGTCGAGTCCGAAAACGTGGTCAACGTGACAATGCGTGATTAAAACCGCATCGAGATAGCCGATTTCGGCGCGAAGCGCCTGCTGGCGGAAATCTATCGAAGTGTCAACGAGAATTTTTTTGCCCGCGTGTTCGATGAGAATCGAGACGCGCAGACGTTTGTCTCGCGGATCGTCTGAGATACAAGTTTCGCAGCGGCAGCCGACGGACGGAACGCCGGTCGAAGTTCCCGTGCCGAGGAAAGTTAGTTTCATAACGGTAAATGGTGAATGGTGAATGGTGAATGGTAAATAAAAGGATTTCCTTCATTCACCATTCGCCATTCACCATTCACCACTATCTATTTATTTTTTGCCCAAAATATCGTTCGCCGAAAATTTCTGTGCGGCTTGCTGTCTCAGACGCTCTTCCGCCATTCGCTGAATTTGGACGTATTGCATTTGCAAATCGCCTAAAATTCCGTCGAAAAGCTCCTGCTCTTTCGGGTGCAGATTGTTTTTCGTTTTGCCTTTGAGCATCGTCAGAACCTCGATCCAGTATTTGCCCGTTTCCAAATCAACGGTGCGCTGTCCGGTCGCCGGATGCGGCATCGCGCCGAGCGCGGCGGCGGCTTGCGAGGCGAGCGTCGTTAGAAAATTGACGAAACTCGTCGGGTCGTCCGCGCCGGGAATGTCGCTTTCGTCAAAAACTTCTTCAGCTTCCGGCGATTGGGCAGCAGCGGGCGACGTTTCCGTTTCCTGCGCCGTCAATTCCGATTTGACGTGCGGAATCAGCCGCGCCGACGAATCATCAATCAATTCGGGTTTCGGTTCGGGTTTCGGCTTGGCAGGCGCGATCTCGACACCTTCGCGTAAAGAGCCGTCAACATTGAATTTGCGGCGGTCGGTGATGATTAATTCGGGCTGTTCTTCGCTGTTTGAATCTTCTTTTCCAATCATTATTTTTCGTAAACTTACCTAAAATTCGATGTTTCGATAGTAGCATTTTGCCGAAAGAAAGTTCAAAATCGGGAAGAGTGAGCGGCGAGCCGCAAACCGTGAGCAGAAGGTTTACTGAAATAACGCAGGTATTTCGAGTATCGAAATAAAATCTGCTCACTGCTTGCGGCTCACCGCTCACTTCCAAAAAATATGTCAAAAAACTTCGACGAATTGGTCAATGTTATGACGCGGCTACGCGCGCCGGACGGCTGCCCGTGGGATCGGGAGCAGACTTACGAATCGCTCGCGCCGTATCTTTTGGAGGAAGCCTTCGAGAGTTTCGACGCGATTCAGGAAGCGGCGGAAGGCAGTCCGGAACATCTGCGCGAAGAACTCGGCGATTTGCTTTTGCAGATAATTTTTCACTCGCAAATCGCCGAAGAACGCGGCGATTTTACGGTTGAAGAGGTTTGCGCGGCGATCACCGAAAAGATGATTCTGCGTCATCCGCACGTTTTTGGCGACGTAAAATTTGACACGGCGAATGACGTTCTGCAGAATTGGGACGAACTCAAAAAAGCCGAACGCGAGATTACGAAGAAAGACGAAAAAGTAAAAAATTCGATTCTGGACGACGTTCCGGTCGCGTTTCCGGCGTTGATCGAAGCAAATAAACTAACGAAAAAAGCCGCCAAAGTCGGTTTCGATTGGAAAGACAGCAAACAGATTTTTGATAAATTGAACGAAGAAACCGATGAATTAAAAGCCGCCATTGCCGGAGATAATAATATCGAAGAGGAAATCGGCGATTTGCTTTTCGTCGTCGTCAATCTGGCGCGAAAGCTCGATGTCGAACCGGAAACCGCGCTCAAGAAAACCAATCGGAAGTTTCGGCGGCGGTTCGGCTTTATCGAACAACAACTCAAAAATCGCGGGAAAGGTTTTGAAGAATCAGATTTAAAGGAAATGGATTTGCTCTGGAACGAAGCCAAAAAAACCGAAACGGAAAGCCGTCGGGTAAATTAAATGTGAATTTTCCAAAAAAAGTCGGAAAAACGGTTGACACGAAAAGCGTTTCAGACTAAGTTTGTTGATAACAAAGTTCCAAACAATAACATTTCGGACGGTTTTTTGCTTGAACTTTTTTGTAAGATTATTGATTCTAACTAGAAGTCATATTTATTAATCAAAAAGGGTTTTTCTACCTACAAACTTGCAAAATTATTTAACCTAAAGCTATCCACTAATAAAGAGACAGAGGAGTATTTAAAGCTATGAAAACAAAAAATAACACAAATTGGCTTCGCAACATCACCGCCGCTTGCTTGGCGATGGTGATTTTCACCACTTCTTCGATGATTGCCCTGGCAGGAACCGAAAATAAACCATTGATGGGCGAAATTACGGTTTCAGGAAACAAGGCTAACGGCGCGGCTCCTTTCGTTTTATTAAACGGGGAAAACGCTTTTACGGGACGTACGTTCTTTTCAAACGGCACGATTACTACGCCCGGCGATGTCACGTCAACCGTTAAACTCGGAAAATTGGGTTACATTATTATGAACCCGAACACGACTTTGAGTTTGAGCTTCGACGAAAAAACGATTTCGGGAACGGTCTCCGCCGGTGCCGTTAAAGTTTTTAACGCCGAAGGCGTTGACGTGAAAATTCAAAACGCCGATGGCTCAAATGTCGCGGTTGAGGCGATGAATCAAAAGAAAGACGATGCGGACAAAGGCGGTGTTTTCGGCGGCAACAGCGCGGTCGGTCCGGTGCTGGTTTTCGCCGGGATTGTGGCGACGGCGATTATTCTGGTAGTCGTCAATAATGACGGCAACAATGTCGTCAGCCCGACGAGATAATTTTTTTCCGTCTGAAATTTACACGCAAAACCGCGAGCAAAACTTGTTCGCGGTTTTTTTATTGTGTTCGATAGTTTGATTAGAACCGGTCGGTAAATTTATGATAGAGCAATGCCGAAAAATTCGCTGCCGGAAACGCTGAGCCTCGCTGAATTCCGTCGTTTGATTCCGCTGACGGTCGAAAAATTCGCCTCTTTGCCCGACCGCGAAACGTGGCTCAACCGCATCTGGGAAATCGAGCGGCGATGGCAGTCGGCTCGTGAAAATCCGCCGGAAACCGAAGAGGTTATTTGTTACAATTCCGCTCCGAAGGCTTTGGAAACAGAAGCGGAATTTGAAATTATTTACGCGGGCGGCACGCTCGGACTGCTTCACGCGGCGGTAATGGCGAAGAAATACAATCGCCGGGTGCTGATTTTTGACGCGCACACCGTCGGCAAAACACACCGCGACTGGAATATCTCCGACGGGGAATTACAGGAATTTATCAAATGCGGACTATTTACCAAAGATGAAATCGAGACGGCGGTCACGAATCGTTATGAAACGGGATTCGTTAAATTTTATGATGCCAATTCCCGTATAAAAACGCCGCCGCTGTTTATGGATAATGTTTTGGATGTGGCGGTTGAAGCCGATAAACTGCTGAAGATTGCCGCCGGAAAACTAACCGCAGCCGGTTCGACGATCATCAATAATCTGCGATTCGTCCGCGCCTTTGTAAACAAAAATCGGGTTCTCGTCGAATGTGCGGACGCGGCGGACGGCAGGCATCGTTTGTTTGCTGCTCAAGTTTTCGTTGACGCGACCGGCACGAACTCGGCAATTTCGCGGCAGCTTAACCAGGGAAAATCAATCACGCATATTTGCCCGACGGTCGGCACCGTCGCCAGAGGTTTTCGGCGCGGCAGGGATGCGCGGGAAGTTGATTTCAGCATCGGCGAAATTCTCGTTTCGACCGAAGATTCGTCCGCCAATCGGCAACTGATTTGGGAAGGTTTCGCCGGAAATCCGCAGCAAGACGACTACACGACGTATCTTTTTTTCTACGATTCGGTCGAATCGAAAGCCGACAAATCACTGTTGCGGCTGTTTGAAGATTATTTTGAAAAACTGCCTGATTACAAGGAAAAAACGAAGGCGTGGCGCGTCGTCAAACCCGTTTTCGGCTATATTCCGAGCGTTCATCATCACGGTTGGCGGAACATTAAAAAAACGGCGACCGACCGAATTTTACTGGTCGGCGACGCGGCGGGCTTGTCGAGTCCGCTGACGTTTTGCGGTTTCGGTTCGCACGTCAGAAATTTGCGGAGATTGACTTTTGAAACGGAGAAAGTGTTGCGGGAAAATGCGCCGGACGAAAAGAATCTGTCGCAGATTAACGCTTACGAGCCGCAAGTGGCGCAGATGGCGAGTCTGGCGGAATTTATGCGCCCGACCGAAAACGGCTCCGACGCAGTCGTCAATGAAACGATGAACGCGGTGATGGCGGCATTGCAATCGCTCGACAAGAATATCGCGTGCGCGATGTTTCAAGACCGCATCTCGTTTGCGTCGTTCAAAAAAGTTTTGGTGAACACCGCTCGAATTCATCCGGCGGTTTTTAAAAAGATGTTCGCGCACCTCGGCTCGAAAGGCGCGTTTTGGTGGCTGGCGAACATTGCGGAAGCCGCGCTGCACGAAAGAAGGACGATGAAAAGCGCATCCTCGGAAACCGCCGAATAACGGGCGATTATTCGGAACTCGACTTTGAGTCTTCTCTCTGTTTATCGGTGACGGCAATATCCATTTTTTCGAGCGTGATTTGATTGACCGTGCCGGTCGCTTCCAAACCATTCGCCGCCTGATATTTTTTCAAGCCTTCGCCGGTTGCCGCGTTGACGATGCCGGTCGCTTCGCCGGCATAAAAGCCGTTTTTCTTCAGTAATTGCTGGACTTGGATAATCTGCTCTTTCGTTGCGCGAAAAGCCTCCGACGGCGGTTTCGACGAATCATTTTGTCCGGTCTTTTCGTCAGGCGGCGCGGATGTTTCACGTTGCGCGGTCGTCAGCCCGATGCCCAGTTTCTGCATCGTATCGCGGTCTAAAACGCCGGTTTCCGGCATTTTTTTTTCCTTTTGAAATGTTTGCAGCGCGGCGCGGGTGGCGATGTCGGGCTTTCCGGTCGGCTCTACTTTGAGCATTTTCTGCGCCATTATCAACTGGTCTTTGTTGGCGCGAAAAAGCTGCTTTGCGTCTGGCTTCCGAGGTTTGACGGGTTTTTGGGCGTTGATTGAAATGCTTCCCAAAACGAAAATAAACAATATCAAGATAAACTTTCTCATTGAATTCTCCTTCGTAAAATGACGGTCTGCCGGCTATTTGAAAACAATGGTTTTTGAGTTATCCGAATTGCAAATCTTCAATTATTTCCGCTTCGCCGTCTTAAATTTTATGGGTTTCAGATAGGCAGTATCTACCGAATCGTCGAGTCTGTCAAGATTTTTTTGAGATTTTTAACGAAAATCATCTGACCTGAATCGGGAACGGCACAAAACAGAGAATAAATATCAGCAAGGTTGCGGCGGCGGCGATTTTTCGCGGCGAATCGAGCGGCGTATCAAAAATCGGTTCGGGATGGCGGACGCGCATCATCACGGCGAGCAGAATCGTGAACAAAAGCCCGCTCGGACTGCTGTATAAAAACCAGCTGAGTATGGAAAACAGAGCCATCACGACGAAAGCGATTCTGCCCGTCCAAAAATGAACGCGCCCGCCGAAAATCGAATAAACCGCGTGTCCGCCGTCGAGTTGTCCCGACGGAATCAAATTCAGACTCGTGACGAGCATTCCAATCCAAGCCGCCGCCAGAAATGGATTGAGCTCGCCGAACTCTGGGTTAACACCGATAATCTTCGCCAGCATTTGCGTCAGCAAAGGGTCGGCGAAATGCAAACCGGCATTTGCCGTCTCCGCCTGTTCCGGCGAAACCTGCACCATCGTCATCAAACCGTAAACCAAAACGGGAACGAGAACGACAAACCCGGCAATCGGACCGGCGACACCGATGTCAAAGACGGCGCGGCGCGAAGGCATCGGCGAGACGATTTTGATGAACGCGCCCAAAGTTCCCGCCGGACTGAGCAGCGGCGGCATCGGGATAAAATACGGCAGTGTCGCGTCAACGCCGTAAAGCCGACACGCTACATAATGCCCGGCTTCGTGCGCCGTCAAAATCGCCAGCAGGGAAACGGAAAAACCCAAGCCTTCTTTTAATAATTTGAAGTCGGTGACGAGTTTGATTATCGTGTCGAAAATCAGATGAAAATAAAGCGCGGGCAAGGAGAGTAGAAGATTTAAACCATCCGCCCAATTTTGCGGGTCTTGAACCTCAGGGAAAATCGGAACGCTGCCGAACGGCTTTATAGAACCAGCAATCGTGACGGTTATAAAAGCGACCAAAAGTAAAGCGAGATGTTTCGCCCAAGTCCACGCCGTCGGGCGCATCGCTTCGCGGCGGTCGAAAAATTGGTTGGTCAGGGCGTTTAAATCAGACACGATAAGAGTAGAGAGTAGAGAGTAGAGAGTAGAGAGTCAAGAGCCGGAATCGGGCGGGAAAGAGAAGAGTCGAGAGTCGAGAGTCAAGAGCCGAAATCGGTTGGGAATGTAAAAACTAAACCACTCTGTACTGGAAGTGCAGAGGTTGTAAGTGGACTGAGAGTCCGATCACACTATTCAAGGATAAACGGATTGTTATCCTTGTTCGATGGATTTCGATGATGTTCC
>JAYVKL010000016.1:0-11893 GCA_043768465.1 Pyrinomonadaceae bacterium
TCTGCCGCCTCGCTCAGACCCGACTCTCGACGGCGGTGGCAGACTTTAGTCTGCCATACATTCAATCCGAATTTGCTCTAAATTGATTTGAATCGGTATAAACCCTCTTTTTTTCGTCTGATTCGTGTGTTTTGCGGCGCGAATGGGCGAAATCTTGAGTTTTCAAACAATTTTTAAGACAAACAACCGGAGTAACTACCGGAAAACAGAACGAAGAACCGGAAGGCGCAAATTAGGATACTGTGAAGAAAAAAAGAAAAAAGCCGTGCGTTGACGACTCTCCAAACCTTTTGCTTGATTGATGTAAATGGCGGAGCCGACGGGACTCGAACCCGCGACCTCCAACGTGACAGGCTGGCGTTCTAACCAACTGAACTACGACTCCGCATTGTAATTTCAAATTTCAGATTCCAAATCAATTTGGAATCTGAAATTTGGAATCTGAAATTTTCAAAAACCTGGTGGGCATGAAGGGACTCGAACCCCTAACTTCTTCCGTGTAAAGGAAGCTGTCTACCAATTGACGTACATGCCCGAAAAACCTTTTCCGACTCTTTTTGATTTGGCACGCCGCACTCAAATTTCTTTCAAAAAAACGCGCCCTCCAACTTGAAGGCGAATTGCAATGCTACGAAAGTTTAACGTGGATTGTCAAGCGCGAGCATCAATTCAACCGTTCAGAATCGTCATTTGCGCCGGAGAAATACCATCGAAATTTGAATCCGTATTTCCGATTTTCTACTTTGGATTCTGCGGCGGCGAAGTTAAATTACTCGGTGCGCTGTTGTCGTCGTAAGATAAAATCGTGCCGCCGAAACCGACCGCCCAGCCTTTTTTTCCGACGAACGTAACTTTTTCGAGATTGTGCCGGGCTTTTGAATCAACGCTCGTCCAGACGTTGCCGGCGGTTTTCGTGTGCAAAATCATTCCCTCGCCGCCGACCGCCCAGCCTTCCGCCGTATTTTCAAAAAACACGCTGTTCAAATCTTTGGCGATGCCCGATTTCTGCTCGCGCCAGAGTTTTCCGCCGTTGAAGGTCTGGAAAATTTTCCCAGCCGCGCCGACCGCCCAGCCGCTTTTTTGATTGGCAAAAAATACGGCGTTCAAGCGCGTGTTCGATTCGCCCAAAACATCGGCTTTCGCCCAACTCAAACCCGCGTCTTCGGTATAGAAAATCGAACTGCCCGCGCCGACCACGACACCGTTCCAGTCGTCGGTGAAAAGCCCGTCAAAGAGCAAGTAGCGGGCGGGCGACGGCATCGGTTTCCAGATTTTTTTGTCGCTGTTCATTGTAAAAAACGCGCCGACTTCGCCGATTGCCGTGCCGAAATCGTATTTGTTGAAAAAGATTTTAGTCAGGCGTTTGCGCTGCGGATTGGCGAGTTCGACCGGCTGCCAGGTCGCGCCGCCGTCCACGGTTTTCAAGAGATAAGACGGCGAATTTTTGCCGAGGGCGAAAAGATCGCGCTCGCATAAAAGCCAGCCGTGACGCTCGTCCGTGAAATAAACTTGTCGGATCGTGTCGTCGTTAAAATGTTTGTTCTGCGTCCAGGTTGCGCCGCCGTCTCTGGTGGCGAGCAGAGTGCCGCTGCTGCCGACAATCCAGCCGGTTTGCCCGTTTAAAAAATAAACGTCGTGCAGCCACGCCAGCGTGTTCGACGGCTGTTTCGTCCAACCGGCGCGCGCCGTCTGGAAAAAGGCGAACAGCAGAAATAACGCGAGAATTTTGACGGCTGATTTCATAAACGAAAGTATTAAAACAGGATGGGCAGGATAAACAGGATTTTTCCAGTGGTTTTTATATCCTGTTTATCCTGCCCATCCTGTTTAAAAAACCTGCAAATTACAAAGGACTTCCCAAAAGCAAGCGCACCAGACTGACTTTATCCAGCACTTTGAAAACCGTGTCCACCGTAAAGCCCTTGCCCGGAACGAAAACCTGATCGCCCGGCGCGAGGTAAATAACGGGAGCTTTGCCGTTTTCGATGGCGGCTAAATCAACGTCCTGCCGCGTCAGACTGCCCTGCGCGTTGAAGCGCACGAGCGCGACTTTTTTGCGATTGCCTTCTTTTAAAACGCCGCCCGCTTCGGCAATCGCTTCGGACAGGCTGACTTTTCTGTCCATTATGCGAATGCCCGGAGTCGTCACTTTGCCCATCA
The DNA here is from genome assembly GCA_043768465.1 of Pyrinomonadaceae bacterium. Classification (GTDB taxonomy): domain Bacteria; phylum Acidobacteriota; class Blastocatellia; order Pyrinomonadales; family Pyrinomonadaceae. The sequence goes on from JAYVKL010000016.1 coordinate 2,161, forward strand.
CGCTGTAACGCGCCGACATCGCTTTGACAAGCGTTACCGTCACTTTCGGCTCGATAATATACTCGTCGAGCTTTTTCGTGATTTCCTGTTCGATGGCATCAATGGTTCTGCCGCCGACGAAAACACCGCCGCGAATCAGCGGGTAAGAGATTCGCGCCGTCGGCGGAACGGTGATGTTTTCCTTGCAGTAATCGGGACACTGCCCGAAAACTTCGACCGCGATAACATCGTTCGGACCAAGGTGATAATCGGTCAGATAGTTGTTGTAATACGAAATAACAGCGGCTTCTTCGGAGGTCAGAGTTTTATCTTCGACTTTTATTTCAAACGGTTTGGCGGTGGTTGGCGGCGTGTCGGGCGGCGATTCGATTTTGCTTTCCCGCGCCGGCTCCGTCGCTTTGACCGGCTCGTCGGGTTTGATTTTTATCGTCGAATTGACCGTCGTTTCCTGCCGTGCGATTTGTTCGGGCGTTGGAGTCGGCGCGGGCGCGTTCTGCGCCGCTGCGCCGCCCGCCAGCATCAAACCGCCGATCAAAATCAAACCGAATTTGTTAATTAGCTTCGCTGCTTTCATATTCATTTTCTCCGTCCGAGCGATAAAAACGCGCATTAAACGATTTTATCCAATTTCTTCCCGAACAATCTACCTTTTATCTTTTACCCTTTATCTTTTTCCTCACCTTCCGCGTCCGAATAAAACGGTTTTGACCGTTTCAAACACGATCACCAAATCGAGCGTCAGACCCTGATTTTTTATGTAATACAAATCGTATTGCAGTTTGTTTCGGGCATCCTCCACCGACGCGCCGTAAGGATATTTGATTTGCGCCCAGCCGGTCAAGCCCGGGGCAGTCAAATGGCGATGTTCGTAAAACGGAATTTCCTCCGCCAACTGCCGGACGAAATGCGGGCGTTCGGGGCGCGGTCCGACAAAGCTCATTTCGCCTTTGATGATGTTCCAGAACTGCGGGATTTCGTCCACGCGGATTTTGCGAATGACGCGCCCGACGCGCGTTGTGCGGTCATCGCCGGTCGTCGCCCAAATCGGTTTGCCGTCGGCTTCGGCATCGGTTTTCATCGAGCGAAACTTGATTATTTTGATGACTCTGCCGTTTTTCCCGACGCGCTCCTGTCTGTAAAAAATCTCGCCTTTGGAATCGAGCTTGATAAAAATCGCCGCGATAACGGCAATCGGCAGTGAAATCAGCAGTCCCGCCAGAGCCAGCGAGCGATGAACGACTTCACGAAAAAAAATCGAAAGGCGCGTATCGCGACGGCGACCGTCGAAAATCAGCCACGATGGGCGCAGCATTTCGAGGTGAACCTGTCCGGTCACGCGCTCGAAAAACGATGTGCATTCTTCGATGTCAACATTGCCCGCCAAACTCATTTTCAAAAGCGTCTCGGTCGGAAACGAGCCGCGCCGCTCGCGCACCGCGATCACGATGCGGTCAATTTTTTCCGCTTTGACGATTTCCGCCAGATCAACGGTCGAGCCGAGAATTGATTTTCCGGCGATTTCCGAATGCGGATTCGTGCCGTTTTCCGAGATGAAACCGGAGATTCGATAACCGGCATCGCGCCGTTTCATCGCCGCCTCCGCCGTGTCCCGCGCCGCGCGTCCCGTCCCGACGATCAGTATTCGCTCGCCGATCTCCGGGTGTCCCATCAAATAATGAATCAGAATTCGCCACGTCAGCAGCGCGACCAGCACGATCAGCACCGACAAAACCGAAACGCCGCGCCCGATCAAAAGCGGCGGCGCAAAATAAAACAGCAGTGCCAAAAGCATCCAGGCGATGCCGAGAGCCTGCACGAGCCGCAGCATCAACTCGCGCCGGTTGCCCATCACCGTAAAATCGTAAAGGTCGTAGAAATATAAAACCAGCAGGCAAATAAAAGTCGCCAGCGCGATTTTGAACCAGCCGCCGCGTTCGTTCAACTGATAATCCGAACCTTCCAAACCGAGCCGCACGAACAAAGCGAACACGATCCCGCCGTAGATAATCGCCGTATCAGCGAGAATCAGCCAAACCGTGCGCGGAGTGAATTTGGTGGCAGCCATCGGTGAATGGTGGTAAGTGGTAAGTGGTAAATGGTAAATTAAAAACTTCTTAAACTTACCATTTACCATTTACCATTCACCATTTAATCTTTCTTTCTTCCGTAATAACCGTAATTATAATGCGATTCGTCCATCACGTCTTCGCTTTGATTTAAGACGACACCGAGCATTCTTTCGCGCGGCAAATTTTCTAAAATGCGGTCAATCTGCGCGTAGCGCGTTCGTCCGGCGCGAACGACGAGCATTGCGCCGTCAGCTTGATTGATTAAAACGGTCGCGTCGGTAAAAATTCCGAGCGGCGGCGCGTCAATAATAATGTAATCGAAAATCTCGCGGGCTTCGCGCAGAATTTCCTTAAACTTCGGACCGGAAATCAATTCGGCGACATCGCTGCGGGCTTCGCCGCCCGGCAGCAGATGCAGTCCGGCGGGTTCTAAACGGATAATTGATTCGCGCAGAGTCGTGCGCCCCGACAACACATCGGACAAACCTTTGTTGGTTTCGATTCCCAGATAATCGGTCAGACTCGGCATCCGCAAATCGCTGTCAATCAGCAGAGCTTTCACGCCGTCGGTCTGCGCCAAAAGCCACGATAAATTCAGCGCGGTCACGCTTTTGCCTTCCGATGGATTGGCACTGGCGACGACGATTGCCTGCAATTTCTGCCGCTGGCTTTTGTGCAGAACCTGCGTTCGCAAACTGCGATATTCTTCGCAGTAGTTGGAATGCGGATGAGTGATGGCGACGAGACGCGGTTCGACGCGCTCCGCTTCGACTTGCCACGATATAAAATCGGGAAAAGTCTTTTCAGCGGAGCGCGTCGAATCAACGACGTTCAAAGTTGCCCCGGCAGCATTGGTCGTTTCCAAATCAGGGAGTGCCTTCCCGATTACAGAATCTGACTGCCCATTGAACGCCGAAACGGTTGGAGTTCCAATCTTCAAATCTATCTCGGCAAAATCCGGCGCGGTGTTGACTCGTCTGCCGGTCTTTTCAAACGGCACGACTTTCGCCGCCGCCTGCGTTTCGACTTGATTGGTTTGCTCGGCTTGTTTTTTTTGTAACGCTTTTAAAATGCTCATAAATCAAGTTTCAAGTTTCAGGTTTCTGGTTTCTGGTTTCAGGTCAGAAATCCGACTAGAAACTTGAAACCTGAAACCTGAAACTTCCTAATTGAACTTTCCGAAGTCGCCGATTTCCAGATTCAACCTATCGTCGAAATCGTCGAACGAATGATTTTTGCCGTTGCCGTTGCCATTGCCGTTCGCGGCGACGGCTTCAGGCTTTTTCGGCGGAATTTTCACTTCCGTGCGGCTGTGATTGTTCCAGAGTTCTTCCCGCGCTTCGGCGGTTAAAACGCCGACTTGGGCGACTTTTTCAACCGGCTTTTCAATCGCCGCGAGCGTTTCGCGGCGCGGCAGCAAATCGAGATTGTCGGCGACCTCTTCGATCAAAGCGCGTCCGATGACTTGATCGCCCGCCGCGTAAGCCGCGAGTAGCGCGTTGTCGCAAATGTTGTTGATTTGGCGCGGAATGCCTTCGGAACACTGGAAAATAAAATCAATCGCGCCGGGCGTGAAAATGTTCGGCTGATCGCTGCCGGCAATCAAAAGCCGCTCGGTAATATAGCGTTCCATCTCGTCCACGTTCGGCAGCGAGTGCATTTTGCAGCGCAGGGCGACGCGCTGTTTTAACTGACGCAAATTCGGCTGATTCAGTTTTTCGCGCAATTCGGGCTGTCCCGTCAAAACGATTTGCAGATGTTTGGCGTTGTCCGATTCAAAATTCATCAGCAGGCGAATTTCCTCTAAAACGTAATCGGAAAGCTCGTGCGCCTCGTCAATAATCAAAACGGTTCGCAAACCGCGCTGGTGCCGCGCTTCGAGAGTTTTGCCCATTTCGGTCAGCAGTTCGGCTTTATTCGTCCAATCCTTGATGCCGAGCATCTGCGAAACGTGGTGATAAAACTCGTCAATCGAGAGCCGCGGATTAAAAATATACGCCGCCAGAACCGTCGAATCGAGCCGCCGCAAAATCCACCGCAACGCCGTCGTTTTGCCCGTGCCGACTTCGCCCGTCAAAACGATCAAGCCTTTGGCGTTTTCCAAGCCGTAATAAAGGCTCGCCAAAACCTCGTTATACGACGGCGTAAAAACCAGAAAACGCGGATCGGGCGTTAAAGTAAAGGGAGTTTCTTCTAAACCGAAAAATTCTTTATACATAATTTTTGAAGGGTTTCAGGTTTCAAATCTTAACCTTGAACCTGAAACCTGAAACCTGGAACCTGGAACCTGGAACCTTGAGTTTTAAGACACCACGCGCTCGAACACGCGCGAGGCTTGCAGAATCATCACAATCATGGGAATCGCGCCGACGGCGATGCCGAATCCCGCTAAAACTTTGAGCCAGTAGGAACGCGCCAGCCACGCCTTTTCGCTGTGCGAAAGCAGCGGCGGAACCGATGCCAGAATCGGCAAACCCGTGTAATGTTTGGCATCTTCGATGTTTTGAATTTTCAAAACACGCGGCAGTTCAAACGCCGCCGCCAGAAATAAACCGAGTGCCAGACCGATGCCCGTGCCGAGTGCCGTCAGCAGTCCGCGTTTCGGCGCAACTGGCGACGACGGCAGATTCGCCGCGTCCTGAACGCGAATCGTTTCGCCCTGCGCGTTCTTCTCCCGATCAACCTGCTGCTGCGCGTCGTTAAATTTTTTCAGACGCTCTTCATACGTCGTCCTGACCGATTGATACTGATTATTTACGCCTTCAAGCGCGACTTTGACGTTCGGAATCTGATTGATTTTTCCTTCGAGAATCGTAATTTGTCCGGCGTTCTGCTGCAATTCCGTATTTTTATACTGAAACTGCTGTTCGATCTGCGCGATTTCGCTTTCGGCTTTCTGCTTTTCGATTTCCAGATTCTGTTTTTGCAAATCGGCTTTGCGCGAGCCGGTTTGGTTTGCCTGCTGAACGCGCTTCTGCGTGTTTTTCGATAACGCCGCGAGTTCGTCTTCGACTTTATCAATGTCGTTCTGCGCCTTGATAACCTCCGGGTGCTTTTCCTTGAAACTGAGTTTTAGATTCTCAAGTTTCGATTTCAGTTCGGCGCGTTTCTGCACGAGTTGGGCGTAAGCCGGCGTGTCTTCGATGCGGCTCGCATCTTCAATCGCCTGCTGCGTTTCCTTTCCGCCGAAGTCCTCGATAATTCGCGCCTGGCTGTTGAGCGCGCGAATGCTGTCGCTCAAGCGTCCTTTCTGCGTCATCAGAGATTCTTTTTCTTTGGCGATAGTGTCTTCGCGCTGGCGCAGTCCCGCAAGCTGGGCGATCAAACCCTGCGCCGAATCCGGCAGGGTTTCGACGTTCTGCGTCATAATATCGAGTCTTTGTTTTTCCAGCACGTCGAGGCTCGTTTTGGCTTCGGTCAACTGCGTCTGCAAAAATTCGCTGGTCACTTCCGCCATATCCGTCGAAGCCTTGACCTGCGCGTTAACGTATTTTCCGGCGAGTTCCGCCGTCACGTTGCGGGCGGCTTCGGGCGAGCGGTCGCGGTAAGTTATCTTGAAAGCCGCCGTTTTGCGGTCTTCGTCATTTTTCTCGGTTTCGACGACGATGTTTTTCGACATCTTTTCGATAATCAATTCCATCGGGACACCGGCATCGCGTTCGAGTTTAAAGAGATTATATTTACCGATCATCGGCTCCAGCGAGTTACGGCTTAAAATTTCCGAGTTGATCGTTTGCAGCCGCTGTGATAAATCTTCGTCGGTCAGCGACTGCACGACTTTTGCGGAAATCGTCGGCGGCTTGACGGTCAAAAGCGTTTTCGATTCGTAAACGCTCGGCAGTTTGTTGACGACGTAACCGATTGCCGCCGTCATCGTCAGCATCGGCAGAATGATTAACCATTTCCGGCGTTTCAACATCCGAATAAATTCGCCCGCCGTTCTTTGTCTGAATTCCACGCTCATCTTTTTATCTCAACTAACCGACTGTTTTTTCCAGCATTTCCCGTGACAAATTTTGGGCTTTGTCCGCCGATTCTTCGTTCCATCGAAAGAACCGGCGCAAACCGACCGCGCCGCCGACCAAAGCGACCGCGCAAATCAACACGCCGAGCGGTTCCGGCACGAAACCGAATAACAAATTTTTGCCCGCCGCCTGCATTAAAAATAAGATCATCTTTTTTACCTCTTGTCTTTCGATCAAATAAACGCCGCGTTTGCATCCGATATTACAAACTCGCCAGTAAATTTCGCGCGTCCGCCGTGTCTTTTTCGTTCAAATTGTTCGCGTTTCGCAGTGAAACTTCCACTTCGCGCTTCGCCGAAAACCTGTCGCCCGCCGAAGCGAGAGCCATTCCGAGCCGCAGCCGATACGACGAATTCGTCCGATTTCCGTTTTTCGCCGCTTCCGCTTCGTCGAGCGCGACGGCTTTTTTGAACTGCTCGACGGCGGGCGAAGCCAACTCCTTTTTGTAATAAATCCAGCCGAGCGTGTCGAAGTATCCGGCGATCATCTGATGTTTATTGACGACCGCCTGCGAAAGCGTCAACGCTTCGTCCAGATTGCCCTGATTGTTGGAAATCAGCCACGCCAGATTATTCGCCGCAATCGGCGAATCGGGCGCGATTTCCAAGGCGCGACGGTAATTTTTTTCCGCTTCCGGCGCATTGTTTCGCGCGTCTTCGAGCATTCCGAGTAACGTGTAAATCGCGCCCGAAGGTTTTTTCTCGACGATCTTTTGATACTGTTCGACTGCCGCGTCCGTTTGGTTTCGCGCCATCAGCATCGCCGCGTAAGACGAATAGGCGGGCAGGTAAGTGTCGTCAATTTCAATCGCTTTTTTCAGTTCGATTTCGGCGGCTTCGATGTTTTTTTGCGCCGTGTAAACATTGGCGTTCAAATAATGAAGCGCGGGCGCGTCGCCCGGCGCGGCGGTTTCGATGGCGCGGTTGACTTTCCCGGCTGCCGACTCGAATTGTTTTTGTTTGATAAAGATATTGACCAGACCGTTGAGCGCGTCGAAGTTTTTCGCGTCCGCCGTCAAAGCGCGTTCGTATAAATTCGCGGCTTCCGCCGGTTTGTTTTCAAAAACGGCGACTTTTGCCAGATTGACCATCGCCGGCGATGAATTCGGCGAGAGGCTTTGGACGGTTTGCAAATCGCTGCGGGCTTCCGGCGTTTTGCCGAGTTCGAGTGCTGCCAAACCACGCGCCGTCAGAGCGCGAACTCGCAATTCTTCCAAAGCCGGTGCGTCGGTTTCCTGATTCGGATAAGAACTTTTCACCGCGCCGAGCAGTTCGTTTGCCTGCCGCCACGCCGCGTCCGGTTCGCCGCCCGCGAAACTCGCTTGAATTTTCAGCAGTTTCGTTTTCAAAAAGTTCGGGTGATATTTCTCTAAATCGCCGATAAACGCCCGCGCCTGATCGACCTGTCCGAGCGCGAGCCGCGCTTGAGTGATATAAAAAAGCGCGTTCTGCTGTGTCGGCTGTTTTTTCAAAACCTCTTCCAAATCCTTAACGGCTTCACCGGCTTTATTTTCCAGCAGCGAGACGCGGGCGCGCAGCATCAACGCTTCGGCATCGTGGTCGTTGATTTTCAGAAGCTCGGCGGTTTGTTCGAGAACCGCTGCCGTTTCCCGGCGGTCGAGATGTATTTCGGCGAGCCGGTAGCGGGCGCGGGCGTATTCGGGCTGTTCCGCGATAATTTCGCCGAAAGTCCGAATCGCGTCGTCGCCGCGTCCGGCGGTAACGTAAAAATTTCCCAGTTCCAGGCGGCTCTCCGCGCTGCTGTCCTGTGTTTCGACGAGTTGCCGGTAAGCGATTTCGGCGCGGTCGAATTGTCTCTGCGCCAGGTAGAATCCGGCGAGCGATTGGCGGGCTTCGACGTTTTTCGGCTCGACTTCGACCGCTTTGACAAACTGCGTTTCGGCTTCCGCCGGACGCGCCGCGTAGCTTAAAAATCTGCCGTATTCCAAATAGCCGACCGCCGAATTTTGATTGACGGCGATGCCTTTTTGGATTGCCTGTTCCGCTTTCTGCGGCTGGTCGATTTTGATGAAATAGCGGGCGAAACTCAAATGAGTTTCCGTGCGGTTCGGGCTGACGGCGACGGCTTGATTCAGGACATCGGTAACCTCCTGTTCGCTGCGTTTCTGAACGGCGAGCAGGCTGGCTTTCAGGATCAAGCCTTCGATGAAATTCGGATCGCGGGCGAAAATGTCTTCGATTAACTGTTCGGCTTCGGCGGTATTCGGCGGCGCGGCGATTAAATAATAAGTTCCGAGTTTGGCTTTGGCTTCGAGATTGTTCGGGGCGAGCCGGACGGTTTCGCGCAGATGGTCAACGGTTTCGTCGTATTGTCCGAGATTTTCAAAAGCGCGGGCTAAACCCCAATGCGCGTCCGCCGAATCTTTGTCAATATCGCCCGCCGCGCGAAATTCCATCACGGCGGCTTGAAACTGCCGCTTCTGCAAATAATCTTCGCCGCGTGAAACGTGTTTTTGGCGTGATTGACTGCTGCACGCGGTGAGCGCGATGCCGAATAAAGCGGCGGACAGCCAGAGCAATCTGAATTGTAAAAATCGGCACTCTCTCATATTTTCAGACACTTTTCCCGTATCAAATTCCGTGTTCGGGTTTAGGCAGTCGGGGCATTGACCGCCGAAACTCCAGCACGAAAGTTCTTGTTTCAACTGTCCGGCAAAAGGCAAATTTCGCCGGGCGGTTTGAAGGAAAAATAATTTATCAAATTGATTAGTCGGCGGCAAAAAACCATTCGACATTATCAGCCGACCGTTTAACGGCGGCATTTCAAAGAAAAGAACAATCGGCGCGTAATTTCAGAAAATTTTAAGTTAAGGCGTTTTGGAAGTTGAACTTCGCGGTGTTTGAAGAGTCGTTTCCAAAACTGCTGAAACTTTTTGATTTCCGATTTTTTTAGCTGAGAAGTTGCGATTATACCGCTTTTCAGATGAAAATCAAGCGAAATTTCATTCGGGAACGAAATCGGAAAGCCGTCCGGCGGTTTCGGCGGCTAGATCAATGGCGGCGGTGGTCGCCTTCGGTTCGTCGCCGCCGACCGAAGTCATCACGCGCACCATCGCCCCGTCGCTTCTTCTTCTCAAAACGCTGTCCCACACCGTGTTGATTTTGTCGCTGTATTCGCTCGCCGCCGCGCGTCCGCGCCCTTGATACCAATAAATTAAAACCTCGTTGTAAACGCCGTTTTCGATGATGAATTTATTCGCCGTAAAAGACTTGCCCGCCGCCGTTTTAATCTCGACGAGTTCCGGCTGCGTCATCACCCAACCTGCGCCCGGCAGACAATTCTGCGGGCTGTGATACGTCGCGCCCGTCCGCTGCGAAGCGTAGTAGCCGACATATAAATTGGCGAGCCGCCCGTCCCGCCCGGCGTATTCGCGCATCGTGTAATCGGTGGCGCGAAGCACCGATTCGGTCGCCGCTTCAAAGCGAATCTCGTCGCCCTTCTGCCGCCAATCGCCTAAATTTGAAGCCATTTCCGACAGCGGTCGCCGCGAAATTTCCACCTCGCCGCGCTGCTGAAACCAATTGACCAGAACGCCGCCGATCATTAAAACCGCGAGCAGAGGATAAAGTAGGTTTCTGGTTTCTGGTTTCTGGTTTCTGGTTTCTGGTTTCTGGTTTC
>JAYVKL010000017.1:0-47461 GCA_043768465.1 Pyrinomonadaceae bacterium
TGCCGTCCGGCGAGAGTCGTCCGTCGCGTGTGCCTTCGGGCGTGACGGCTCGCGCCGCGCCGCCCTTCGTGTCCTGAACGTAAAAGCGCGTTTTCTTTCTGTAGATTTTCACATCGTTTACTAAACGTTTGCATATCGTTTACTAAACAGCGGCTATTTTAAATTTGCATATCATTTACTAAACGGCTCAAAAAAGATTCAAAAACCTGTCAACGTATCCTTTTAAAAGACTTATTGACAGGCTCTTGAAAACTCATTGAATCTCCCTTAAATTACCCTTCCAATTCAACGATCCAACTGTCGCCGTCGCTAATCTCAGTGACGGTTACGACTGCATCGAAATCCGTCGTCGGGTCAGTAATTTTGGAGAGTTGTTTGCCCGACCCGAACTTGGTCGCATGGACGTATCTGACCGGAACGGCGAGTTCGTTTTCAAAGCTCGCGCTCGCCGCCAAACCAGCCGCCATTGTTTTAGAGTATTTGATATGCGGTCGGCGGCGATTGATGTAGTTTTTGATTGTCGGAGCAGTCGCGCCGCCGGTCGGGTTTGTTTTGTGGAGCAGACATTTTTCCGGCGTTGACGGCTCGACAATCGGCGAGAAGGTAACTTCGCCATAGCGATTGACATACAGGGCTTTGAGCGTGGCGGGCGCATTATACCGAATGACGAGGCGTGACTCCAACTGTTGTCCGTCCTGATCGAACACTTCAAACAAACCGGAGAGTGTCGGTTTGGACGATTGCAAATTGTAGAAAGTGATTCGCAGATGGCGGATGCCCGGCACGGACGAGGCGGCGACGGCGGCGTATTTGTCGGGTGTGATTTCGATGAAATTCGCCCCGTCATCGCACGAGACCTCCGCCTTCAAATTGGACGAATCAAAACTGCCTTTTAAACTCAAAAGATAACCGGCAACGCCCCAAGCGGCTTGGTATATCGGCACGACGAACTGCGCGTAAGTCGAAGATTCGGCAATAGTGATCGCCGGTTCGCCGCGATGCGCTCCGACGACGATGCCGCCCTGCACCGACGCGAAAATCTGTTGCCGGGCGTTGGAGAATTTCCCCTGTCCGGCGATCAGAAACGCTTTGCCCTGCGGTCGTCCGGCATTCAGCGCGGAACACAATCCGCCGTCCTGAATGGGCGTAAAACCGGCACTGGAAGATTCCCATCGGAGAGTCTTAATTTGATTCTGCCCGGTCGAGAGTTTGAGTTCCCAAATTTTCGCTTTCGTGCTATCGGTATCTTTAGTCAACAGTCCGCCGACTAAAACGGGTCTGCCGTTGACGTTCGCCATCTGGAATAATCTGAGCGGCGTTTGTTTCTCGGCGGATTGTCCGTAGGGCTGTGCGATATTGGCGCGCGTCCATTGCAGATTAGCGCGATTAAAAATGTAAGTTTTGCCCGATTCCGATTCGTTCGGCGTAAAACTCACCAGCACGAAACGGTTCTCGTCATAACCACAGCCACCCGCGAAATCCAACTGACAATCCGGCACACTGCCGGTGACTCCGAGTTGGGTGAAAAGGCTGCTCGCCGTGTCGAATTCCCAGAATTCGGTCGCGTAGCCGACCGTCTCCTTGATAATGGCGACGACGAAGATTTTGCCGGGCGCGATTAAATCGCCGAAGAACTGGCTGCCGGTCGGTCGGGTCGTCGTGATCGCCGTCACTACGCTGGTCGCGGCGTTGATTTTATAGATCGCCGGCGTTTGTCCGCTGCTGCTGCCGGCGATATACAGAACATTAATCCCGTCGCCGCACGACATCGCCGCCGGTCGGTCGGAAGCGGGTAAATTAACGCTCGGCACCCGCGGCGTGAGCGTGTCGTTATCAATGTCGTAGGTCAGCCACTCGCTCAACGCGCTCTGATTATCCTTCGCCAAACCGCCGAAAATTTCGATGAATTGCCCGTCCCGCGCCGCGCAGCCGGGACGAGCGCGGGGCGTGTCGAATTCGGCTGCGCGGGGCGCGAAATCGAGATTGCCGTCCGACGCGATTTGAGTGATGGTGTTGAGCGTCAACGCCAGCGCATTCGACGCATTGGCGGGCGAACTGCCGACTTTGGCGAACCGCGCATTGACTTCCGCCGGGAATTTGTCGGGAGTCAAAATCACGTCCGTATCGCCGAAATTGATTCTGCCGCCGATTTCGATGTTGACGACCGGCGTTCCGGTCTCCACCGCTCCGGACGCGTTAATTTTGGAACTCGACGGATCGGTCAAAGCGATTTTCGGATTGTCGTAGCGAACATCCGGGAACTCTCGCGCGACGTTGATTTGGTTTTGCAGCGCATACAGAATATCGCGCAGCGTGCGCGTCCCGCCGAGCAGATGTCCGGCAACAATCAAGGAACCGATGTCGGCGTTTTTTTCGACTAACGCCCGCAGCGTCGCAATATCAATTTTGTTGTTTCCGGCAATGGAATTGATCGCCCGCAGCGTCAGCGGTGATTCGCGCAAATCCTGAATATCTTCGTCGCGGATTTTCGTTGCTCCGGGCGCGACGGCAATCAGATAAAGCGGAACTTCATTGGCAGCTATCGTGGGCGCAACCGGAGAAGAATTGGAAACTTCGCCGGTTTTAATTTGCACGACCGCCCGCCAATGTTTTTCGGTTGCCACACTGATATTTTGAGGCGGATAAGCGGCTGCACCGGCAGAGAATTCGTCAGATGTTCGCAGTCGAACAAAGGGAATCAAAGCCGTCGCCGCGTCCGCATTTTCCTCCAGCACGACGACGACGAGATCGAGCCGCGAACTGAATTCGTCAGCTTCGGTGATTGCCAGTGTCGTATCCGCTTCCAACTCGAAGGATTTGCCGTCCGTTGAATAAACTCTTCCGGGCGCGGCAATCGTGATGCTGAAGGCGTTGCCGCCGAGCGCGTAACTGAAGCCAACGACTTCATTCAATTTTTGATTGTTGAGAAAATCGTGCGTCAAATCACTGATGCGTGTGTGCAAAAAACTTTGCGTCAGCAGTAAATCCTGCGGATTACTGCTCTGTCCGAAAGAATGTCCGTCTTGCTCGATGGTTTGAATCAATCTTGTTTTCATATTATTTTAATTACCCCAAGCCGCGTTATTAACGCAGGTGTTGACGGCATTGTAATATGCCGTTTCTTCCGCGTCGGTTAAATTAGCCGTAATCCCTGCATAACGGTATTCGCGCCCCGAAGCACCAGAAGTAATATCCTGACCGCCAAAGGCATAACTTCCGTTAATGTCGGTTAAATTATTATTAACAGGTCTGGTTGCACCTAGCTGTGCGGCGTTTTTATATGCTTTATGGGCAGTTGAACCGTCAACATTATCAGAAAAAAAGCCTATCGGATCCCCGATTTCTTCAATAATTCGGTCTGACAAACCACCTGAAAAAGCGTCAGACAGATATTTTGTAGTTTGAAATTTGCCAAGTATTTGATGTCCGGCGTTTGTTCCATTGGTTGAAGATGCGCGGAAATCGAAAGCATCGCCGCCGCCTGTTGTGTTTGACCAATACGATAGATTTACGCCGCCACTTGTTGTTAGATCGTTTGCGGGAATTAAATGCGTGTCTGCGCCTCTTGTTGCCGAAGTTGCCCCCGTTTTTGCAAATGTCCATTCGGTTGGAATTGATAGACGAAACGCCGCGTCAGTATTAGCCGGATTTTTGAGATTAAATTTTGCTTTCGTTGCTGAACCAGTTGCGAACAACCAACCTGCTTTTAGTTTGGTGTAAACTCCTGCCGATTTGAGCGAAACATAGAGTTGATTGATTGCCGCTTTCTGTGCCGTGTCGGTAATTCCCGCCGCCGTGTCATAAGCGACCGCATCAGCATCATCACTTCCGCCGCTTGGCGTTGGCGATGGCGTTGGGGTTGGGGTTGGCGAGATTCCCGCCGTTACACTGTCGGCAACAAGCGAATAAATCAAACTCCGGCTGTTCGGCGCAAGTGCGATGCCGCTTGTAATGTTATGAATATATTGAGTGCTTGAAAATTTAGTTGTCGCTAATATATTCGTTCCCGTAACCGCTAAATTCGGCGATACCGTGTAAGTGCGACTCGTCGGCGCGGTTACAACTGTGTAGTCAGCGTTGCCGATAGTTACCTTTTGACCTATCCACCAAGTATAGACAAGCGTTCCGGTTGATGTAACATTGGGACTTCCCGCCGTTACGTTCACATTTTGAGTTTTTTCGATTTCCCGAATGTCCGCCGCTTGAGAAATCGGAATTAGAGTTGTCTCGATGATGTTGCCGACAACCTTGCATTTCGCGCAGGCATACACTCCGAGCGCGGAATTGCCGCCGCCGCCGTGTGAAAGTATCGTGTTATTTCTAACGATTGCGCCGTAACTGTTATCAACTTCTACGCCTGTTTGTCCGCCGCCGACCGTTAGATTATTTTCGATAATCGGATAGAGTGCGCCGGAAACGGCAATCCCAACCGACATTGCGCGAGTGCCGCCGAACGTATTTGTAATATCCAAACCTAAACATTGATTTCTGGCGACAACGATACCGGTCATTGCGGGCGCGTCCGAAGATTGGATGATAATGCAAAGCGTTGAAACATTAGCACCTTTGATATTGATAATGTTGTCGAAAACCTGTAAGCCATCAATTCTGTCATCCGGGCTATTCGGTTCACCGTCAATTACGGCAACCGAGGCTGTGCCGCCGCTAGTTAAGCCGTTTGCCTCAAAAATATTTCGGGCGACGATGTTATTTTTCCCTGAAATAACGCCCGCGTTTTGAGTGCCGAGATGAAAAAACGTGTTGTCGGTGATGGCACAGTCTTCGGCGTAATTTCCCGCCGTTCCGAATGCGCCGACATACGCACCGAAACCGTGAGTGGCTTGAAAGCTATTGTTAGTGATGTTGCCGCGTGTAACATTGCCGAGGAAAACAGTTCCAGCCGCCGTGTCTAAAGTTTGATTACTGTCGCCGACGAAAGTTATTCCGTCAATCGTAATATCGAAATTTTTTCCGTCAATCGTGCCGTTGAAAAGGCTCGAACCATAGACAAAGCGTACATTGCCCGGAACGCTCGATTCCTTTAATCGCGTTTGACCTTTAACGCCCAATAACGCCGTCTGGTCGAACATTTTGATCTGCGGATATGTCGGCACACTGTTGCCGTAATCGCCTGCTCCGAAACGAATCGTCTTTTTAGCGGTGACATCAACCGCCGTCGTTAGCGTTCCCGGCGTGGCTAAAATCTCGACGTATCTATCGGTGATCGAGGCGACCGCCCGGTTAAGTTTTTCACTGAGACTCGAAGCCGCCCACAAATCGGACGACAGCGAACGCGGATAATCCGCGCCGGTGAATGTCACATCACCGATTCCGAAGCCGAAGAATAGCGGTTCGGTCGTTTTCGAATTCATCAAGCCGTTGCCCTGAAACTGGATAACTGCCGAACCGTTTGAAACTAATTTGCCCGCGCCGACTCGTTGCAGAGTGATGTTAGCGGGAATAAACGTTGAACTGAACATCGGCAGATTTTCAACTCTGTCAATCAAAAGCGTCGTCTGAACATTTCCAATAGCTGTTTTCGCCGCTGCAAAATTGGAATAGGCGGATAACGCCGGTTGATTACCGCCATTGATCGTAGTGTTACCGCCGCCGTCGCCCGTTGGCAAAGTTTTCCAACTGCCGTCACCGAATAAAACCGTTGTTGCCGTCGGGGTTCCGCTGCCGAGCCGGTTCAAATTGATTGCGCCGGTCGTGATTTTGTCGGCATTCAAGCTCGGCAGATCGCTCGCCGTCAATGTGCGCCACACGGACGCGCCGTTCTGATCGCCGAATAATAGAGAATTGACAGACGGCACGGTGTTACCGATGCCGAGTTTTCTTTCGACGCTAATGATCGCCTGACTCTGCGTATTATGCTGGACAGCGAGAATTGCCCCGCGAGTGCTTCTGCCGACCAGATGCGTCGTCGCCGTCGTCGCCGACGCTCCTCTCGTCAATCCGGTCAAAAGATTGCCGGATTTGCCGGTGTAATAAATAATCTCGTTTTCAATCACGACCGCACCCGACGCAGGGAACGTCGCACTGTCCACGACGGTCAGGCTCGTTGCGTTTCCGCTCACCGTCGCCGCGAGCGTTGATTGGGTTTTATCAGAGACACGGAACAAACTGTCGGGCGTGTCAAGCGTCGTCGGAAAATTCACCGTTCCGGGCGTGTTTTGTCCGGCGGCGAACGTGACGCAAAAGAGTAGAGTCAGCATCCAGCCGACGTAATTAAATTGTTTTCCTTTCATTATTGATCCTCTCCATAAAGATTTTCGCCGTAAAGCGCGGGCGAGTCATCGCCCTGATTAACCGGCAGTTCAATGCCCTCTCCGAACAACGGCTCGCCGTAAAGCGGGAATTCCGATTGCTCCGAATCGGCGATGACCGTCGGCGATTGATAGTTCGTGTGCCACAAAACGATGAATTCCTGCGCGTGCGGCTGAACGAAGCGCAGCAAATCTAAAAGTTCTTTTTCTGTGAACGGCGGTTTCGGTTCCGAGTAGTAAAACTCGCCCCACGCGCCTTCACCCCACGCGCAAATATCGGTTTGCGCCGACTGAATAAACAGAATCTCGACCACCAGATGCAGCGGCTCGCTGATAGAAAAATGGGACTCGCCCCAAACAAATTCGCCCCACGGCAAATTGCGCGTGTGAACGCGGGCGACGATGCCGAAGTCGAGCAGCCACAATTCGATACCGCGTCTGGTTCCGCGCCGCGCCAGATGTTTGCCGAAATGCGAATAAAGCCGCCGCTTTTCCTGAATCGTGAACCACGTCGGAAACCAACTCCAGCCGAACAGATTTTCCAGCCAGAACTCGATCCAGCGCACGTCGGCGGTCGCCGGATCAATGCTGCCGAAAAACGAATCGAACGCCGCGTCGTAACCGTCCAGCGTCTCGCCAAAGTGCTGCCAATAGCGTTTCAGAAACAAATCTTTATCTTCGCGCCGAAAACGCGACGGTAAGTTTTGATACAAGTAGTCCAAATTTGAAAACGCTGACATCTTTGTTAAAATAAAAAACGGCTTGATACGACGCGCCAACGTCGTATCAAGCCTAAATCACAATTTAAGGATGCTAAATTATGACCTTCAATAATCATATCTTTCCGAAAGTTCCGCCGCAAGATTTTCCCGGACTGCCGTCGAAAGTCCTTCGCCGATTTCATAACAAATTCAAAAAGGGTTCGCCAAATAAATGTTGGATATGGAGAGCGTCGTTTTTCAATACCGGCTACGGTGCATTTTCTTACTTGGGCAGGAATCACGGCGCACACCGTATTGCTTACTTTTTTCATTACAAAATTGATCCGTCGGACAAATACGTTTGTCATAGCTGCGACAATACGAAGTGCGTAAATCCGCACCATTTGTTTCTCGGAACGCCTGCGGACAACTGGAATGATGCTCGACAGAAAGGGAAGATTCGGAAAGGCAAAAAACATTATGCGCGAACGAATCCTGAATTGCTGGCAAGGGGCGTTGAGCATGGAAATGCAAAATTGACCGAACAGGATGTCATAAATATCCGTAACGAATCGGCAGTTGGCAGTTCGGAGCAAAAACTCGCAGACAAATACGGAGTGTCCAGCACTGCCATTCGTTATATTGTTATTCACAGAAATTGGAAGCATATTCCTTAAAGCCATTTTTATATGTTTTTATACATAAAAATATGTATCGTATGTATTTTCAAACAACGTGAATTACGACGTTGACCAACCGCGGCAACTCGAATTCCCGCGTTTTCGTGTCAACCAGCGGACTCGCCAAAATCTGAACGCCGTCCGACTCGATGCGATCAACGCCGTTCGTGCCTTCGATGACGGCGATAATCTCCGAACGATAGATGGCGCGTCCGAATTGTTCGCGGCTCGGCGAGTAAAATTTCCGTAAATTTTGCTCGACGGCTTTGAGGATCGCGCCCGACGGCGAGCCGGTGTTGAGGCGCACGTTGACCTCGACATCGAACTCAACGAAGTGCGGATTGACAACGTAAATAAATTGATTGCCGACCGCCTGTTCGAGCAGTGCGCCGATTTTTGCCGTCGCAATCGAATCAATGGTTCCGCCATTGCTCGTCATCACGATAACGGTCGTATGTCCGGGTTTGTAAATAAAATACTTTTCCGCCGCGCTGCCGAACTGCCCGTTTTCGACAAACGGGAAAGCGCGCACCACGCCGTTGCCGTCGAGCGCATCGTTCAGAATCGCGTCTTCCAAATCCTTGGTCGAAACGATGCGCTCGCCGCGCCTTTGATAGCGTTTGACGCGCTGAAGCGTGGACTCTAAACCTTCGGTTTCCGTTCCCGAATCAATCGCCGCCGGATTCGTCACTGCAGCGACGAAGGCGACGTTATCAATTAGTTCGGTCAGCACGTTCGGCGCAAGCAACGTGTGTCCAACGATGACGCGCCGCGCTTTGACCATTGCCGTCAGCGTCCCGCCCGGCACAACGACCGCCGCCACCGTTTCAAAAACATAAACGCCGTCGGCATCGCTGACCTGCGTCTGCGCCGGAATCGTCACGTTCGTTCCGACGGGCGCGTCAACCGTGAATCGCAAAATCGTTTCCGCCGTCGTCGCCGCTCGCGGCGCGATGCCGAAGAGATTGGCAAAGGCGATCAGATTCTGCTGCGGAATTTGATTGATGCGCCACGCCATCTGCGCCAGCAGCCACGCGAACGCTTCGAGCAACACCGTGTGCGGCGCACTCGGATTGGCATTCGTCAGTTCCGGGCAGAGCGGCACGATCAAACCGCCCGCGAGCAGCGTCAGCATTTCTTCGCGCTCACGAATTTGCGCCCGGACGATTTCTTCCGTCAGTCCGCCGCTCACGCGAGCGATTGCCGCCGCCGCGAGCTGGTCTTCGTTTCTGATTTCTAAATCGGGATATTCAATCATTTTCAATACAAATCTTCGCTACAAAGTTCGCCTTTCAATTCCAAGGTTTGACCTGCTTGGTAAGCAATTAATCCGGCTTGTTTTCTTTTCACAAAACGATTTGATTCAGTTAAAAAACCTTGTATTTCTTTGCCGATATACTCACGATTTGGAAAGATTTCTTTGGCAATCGCAAAACAGTTGCAGTGTCGTAAGCCTAATATCACGATGCCTTCTCTGATATTCGTTGGCTGATGAACGCGCTTAACACCGTCATTAAAATAAATTGCCGCGCAAACTATTCTTTCTTGCTCACTCATATTGATCCTTCAAGATATTGCCAAACCGGAAACACGAGATTCTTCGGCGCGTTGATTTCGCCGACCTCGTAGTATCGGATATTGACAACGGCGCGACCGTCGTCATCAGTCGCCGACTGCACGGAAACGCTTTTGACCAGCGGCACATAACGCAAAATCTGTAATTCGAGTTGATACGACAGACGCGCCGCAAAACCGAAATCCTGCACGGCAAAGACGAAATCGGGAATGCCGTAGTCCGGCAGCATCACGCGCTCGCCCTGTCTCGTTTCCAGCACGTCGGCAATTGCCAGCGCGATTTGTTCGCCACGCTGCTTCGTCGTTACGACCGAGCCGCGCACGTCGGCGCGAAAGGGAAATGATAATGTGCTGCCGTGAATGTTCATTTACTCAAAATCAGCGTCTCCGGCATAAGCCATTTTGAGTGTCTGAAAAATTTCCAAACAGATGTTTCGCATCTTGCGTTTTTTAATTGGGTCTTTGACTAATTTTTTGATAAAACTCGCCGCCATTCCAAAAATAAATTCGTTCATAATTTTCTCCCTAAATTGCTAAATTGCCGGACCCACTTTTCTGACGGGTCTGTTTTCGATAGTGACACTCGCGCCGGAAATCGAAACCGCGCCGCCGCTGGTAATCGAAATCGAACCATCGCTCTGAATAGTAATTGTCGAACCGTTGACATTGACTTGATTGCCTTTTAACAAAGCCGTTCCGCTCGCCTCAACCGTCGCATTATTGCCTTTCAGTTTCGCCGACTGCTGCGCCGTGATTTCGACATTCTGCGCCAGAATCTTCGCCACCTGCGCGGCAATCGCTTCGATGTTGTGCGCCTGCATTCTCGCCAACTCTTCGGCGATGACTTTCAGATTATGCGGAACGCGCCAACCGGCGACCGATTGGTCGGGAAAATCCGGCGACGGTTTCCGCTCTTCGTTCCACAGAGGCGCGTAGAACAAATGATTCGTATCGCCGAGCCTGCCCAGCACCATAATTTCCGCGCCGACCTCCGGCACGAAATAATCGCCGAAACCGTTTTCGCCAACGTAAATTTGCAGCCGCCGCGCCCAAATCTCGTGAATTTCGATTTCATCAATAATCGGAATGACGCACTGCACCCGGCAGCGATTCTCCGGGTCGTCGTTGCGGGCGACGACGGCTTCAACGCAAAAGAAATCGCCCGCGCCGAAGTCGCCCTCATCATTCTTCGTTAAAGTCGCCCCGAAACTCATCGCAAAATATCTCTCCCAACCGTAATTTCCGAGGTCAACTTGCCCGGACGAAAATTGTAGCGAATATCAGTCACCAGATAATTACCGCCGAAAAACCTGCCCATTCCGCCGAGCGTCAACGTGCTGCGAAGCTCGACAATCCGTTCAAAATTCGGCAGCGTCTGAAGATGATGCTCGAAAGCGTATTCGCGCTGGCGGTTCGATTTGCCGCCTGCCCGACGATTCAAGAGCGCAACGGTCGGCTTCGGCAAATCTTCGCGGACGATCAAATTCGTCGTGCCGTTATTAGTTCCGGTGTTATTCGTGCCGGTCAACCGCTGCCCGGCTCTGCCGCGCCCGCGCACTTCCGTTTTTTTTGCTCGTCCTTTTTTGTTTTCCGGCAGTTTGTAGCCGAGATTGAAGCCGCGCAGCAGCGTAAAATCTTTTTCGTAAGTCAAAATTCCGTCTGCTATTATTCCGGTCTTGCCCGCTTCGACGGCGTAGAGTGTATCGTTGCGAACGTAAAGCCGCAGACCGGCGCGTTCGGCGATTTTCAAAGCCATTTCCCAATCGGTTTTGCCCGACTGCATCAACGAATCGAGCGGCGCACCGTCGGCGATGTTGCCCTTCAGCGAGAATTGCAATTGATTGTCGGCGGCAAGCTGCCTCAAAATTTGCAAATCGCTCTTTTTCTTGAAATAGCGCGTTTTCTTTGCCTGTTTCATCTTTGAAGAAAAGTCGTGAAAGCGGAGCGTCGTCGTCCAATCGCGCCACTCGACCCGCGCCAGAGTCCCGACGAACAGCGCGTTACCGACATCTTTTTTCCAGCCATACCAGAATTTCGCCTGCAACGCCCGCGCTCCGCCGCCGAGAAAACCGTCGAGTATTTTGAACGTCGGGTCATACAATTCAATGGTCGCTTCGCCGGTTTTGTCGGTCGTCAACTCGACCGACGACGCGAGCAAATCTTCGCCGATCCACGAATCGAATCGTTTGCCGTCAATTTCAACGATGCTGTGCGGTGCGGACGGGTCCATCAAAAACTCTCCAGAAATTCTTCGAGCGGTCGCTGCGGAATCAGCAGCGTCGTGCCGGGCGCAATCCGCCGCACATCGGCGATTTTGTTGCGTTCGGCGATCACGCGCCACAAACGCCAATCGTCATAGTAGCGATGCGCCACGCCGGAAATCGTCTCACCGGCGACGAACAGATGTTCGGTCAGCGCGGCATCGGCAATCGGAGCCGGTGCGCCGTAGTATTCGTAAGGCGAAACGCTTCTGAATTGGTTCATTTAAGTTCTCCCCGAAAGCGAATGTCCTGAACGTCGCCGCGTCGTCGGTTCGATTGCCAGCCCGTTCGCCGGAATTTCGTCAAAAGTCAGCGACAGATATGCCCGAACGCACACGCCTTCTCTGGTAAAAAACTTGCGCTTAATACTCAAAGCCGACAGCACGACGCGCTGCTGCCACGCCGACGTAATCAACTGCAAAGCCGGCGGCGCACCGTGCCGTTCGTCGGAGCGCATCCACGAGCGCAGCGTTTTAATATCCGGCTCGGTGCTGGCATTGGTGCGCGTATTATCCATACACAAATCGTTGATCGTGATTTTCTGCGGCTCGGAGTTGGCGAACGACAACGGTTTCACGCCTCCGGCAACGTCGGTCGTTTCCCAATTCGTCCGGTCTTCGCTGCCAATTTCTTCGGGAAATAGCAGGCGCAGTTCGCCGCCGTCGCGCAGATTGATAATCGAAAAGCCGGTGTTTTCTTGCATCTAAAAAGAAAAAAGTCCGAAAGGCGTGGTGCCTGTCGGACTGCTGTTGAGTCGCTAAATGTTTTTATTCGGGTTTCTGTTGAACCTCTGGACTGCTGACGAGTCGCTGAAAACTAAAAAGATTATACATCGCCGTCAATTTTTCCGCTATAATTTCGCCGATGAATCTTATCAAATCATCTTAAGTTCGTTCAGCATCTCGCTGCGCGGCGAATTCCACTTTTTGCGCCAGTCGGTCGGGCGTAAAGTCCTGCTCAAATTCCTTTTTCATCATCGCCAATTCCCGGCGCACGTCGCTCAAAATTTTATCCGCGTTCGGGTTGTCGGAATTGACATTGACCGTCGGGCTGAAATTGATCGTCTGGTTCGTCGCGCTTCTTCCGCGACCGCCTTTCCGCAGGCTGTCATTGGCGACGATGGACCCGCTTTGATTGGGCGTGAAAAATTCCTGCCCGACCTCATTTATTCTGTATTCGTGATGCTTCGTTACGCTGCCGCCTTTGGCGCGTCCGAAGATGTTGCCGACGGGCGACGGCGCAGGTGCTTGCCCGAAAACCGGAATGCGAATCGGCGCAAATATCGGCGGCGTGAACTGCACACTATTAAGGCGATTGGCGGCATCGTTGGTCGCCGTCGCCAAACTATTCACGCCTGTGACCGCTTGATTCGAGTTGGTGTTCAAATTGAGCATTTGGTCGGCAACACTGTTTGTCGGCTGAATCATATTCAAAAACGATTGATTCAGCAGACTGCTGTTTTGTTCCATCGCCTGCGACGACTGCGCGAAGCTCGCCGGAAAAGCCGATGACAAAAGTTGTTCGACAAATTGCCGCTTGACATCGCTCAAATTCATCGCCGGAAGCGCGTCCTGTCGGAACGACTTCATTGTATTTGGGTCGTTCAGCATCGGAGCGCGCATCTGCAAATTTTTGACCGCCGCGATTTCGGACGCGACACGCTCGTATGCGTCTTTGAACGCGCCGTCAACATTGCCCGTTTTAAACGGCATCCGCTCGACTTGTTTGACTCGCGCCGAATATTGCGGATTCGCTAAAATATCGGCAGTCGTCGGTTTTCCCTGATAAAGCGAAAGATTAGTATCTTTACCGACGAGCGAACCGATGCCGCGTCCATACCATTCATACCAGCCGAGTTTCGTCGGGTCGAGAGCCTTCGCAAATTCATTATTGCCCTGGTTGAGCAAACTGAGGGCGTTTTGGGCGCGATCTTTGTAATCGGGAGCTTGCTTCGTTCCCATCATTCCGTCTTTCGCCCAGCTTTTATTCTCAGTTCCTACATTTTTTTCTTTATAGATTTCGTCTTCCTGCTGCTGCGCTTTGTATTGACCCGCGCCGACCTCGTTCGTGCCGGAGTTCATCTTTTTCCAATCGTCAATCACCGAACGCATTTTTTGAATCTGTTCCCACGCCTCGGCAGCAATCATCACGGTCAATCCGATTTTCAACGCCGTCGGCAAACTCGTCAAACTTTTCCACAAACCGCCGACCTTCGAAGTGCTGGCAACGGCGGCTTCCGTGACCACGCCGAAGCGTCCGGCGAGACTCGATAAAATGCTCGAACCGGCTTTCAGAGTTAAGAGTGTGCTGCCGAGCGTCAGCACCGAAGCCGTCGTCGCGGCGAAAACGGGCTGTCCTTTGGCGGCTTCCGTCAGAGTCCCGACCCATTCATTGGTTTTATCGGTCACTTCACCGAGCGGGTTGAGTAAGGGTTTAAAACCCTCCGCGCCGAGATTTTCCAGCGAGCCGGTCAAGGCTTCGATTTTCATCGTCAGATTGCCGGCACTGTTTTTTTGTTTATCGAGCAGGCTAACCGTTTCGTCCGCGTCTTTGTTGAATGACTTATACTGGTCGCCATACTGCACCATCGCGGAAAACATCGCTCCGCCGGCATCGCCGGAAATTTTCGAGCCGATAGAGGTCAGTTTTTCGTCGTTTAACTTACCTTTGAGTTTGGCGAGTTCGGCGACGGCGTTTTCCGCGCCCAAAAATTTACCTTTGCCGTCAAACAACCTGATGTCAACGCCGGTCAGTTTCTTAATTTCTCCGAGTGGATCAGTGCGTTTGCGTCCCTGTTTGGCTTTCAGGTATTCGCGGAAAAACGATGATGTCCCTTCACCAACCATCGTGCTTTCCATTCCGGTTCGCTCGCGCAGAAACGCCAATAGCCGGAGGCTTTCCTCGGCTCCTTTGCCGCCGGTCATTCCCAGCGATGTGCCGGTTCTGCCGCCGAAATACTTCGACATCTCGACCAGTTCGGTGCTGTCAATGCCTTTGGACGTTTTAAAGCGCGACATCAAATCCGCCGCGTTATTAAACTCTTTTTCGGTTTTCAAGCCGAAAATTTGCCCGAACTGCGCTTGTCGTTTCGCCGTTTCGGTTGGGTCTTCTTTGTTGGTAACCGCCAAATATGCCGTTGATTTACCGGCTGCTAACGCGGTTTGGCTGAGTAACCCGCCTTGCTTTAGCTGTGCGAGCATCAAAGCGTAATCGGTCGTCGTTCCCGGTAAATCATTTCCAAGCTGGATAGTGAGTTTTTCGGCTGCCGCCATCTGGGAATTTAGTTCCGCCGCGCTCAGACTGCTGCGGTAAAACGTATTTCTCAAGTTGGTAAACGCTTCCTGCTGGCTCATTCCCGCGTCAAACCCCTTTTTTGACAGCAGTAAACCGGTCGCACCCGCGCCCGCAAGCGCGGCATCGTCCACCAAACTTCTCGGACTGTTTGGATTATTCGGGATATGCGGACTGTTCGGATTATCCGTCGGCGTTCGTTTTCGCCCGTCGCGCCGTCCGCCGACTGCCCCTCGTTTTCGCGCATTGTTGAGTTTTTCTTCCGATTTGGCGGCTCTTTCAGCGGCATCGCCGAGTTTTTTAGTGTCGGCGGTTTCCTGTTTGATTGCGCCGTCGGCTGATTTGCTTTTCCGGCGGGTGTGGTTAAGTTTTTCTTCGGCGACGGCGGCTTTTTCGTCGGCACCAGCAAGTTTGGTTTTATCAGCCGTTTCCTGTTTAAGGCTGCCGTCGGCGGTTTTTCGCTGACGGGCTTGATTGAGTTTTTCTTCCGATTTGGCGGCTTTCTCAGCCGCCTCGCCGAGTTTTTTGGTGTCGGCGGTTTCTTTTGCCGTCGCATTCGCCGCCGCGACTGCCGCGCCGCCGGCTTTTTTCTGCGCCGCCGCCAGCTTTTCTTCGGCGGCAATCGCTTTCCCGGTTCCGGCAGATGTCTTCGTATCGGATTTCAGATTGTCACCCGTCGGCTTTCGTCGGGCATTGTTGAGTTTTTCTTCCGCTCTGGCGGCTTTCTCGGCTTCACTGCCGAGTTTTTGAGTGGCGGCGGCTTCTTTTGCCGCCGCCGTCGCCGCCGCTCCGCCCGCGCCCGCGGATTTCTTTCGCGCGGCATCGAGTTTATCGGCGGATTTGGCGGCTTCCGTTCCCGTTTTAGAAAATTGGCGCAAAAACCCGATGTCTTTAGCGAGAATTTTTCCGAGCAAATCCTTGCCGAGCAGCACGAGTTCGAGTTTCATTTGATTATCAGCCATATACTTTCTCCAAAAAAGAAAAGCCTGCTCGCGGCAGGCTCTCTTATTCTAATCCGATTGACTCAGCAGTGTGACGTAGGATTTGCGCCGCGCCGTCGGCAAACTTAAAATATCGTGTTCACTCCAGCCGGTTTCACGCGCTAAAAACGCGACTTCCGCGCCGACGACTCCGCACCAAATTTCTTCGTCAGACGCGAAAGGAGTTTCGCCAGGATTCCTCCGCGCTTTGCAAAGATACGAAATCTTCCCAGTCTAGATTTTTAAGCTCCGAAAGCGTCAAACCGCCGTCAATCTGGTGAATGCCGTCGGCACTGGAAATTTTGACGATTTCGCGTCCCATAGTCAGGACGTTGCGCTCGATGACCGAATCGGCTTCTTTCCGAACAGCGATTTCATCGTAAGCAGTCATCATCGCGCCGAATGCGACAGTCGTATATTTCACGCCGTCGCGCTCGATGCCGAACGACATTTGCACTTTGCCGCCGTCAAGACTTTTCGCTTCGCCGCCGCTCGTATTTCCCAAAAACTCGAAAAATGCGGCGGTCAGCAACTCGCGGTCGCGCCAATTCAGCGAAAGTAAAACCGTCATCGGAACCGGCATCGGCAGATGCCCGAAAGCGGAAATCGCCGGTGTCATCATCGCCAGAATATAATCCGGTTCCTCGCCGTTGGTGGATTCAATCGCGCTGATAAAATCCGCGCCCGTCGGACGTTTTGAAAAGACTACCGTTCGGTGTTTGACTTCCGGCGACTCTTTATCTTCGTAGCCGAATTGCAGTTCGACGCTGTTTTTCTTTTTCCCGGACATCAAATGCGCCTCACTTTATACGGTTTGACGGTCAAAGTTACCGTTGCGGCATTGGAACCGTCGCCCGATTTGTCGTCGGGCTTCAGCGAAATCGGCACACAGTCGCGCATCTCGTAGGTTTCGACCGGCGTTCGTCCCGCGTCGTCATAGACGATATACCGCGCCGATTTCGGAGTCGTGTCAATGCCGTCAACGTAGCGGTTGAGCCACTGATGGAGGGCGCGGAGGGCGTTGTCATACAGCCCGGACGGAATCGTGATCGCCACGTCTTCCGGCTCGACTTTGCCGCGTCCCAGAATGGCGTAAGGGTCATTGCCGACCATTGTTTTGACCGGCTCGTGTTTTTCGTCGCCGCCGGTTAATTTGGTGGCTTTGAACGCCGGAATGCCGTCAATTTCCACTCCGAATCGGCTTTCCGCGATTGTTCTCGATGTGTTTGCCATATTAGTTGCCACCTCCCACGATGTCCAAATCCGTCGCCAATGGGACGGAATTTATATTAACCAGAATCATTTCCGCCATCCCGACCAGATGCACCCAAACATCAACCGAAACTTTGTTCTGCTGCAATTGTTCCGGCGGATTATTCGACTCGTCGCAGACGACGCGGTACGCATCGTCTTCAACGCCGGTCGGCGCATACAACGCGCCCGAACGATAAAGCTCGCGCATATACTGGCTGCAAGTCGAACGAATCTCACGAAACAAAACCTGATTCGCCGGTTGAAAAACGAAATCCTGCAGGGAGCGTTTCAGACGGTAATAAATCGCGTTCAAAACGCGCTGCTCGTGAATCGCCGTAATGCGACCGTAAGATTTCAAAACCCGCGCCCCGTAAACCTTAATGCCCTGTTCGGGCAGTTTGGCGATGGCGTTGATTTGTCGCTCGTTCAGTGTTTCGCGCATTCCGTCGTTGACCGTGCCGTAAAGCGTCTCGTCGTAGCCGATGACTTCCGCTAGCCGGTAATTCGCCGGAGCTTTGTGAATGCCGATTTCCGTTTCGGCTTTGGCGAAAATTCCGGCGACCGCGCCGACGGGCGAGTAACTTTTGATCGCCGTGCCGCCCGCGAGGTCGCGCATCTGGACACGCGGCGGATAATAAATCGCGGCGTAAGCACTGTCGAGCGCGGCGCGGGCAGTCA
Organism: Pyrinomonadaceae bacterium; assembly: GCA_043768465.1. GTDB lineage: Bacteria > Acidobacteriota > Blastocatellia > Pyrinomonadales > Pyrinomonadaceae. The sequence goes on from JAYVKL010000017.1 coordinate 17,690, forward strand.
GCGCGTCGGTCGCGGTGTTGTCGGCTTCGAGTTCGAGCAGGGCGATGCGTTTCGTGCTTTCCGCTTGCGCGACAATCGCCGCCGTAAACGCCGTGAAACCGGGCGCGGCAATCGTGCCGGGACCGAAATCTTCGGTCAGCAAATTGAGCGACCCGACCAGATTTGTGACATCGCCGAGATTGTCCGCGCCGCCCGTCAAACTGATTGCACCGCTCGCCGGAAGATTGTCCGGCGCGACGTGCGCGTTCGCGCCGTTTTTGACGAATGACACGAGTTTCGATTTCGCCGATACACTCGCGTAATCGTTAAACTGCGAGTTACCTAAATCCAGCGCGGATTGTTCCGACGCGGTAAAGGTAACTTTGAAGTTATCGAAGACTTCGCGCACTCCCAATCTGGCACTTTCGATGACGAGTTTTTTCGTCGCCGCCGCCGTGCCGCCGGAAAACGTCAATTTGACATCAACGGCGTTGGCAGTCGAGACGTATTTCGCCGTCGCCGTCAAAATCGTCGTCGGCGCGACGGCACTGTCGGCAATCGTCGCCGTGCCTTTGACGGCGGAGGTATTTTCGGCGCGCACGACCCACGCTCGCCGCCCGCCGTTTTTAAAAAACAGATTGACCGCCCGCGACATTTCCGAATTAACGTGCAGCCCGCCGAATTTTGCAACGTAATCGTTCCAACTGGTGACGAGCGTCGGGACGTTCATCGCGCCCCAAATCGCGTAGCCGACGATTAACAGCGCGTCCGAACCGAGTGCCGGAGCCGGTTGTCCGAGCGGCGCGGTGTTGATGATAGCCTGAATACCAGGCGCGTTATTTGACATTGGTTTTTCCTCCGTTGATTGGTGCGCCGGTTAGCGCGTTAGGTTTTTCCGCCGCGTCGCCGGACCCGCCGACCGCGCTCGTTTTTTCCGCGTCTGCCGGAAGTTCTTTGATTACCTCCAACTTGCCGCTTTCAAATCGTTTCCGGTCGCGCATCGTCAATTCCTGCAAATCGTAATCGCGCTCGTCATTGACTCCGATCATTCGCCCGTCGCCGAGCTGCATCGGACTGTCCGTTATGTTTTTAACTTTCATTTTATTTCTCCATTTACGCCCGGCAAACTTTCCGTCGGCGCGATATTTTCAACATCATTACCGTCCGGCTGCACGTCGAGCCGAATTTCGTCCGCCCGATACACATTGACGACCCGCCGGTCAGGTGTCCATTCCTTAAAGCTCGTCCTGAAATGCACGGCGTATGCCGTCAAATCCTTTAATCTGCCGATGGTTTCCACTCCGTCGAGCATCATCGGCGAATGATTCAGCAGTTCCGGTGCGCCGTCGAGCAGCGTTTCAAACTGCACTCCGCCGAGCCGTTGGCGCACATCGGAAACCATTTTATAAGCGGTGACTTTACGCGCTTGTTCGCCGCGCAAATCGTTACAGGCGACGATGACGACGAAACTGCAAGCGTGTTCGTTTTCCAGCGGTTCATCGTGAGCAAATCCGGTCGCCGCCTTATGCTTATCGCCGCCGCTGCCGTAAGAAGCCAACACCAGCGGCAAGCGCGGCGCGAGCGATTGCAGCGCGAGAATCAACGTGTCCCGGTCGAGTTCGCCCGCGTAAGTAGCGAACGTGTTGACTCCGGTCATTCCGGTTTGACTGATCGCCGAATTGCCGGTTTTGAGCAGATTTAGAATGGCGGCTTCCAAGCCGTTCACATAAAAATCGAAATCTAATTTTCTGCTCATTATTTATATTGACTGCCCGAAATGCCGGTTGAAAATTTTGCCGATAGCGTCCGCGTCCTCGGTTTGAAACATCAAAAACGGTCGCGCCGGAGTTTTGCTGCGCCCGCGACCCTTGCCGCCCGGATAACCGAAATGCTGGCGCGGCGCGTAGATGACGTTCGTGCCGATGGTGAATCCGCTCGATGTCACATTCATCGCGCCCGCGCTCGTCATCGAATTTTTCAAACGCGCCGTATCAATTAAAATCTGCGCTCCGCCCTGACCCTTGCCTTTGCGTCTCCGCGCCAGCGTCGAAGGCGCGAGTGCCTGCCATTTCTGCGGTCGTCCCTGCGCCTTGAAATTCCGTTCGATTGAGCCGAGCATATACACGCCGGACGCTTTGAGCGGCTTATCCAAGTCACTGACCGCCGCCGCGAGCCGCGCGAAACGATTTAAAACCTCTTCAATGCCGATGATTGCCGCGCTCATTATTCGTTGCAGGCAATAGCAGCGTTCGCCTGCATCATCGCGTCGTGAACTTTGCGAATTGCCAATGTTTGTTCCGGCGATTCCGGCGTTGTCATTTGAATAACTTCAGCAAATGCTTGAGCAGCTTCACGAACTACTGCGTAACGCTCAATCTGATCGTCTTTCGGTGCGTGGTAATTGAATAAATTATCTAAATCTAATTTCGGCATACTATTTTCGATAAAATTTTAGATAAAAAACTCGATCAAATTCTGCGGATAAACGAGTATCAATAATTCGATAATCTACCGTCGGTAAAGACGGATTTTGATTTGTTCGTCAAAATCCGGTCGCTCGTCGCCGGAATCTCAATTGTCTCTTCGGTTGCCGGCACGTCTAACGCTGCTTTGCCGTGACTGATTGCCGTTAGTAACCTAATTGCGTCATCATTGGCATTTTTGCGAACCTTGTAAACGCCTTCGTCGGATAAAGTTCTGCCTTTATAAAGATGAAAAATCGCTATATCAGCATTGATGGTCTTGACCATCGGCGTTGCCGGAACCGGCAGCGTATAGCGCGTTCGCAGATAGACATCACACACGCCCTGCGCGTGTTGGATTGACTTCGTGATTTTCGCGTCGTCAATCGCTCCCGTATCATCGTTATCGGTGAGTTGGATCAGCGTCTGCTCACCCAACTCGTCCAACAAATCGTCTTTCGTGATGTAGCTCATCGGTTAGTTAATCGCGGTGAATTTCATCCTGCGAATAGCCTCTGCCTCTGACCTGAATTTCTTCGACTAACTCTCTGCCGCGACGCGTGTCGAGCAGCGCGACATAATCAGGATCGTCCGTAATGTCGCCTTTCGACAGCATTTTTAATCCGAGATTGCCGTCGCAGATGACTCGAACGCGACGGGCAAAAGGTTGTTCGACATCCACTTTCGGCTTGTCCAAACTGCCGTCGGCAACCGCAGCGGTTTTCTGATAAACCAAGTTCGACACAATCGCCGTCGGCGCGACCAGCGGCACGGATTCCGTCTTCACGATTTCCGCATCCGGCACCTTCGCTTCAGTTTGAATCACCGGCTCGATGACCGCTTCGACTTTCGGCAAGGCTTCGACGGCAACGCCGCCGTCAACCGTCTGCACATCATTTTCATTTTTCTTTGCCATTTTCATTTCTCCTTGTTAATCAACATTCATCCGCACCACCGAACGACCGAAGCGCATAAAGGGTCCGCCGTAAACGCCGCCGGTCAATTCCATTTTCGGGTTTTTGCCCGCGCCCAACTGTCCGATGGTGATGCTGTTCGCGCCCATTCCGCTCGGCACGCCATTGACTTCCAAAATCTCGAAGTAACCCGGCGCGGCTTGTCCGCTGACGACGCGATGCAGCGTCGGCGTGGACATCCAGCCGCCGATTTTTTCCATCATCGGACGTTTCCCGACGATGTGGACATCGCCGTCGGCAATGAATGTCTGATAATTGCCGTCTTTGTCGTAGTAACCTTCGTCATATTCCATCAGCATCGGCAGCCCGCGCTTGGTCAAAATCGAATTTGCCTGGTCAATATCGAAAGTCAGATTCAGATAATTGGAATTCTGAAATCCCTTCAAATCGTCCTTGTTCTGATTTTCGAGCAGCCAGTTGAGCGTCGTGCTGTTGAGATACGCCATCGCGCCGCGCGGAGTCGCGCCCGTTCCGCGAAACAGCAGTTTGATGGCGTTTAAATCCTTAATCGGCGCGGCAGTGGCGAAATTATTCCAGGGAACGAGCGGCGCATATTGCTGAATCGGAAATGTTTCGGAAACGTAAACGCCGTTTTCGTTGATCGTCATCTGCCCGCGCAATGCCGCCCAGATTGACCATTCCTGCCGAATGCGGGTTTTGTCCATTCGTCCCTTGGCGATTCGCGCCATCAGCGGAGCGAGATTGATCGCGCCGCCGAGCGTTCCGAGCTGGCGAGCGTTGAGCAATTCATCCTCTTTGACCAAATCCGTTTCTTTGAAAGGAATCGGCGTGTATTCGCGTTTTTTCGAGCCGGGGCGCAAATCAATGCGCGGCTCCGTGCCGAGAACGTGCGGCGCGGTCATCCCGCGCTCGTTATCCATCTCGTCCCACTGCACTTTTTGCGTCATCGCCGTTTCGACCGGCATAATATCCAGACCGATGAATCCGCTCGTATCAATGACGTATTCCTGGATCACGCGGTCGAGCGAAACATTCGTCGGGTAAGTAAAAGTTATAGACATTTATTTTTCTCCTGAGCCTAAAATTTAAAGACTCCGTTAATCGTCGAAGTTCCGCCGAGTTCCGTTTTCGCCGTCGAGTCCAAACCGTTAACCAACGATTCGTTCACGTAACCGGCAACCATCACGTCAATCGGCGTGTTGCCGACACCGTCCGAACCGGCATCGCTCAACGCTTTAGCGATTTGCGAGCCGTCCGCGCCGAGAACCGCCGCGCCGTCGGCGACCGCGACCGCCGCGTTTGCCGCGAGCGTGATCACGCGCGTCGTCAAATTGACACCGCCGACCGCAATCGTGCCGATAGTCGCACCGGCGGCGTTTTTCAAAACGTCGCCGTCTTTGAACAAACTCGCGTCAGCGACTTTGCCGGTTGTTGAAGTGGTTGCAAAAGCCGTCGTGTCAACGGTCGTGCGCGTCCGGCGGCGACCGAAGCCGTTTGCGTCAATCACGCCCAAAACGTCGCCGAACGCGACGGCAAAACCGGCGGCAATCGTCAAGGGAAGTAACACCGCCAAATCAGCCCGAACGGTTTCGAGCGATTTTCTTTGCGGAGAAGTTTCAACAGTTCTGGTTGGCATTATTTTTCACCTCCGGCAGTTTTCTTGATTCCCATCTCGTCGCGCATTTCATTGAGCGAATTTTCGTCCACCGTCTCGTCAACGTCAGACGTGGCTTTCAAATTGCCGAACGATTCGCCGAAGCTCACGAACGGCGACATTGCCGCCACGAAATTTTGAAACCATTCGAGCCGACCGAGTTTATGCTCGACCGGTTTACCGTCGTCGCCTTCAGCGAAACAGGCGACGGCTTTTTCTTTGTCGGCGGCATCGGCGATTGCCAGTGATTCGGCAAATTCGACAATGCCGAATTTCTTCAGCGCGGGCGTGATTTTGTTCGCGCCCTGCTTGTCAAAAAACGACACGATTTCGCTGCGTCTGCCGGAAGCCGACTGATGATTGACGGAGTTTTGCAACGCTTCAATCTGTTTGTCTTTCGCCGTCATTTGCTCGGCGAATTTTACTTCGACGGCTTTGACCGCTTCGCCGACCAGTGCTTTGGCATCGGCTTCAGAAAAAGAGGCAACCGCCGTTTCCGGCTTTTTGTCGTCGCCTAAAATTGTCGCCGGTGTTTCCGGTTTGAAAAAGTTTTTCATTTTTTCAAAAAGTCCTTCTGTCACTTTTTCCACATCTTTATCTTCTAATCCCATATTTATCTCCTCATTAAAATTAAATGACCGTTCAAAGGTGACAGTTTCACCTTCCGAAAACTTGATATTTTGCAGACCTTTAATCGCCGGAGGCATTGCGCCCAAAAATCCGACGTGCTTGAGCGTCGCGGTCGGTGTCAAATAAAACGCCGCCGAGCGTTTGCGAAACGCTCCGGCTTTGACCATTGCTTCAAAATCATCGTTCGTGTCCGAGAATCGCGCTTCGAGGCGCGTCCCGCTGCGCCGCAACTCGTGCGTCCAGCCGAAAGCGGGCGCGTCTAAATTCGGATGCCCGATGACGACCGGCGGCTCGTGATGCGCGTGGTTGAAATTGACAATCGCTTCATCGAGAAATTTGTCGTCAACGACGACGCGGCTGCCGCCTGCGTCAACGAATTCGCCGACCCGACATATCTCAATCCACTGATTGTTAAAACCTTCTTTCGCCATAAAAAACAAAAAAGCCCGACGAGAAATTAATCTCATCGGGCTTCTGTTTGAGCCTCAAATTTTTACAAATATGTAGGACTTCTTTTGAGTCGCTATTTTATTCGGTTGAACTATTAGGTGCGGCGGGCGTTTTGCCCTGCGGCTATGTTATTTAAATTCACTCGCAATGGCAAGCTAATTTTGTTCATCGTCTTGCATTTCAAACATATCTGCCGAATTTTGCCGGTCGCCGCCGCCGACACTTCCGTCAGAATTTTATGGCACATTTTACAGCGCACGATTACGAACTCCTCATCCGTTGTGTTTAAAGCGGTTACGTTATTTGCTGACATAATGTTAATTTGCGTTTAATGCGTTCAGAATCGTTCGGGGCGCGGTGAGCGCGGATTTGCCCGAAACCGTAAATCTTTTAAACACAGGCGATTCAAGCGGCTCTTTTAAATCCAATAGCTTGAAAGCGAATTCCGCCGTCGCCCGGATATGCGCTCGTGTGATTATTTTCGCCTGTCCAGATTTCGAGAGGAATGCCGTCGGGAAACGCCGAACACTGGCGAGCGACCGGCTTCGACGCATCGAAATTAGCACATATCGTGCAGACGCGGCTCGTCCCCGAAATTTGAAATTCGGCGATCTTAGGCGCGTATTTTTCTCGATATTTTGCTTGAATCTGTTTTACCTTACTCATAGTTCTGCAACCTTAAATCTTTTATATTTAAATTTCAATTCTTTTGCAACTTCCTTCCAAATTAAATGTCTTTCGAGATCGTCGGAATGCTCTTGAGTGATGAGCCGCGTTCGGAGTTTATCATTTAACTCTTTGATTATTTTAACACGGTTCCTCTCATATGATTCAAAGAAATCATCAATTGCGTTCGCCGTCCAGCCGCTTTTCGGAGCGCGTACCTGATATAAATAATTCTGCGTGGCGACATACCGAATTCGCAGATTCAAGGCGACCATTGCCTGAAAATCATCAGTGCTGGGAGACTCGAAATACTGTCCGCTTTCCGCCGGATGGTTGTGCAAATCGAATCCGCCGTCAAGTTGCGGTTCGACGTTCGCCGGATAATAAACTTCGTTTTTATCACCTTGAAATTGTCCGACGGCATTGCCGTTTTTATCCCAACCGACGATGTTTTCAACCGGAGCGCGTCTGATTTCTTTGACTTTATCAACGACGACCTGCGGAATGTTTTGATGGTTCAAAAGCCGCGCGTCCTTCGCCGCATTTGCCGCTTCCGTCAGGGCTTTTTCCAAATCCGCGCTCTTCGGCACACCCGCGAATTTCGTCGCCTTCAAATCAACGACCTGCGTCAGATATTCGGCTTTCGCCGGCAGACCGTCAGCGTCGTAAGCAATCGTCGTGTCGGCGTTCGGTTTGGCGTGATTGTAATTCGGCGGATAGTCGAACGTGGCAATCACGGTACAGCGGCAGTTAAAATTCCAAGGCGGATAATGCGTGTCCCAGAATTCGTGGTTCGCCGGATAAATAATCCCGTCCAGCGCACGATGCGTCGGGCGTGTGCGGCTGTCATTGACCGCCGAGTATTCCCAAAACGGCAGCAAATCGGCGGTTTCCTCCATCGCCTTGCGCCGTCCGACTCCGTAGGCGGTCTGCATATTCGAGCGCACGACCGTCTCTAAATGAAAATCACCGAGTTCTCGATGCCCCGCGCCGGCGAGGATTTCTTTGAATTGCTTGACGACGTATTTCTGCGTTTGCCCGCTTTCGAGCGCGTCGGTAATTTCGCTTTTGAAGGCGTGAAGAATATCTTCGCGGTAAACTCCCGAAACCGTAAACGCCGCCGATTTCGCCTCGCGTTCCAATTTATCGAAAGTCTTTTTAGTGACGATTCTCTTGCGCCGAAAATAGTCAATTGCCTCTGACGGCTTCACATCAAACCGAAGCTGCGCGTTCAAATCGTCCGTGCCGATTGTTTCGACGAGTTTGTCATTCTCGCCGTCGGCAAAATTGGCAATTTGCGTGTGATTCTCTTCTTTCGAGTCGTCATAGCCGAGCAGGTAAGATGCAAACAGAGCTTCGCCGAGAATTTCGGCAAGATTTTTGAAGGGATTCTGTAGGAGTTTTGAAAGCTCATTGGCAGGGATGGCGCGAAGCTCTGTTTGGCTTTCGAGAAGTTCGATTACTCGTCCGAAAATCGAATCATAGACGGGCGCAATCGCCTGAAACGTTCCGTCTTCGAGTTCGACTTGTCGCCGGAGATTTTCTCCAGCCGTTCGGATTCTAAAGTTTTTTTTTCCGCGAACTCCGCCGTTTTGCCGTTTTGATTATCCTGCGTCGCTTGCGGATTGGCATTGACCAGAACGTCCGCGTCGTTGAGCGGCGTGGCGATTTGGAGCGTCTCGTAAAGATTTTCTTTTGAAAGCGGCAAACCGATATTCCACATTTGTTCCATTCGGTTAGCCGTGCTGTCGGCATCCTCTTTCGGTTCGTAGTCAATTTTCCAGGTCGGCGGTTTCGTGTCGGGTCCGAAATTAAGCAGCGTGAGCGGCGCAACCATTCGCGCATTGACCGCCGCCTCCAAACCTTTGGCGTCGGCTTCGATTTTTTCGCCGCGCACGGCATTGTGAACGCCGCCGAGGGCGCGACTGCCGCCGCCGCCTTCCGAGCCGCGTGAAGTCAGCGTTTGACCGAGGATGACGCGGGCGATTTCGTTAATGCAAAAATCGTCCACGATTTCTTTATGGGACGAGCCGATGGCGCGCACTGTTTCATAAACTTCAACGAGAAACTTTTTCGGCATCGCCACCGCCGATTCTTCGACGATTGAAGCGGCGGCATCGAGCGCGGTCTGCTGTTCGCCGACTGCCGCGCCGTCCTGATAGCGCGTAACGATTGTGCCGTTGCCTTTTTCCAGATAGCGCAGCCACTGGCGAAGCGAGCCGCGTTTGATCCACGAAGCCCAATAAACCTTTCGCAGCAGCGGGTTGCCCCAACGATTATTCCGACGCGGACGGTAAGAAAAAATAAAAAACTTTTGTTCCGGCAGCAATTCGTTGCCGCCGACCCCATCAATTAGCACACCCTGCCGCAGACGCAGCGGACCCGTCTGCGGATACATCGTTGTCTCGGACGAGTATTGAGCCAGTGCGCCTTCGCCGAAATTAAAAAGATGCTGCGGTTTGAATTTGACCTCTTTGATATATATCCGGTCTTTAGCTTCAGCGAAAATTATCTCGCCGATGCTCATTCCCTTGGCAATCGCGTCGAGAGCTTCATACATAAAACTCTCAAACGGTGTTTGCAGCGGGTCGAACATCAAACTCGTTTCAAAATTGCCTTCGAGCGTCTCTTCGATAAATGCCGCGACTTTTTTATCCTGCGGACTGTCCGAAGCCGGAACGACGCGGCGCGGCTTCGACAGCAGCCCATCCTTGCGCGTGTCGAGATTGGAAAACACCGCGCCGTCTTTTTCCTCAATTTCATCGTATATCGCCATCGCTAACCAAGGGTTGTAAAACAACTGTTGCCATATTATAGAGGGATCGGAAATAGAATTGGCGACAGAAATCGCGGGCGACCAGTCCTGATAGTTATATAGCTTGTCTGATGCGATAATTTCGTTGAGGAGTAAGTCGGTTTGTTTGGTCGTTGCGTTTGCCATATTTACGATTTTTAGGGATTGCAAGTATAATTAAAGCTACCGTAGTTGTTAGCTTCTAAAAGAAAATTATGTCGGAAAAACTTTGTCACGGTTGTGGAAAAATCCAGATGCAATCGGAATTCTTCAAAAACAGCCGAAGTAGCGACGGACTTCAGACGCAATGCAAAATTTGCAGTTACAGACATAAAGCGAATCGTCGTGTCAATCCTGAAATTCACCAGAAAGACCTTCAAAGACGAAGAAATTGGCTGAAAACGGATAAAGGAATAGCTTCTAAAAAACTTTCCGCAAACTCTCATTATAATAAAAGCAAAGAAAACGGACGTTGCACATCCTGCGGGATCAATTTGGAAAATCGTGTTCGCGCCATCTGTTTTGAATGTAACGAGAAACTGATAAACCGCACAAAAGCACGGCACGACAGCAGAATTGCCTTGGGAAGGTGTTTTCAGTGCGGAACGGAAGAGGTAATAAAAGGTGATAAAAGACCCGTCTGTAAAACTTGTTTTTTGAAACTTCGCGCTTCCAGTGCTTTGGGCGATTCCCGCTTTTGGAAAATTCTGAAAAATAAATTGGCAGAACAAAATTATCGCTGCGTTTATAGCGGAAAACTTTTGGTGCTTGGAGAAACTGCTTCGATTGACCATATCTTGCCGATTGCCAGATTTCCCGAATTGGCTAAAGAGATAACTAACATTCAATGGGTTGATATAGTCGTTAATCAAATGAAGCGCGACCTTACGCCCAAGGAATTTTTGAGTTTGGTTGAAATTATTCATCATCACGAAAATCAAAAACCCGTCATTGTCGCGCTGCCTAATTTTTTGCCGGAAGAAACGAATTCGGGTTTGCCGATAAATTCGGTTTCGACAACGTAGTAGGCTATCGCCGTCGCCATTAGTAAATCGTCGTGATAACCGCTTTTGGCTTCCATCTTATTCCCATTCTGGACGAAAACCGCTGCTTCGTCGCACAGTGTTTGCGAACAAGCCTTAAATCTGCCTTCGCGCCAGGCATCCTCTAAAAGACTAATGCAGAGGCGTTTGATTTTGTCGGTCATCGGCAGTCCGGGACGAGCGCGATCCATCGCTTGCCGCATCGAAATTTTTCCTTCGTCAACTTCTCTCTGAGAATCTATTTTTATATGTTTGTATAAGCGATGCTCATAACCCAAATTCTCGCATTCGATAATCGCTGCCTCGCCCATATTATTTTCGATGATAATTGCCCCGCCGAAATATTTGTCGGACAAATCACACGCTCGTTTTGCCTGTTGGTTTTGCTTCTCAAAACCCGTCCACGCATAGACTTGTTCACCTGTTAAGCGATCAATCACCGTAATTGCCGCCGGGTCTGCGCCTTCAATTCCCATTGACGGGTCGAGAGCAACGATATAAGAATGTCCGGCTTCCGGCTCACGCGGCTCGCAAGCAATCTTTGTATAGCTTTGGTCGAAAACCGTTCCACCGGTCTGGGCGAACGGGTCAACGTCGTTTTCCGGGTATTCGACGCGAAACTTCTTTTCGCCTTTTTTCGCAATTTCCTGCCTGCGCCACGCCAATCGTGTGGCAACTACATCGTCCAAAAAATCACTTGTTTCGGTTTTGTTTTTCTCAAGCAGAAACGCTGCAATCTGCATCGCGCAATTTAACTCAGACTGCATCGGCAATCGGTTTTCCCGCTGCATTTCTTCGTCATAATCGGTAAGTCTGGCACGTTGTTTTTCATCGTCGGCGAGTTGTGAAAATTCTCGATTTCTCACAAGCAAATAAATTTCGCCGCCGAAAGTTTCAAATCTCGCGCCTTCGATTTGATAGTTTTCATTCCACCACCACTCGAAGAAATGCGAACGTATTCCGCCCTCTTTCCGTTTGCCCTGCGTAAATTTTTTATGAAACCAATCGCCCACGCCTTTGGCGGTTGATTCGCCGGAGATTTTGCCGCCTTTCGCGGCATCGCAGAGCGCGGTCGCAGCGGTTTCGGCATCGCCGTTCCAGAATGGGATTTCGGTCAGGTGCAGCCGCGTGAACGTATCGCCGCGCCCCTGTTCTTCGTGTCCGGGAACGACGCAGGAAACCGAAATGCGCGAGTCGTTTTCAAACTGCAATTCATATTTCGAGTTGTATTTGCTGACCGGACGAATTTCGTCGCGTAGATTGTCATACATCGTCTTGATGACTTTCATCAACGCGCCGACCGTTTTTGGATCTTGGGCGACGATGCGGACGTGATGACCGTCTTCAATTACCGCGTCCGCCAAATAATCGGCGCAGTAGTAAGTCGAAATGCCGAGCCGTCGGCATTTGAGCGTAAAGTTTTCAGAGTCGTCTAAAGCCGCTTCATTGGAGCAGATTAAAAGTTCATTTTGAGCGTCGTTGAGAATGAAAGGAACGAGTTTATTTTTGTGAAATGCATCGCGGACTTTGATTTCGCGCTCGATGAAAATCTTTTTGCGGTTCAGCCAATCGTCGGCATACCATTCTTTTGAATATGGTTCGAGCGCAACCGCGACACCGAGTTCCCGCGCTTGCGCGTCAACCTGTGCCTGTAGTTTTTCAAATGGATTCGCAGTTTCAGTTTTGCGGAGCATATTTACTCTTCAAAAACTCTCCAAACGGCTGCAAATGGCGCGTTAGAAAGCCGATTGATTCGGCATCCGCGCCGACGTATTCGAGAAAATCCGTCATCGTTTCGGCTCCGACCTTGACGCGGTCCAGCGCGTTTTTGTGTTTCTCGCGCTCGAAGAGAAACTGCTCTTTCTCAAGTTCCAACTTCTCTCGTTTCAATTTTATTCGTTCGTCTTCCTGCCGGGCGAACAGCAGTTTCAGCGGATTCTGCGCGATTAAGTCGCGTTCGCTCGTCAATAGATGGTCTTCAAGGTTATCAATGATGTGTTTGTATTTATCTTCGTTGACCTCGATGCCTTCGGTTTTCAACTGCTCGACAAACGAATTGACTTGAAATCGCTTCAGGCGGTAGCGTTCGGCTAGCTCGTCTCCGGCTTTGTTGCGCCAACTGTTCAAGGACGATTTCGGCAGTGGTTCGTCATATTCGCTCTCGAACGCACTGGAGATTTCGCGGTCGGTTTTGCCCGCCAAGATCGCCCGTATGACGAAATCGAACTGCGCGTCGCCTAATTTTTCGACCGTGCTGCGTCTTCCCATTTTGTTTTTTTACCCGACTCGCAAAACCCCTAAAACATCGCAGTTGTCTTCCTGGAACTGCACGCCGCGCGTTCTGAGGGCGACGCAGTAACCGTCATCGGCGTTATACGATTCCATGTAGCGAAGCAGCAGCGCGTCCTGATCCTCCTCGACATTCAAACGCTTGCTGACACCGAGCCGCGAGACGCGCACTAAATCCTCGCCGCACAAAAACGACATTTCCTTTGCCAGACGGTGCGACGATAGCGGATAACCGCGCCGGTCGAGCATTGACTTGAGCGTGGCAAAATCTACGCTGCGCGGGCGCGAAGCGTAAATGATATAGATAATCCAGCCGCGCAGACGATTCATCCGCTCGCGCTCGCTTTCTTTTTGCTGATTAAAAAATTCGTCCATTTTTTCTCTAATCTTCCTCCGGCAGCGGCGAAATCGGGCTTGAAAACCAAATCGAAATTCCGGCGAACAGTCCGAGAGCCGCCGTGTAGATTGCCATCGGACTGGAAACGCCGGGCATATTAAAATATAAAACCGGCACATTCAGGACGTAACCGGCGAACGCCGAAACCGCAATCGCGACCGCCGCGCCGTTGACCAGGCGGCGCAGCATCAAGCGGTCGCCGAAATTGTCGAGTATTCCGACCATCGAAATACAAAAAAAGGTCAGTATCGTGCCGACGCTGGCGGGCATCGCGTCGAGATTGAATTCGGCGTATGAAAACGTCGGCGATTCGATGTGAAATTCGATGCCGTTCATCGAGCCGGTCAGGTTCATCAGCATCTGGGAACCCATCACGATAAATTGGAATAACGCCGCGCTGACGATGATCGGCATAATCGCCTGTTTTCGCGGATTGTCGAAAAACCAGCCGGTCAAAACCAACTGGATGCCCGCGACGATAAAGGTCGCCGCCGTAATCGGCTTAATTGGAATGATTTTGCCGTGCGGGTGAACCAGACTCTCGATGCCGAAAAGCCAGCCGCCGAGCATCACCGCGCCGCCGAGCGTGACGACGACCCCGAAAAAAACCGCTAAATTTCTCTGTCCGGCGATCATTTGGTAGTGTGCAGCAGCAGCGCGAGAATCGCCGCGAGAATCGAAGCCATCATCAGCCCGACCGCCCCGAAAACGATATTGCGAATCGGGTCGAATTCCTTGCGCGAGATTAAATCAATCTCCATTTTAATCAAATCTTTTTTAATCGCCTCGACCTCGGTTTCCAGCCGAATCAAGGCGCGTTCCGATTCGTCCATGAGAGTTTGCTTCGTGTTCATCTGCCGTGTTCATCTGCCGTTAATGACTTTTTTGAAAATACTCACGCAAATGCCGACGATCACCGGCTGATTGAAGATTTGCAGCAAAATGTTCGGCTTTGCTTTTTTGGTTGTTGTTTTCGGCGCGTCATCGTTGACCGGCGCGGCGCGATATTTTACGCCGTCAATGGTCAAAATCATCGAACCGTCCGGGCGGCGTTCAATGATTTCGATTTTTTCCGCCCGAATCGTCTGCGCCGCTGCGGTCGGCACCGTGACCCCGCCGAATGCTGCCGATATCAGCGCGAGAATAAGAATTCTTTTCCACATCGCCTTACGTCCGGTCTTTCAAGAAAAGATTGTAAGCGACCGTCGCCAGCGCGAAGATTTGCGCCGCGTTCTGCGGCACGGTCGCCCACGAGAATCCGCCGCCGCTGTTGACCGCCTGCGAGACGACGAACGCGCCGACGGCGACCACCAAACTGATCGCCAACGCCGCCAGCGTCGCCGCCGCGCCCTGCACACTGATGCCCCGCTTCAGCCACTGCGTCGCGCCGAGCGCGGTTAACCCGCCGAAAACCATTGTGACGAGCGATTCCGGGCTGAAAAAATTCAATGATGTTTGTAAAAGTAAAAAAAATAGTAATAAAGTAAACATTTTCGATTCTCCGTCAAAAGTATTTGAGGCTGAATTCAGCCTCGAATACTTGTTTCCTCCATTGCTCTTCAGCTTAATCCGCGACCGTCTCCGCCGGAGCGATTTCTTCGGCTTTGAGTTCCGTCGCCGCCGCCGGAACTGCTGCCGCCGGTGTCGCCTCAAACGGAACGGCGGCGGTCAGTTGTTCATCAACGGTCGTCGCCGGAACGTGCGCGACCGGCGCGGCGGTCGGCGCGTCGCTGACCGTCATCGGGTCAACCAAACCGCTGACATAAAACACTTCAATTCTCCAACCGCTATTTAAACAGCGCGGTCATTGTTTTAGGTCCGGCGATGCCGTCGGCATCCAAACCGTGCGCCGCTTGAAATCGTTCGACGGCGGTGCGCGTCGGTGCGCCGTAGATGCCGTCAACTTCCGTCTGCGGCAAAAATTTCAATTCCGACAGCCGCTGCTGAATCCGCGTGACCTCCGCGCCGCGGTCGTTCAATCCGATTACCGTCGCGGTCGCCGGACGCGATTTTCCCTGAAGCTGCAACATCGCCGCGTCCCACGACAAACCGTCCGGATTAAATTGGCTGTGCCAGAATTCCCGGCGGTTGTAATGACTTTGCCAGCCGTTCCACGCCGGAATGCGCTGAAACAGCAACGCTTCTGCCGCCTGCGTAAAATCGAAAACATAAGCGGCGCGGACGAATCCGCGCACGTCGCGCAGCGTTTTTTGGCTGCCCAGCGAGCCGTCCTGTTTGGCGCACACCAGATACGTTCGGAAAAATTGTTTGCCTCCGGCTGGCTCGCTGATGATCAGCAGTTGTTTCGATTCCTGATCGTAATCGAACGCCCGTCCCGTTTTATGCCACGAACGATTTGCCACGCCGTCCTTGCTCGATGTGAAACCTGCCGGGCGAAAAATATCACCGCATTTGGCGAGAAAATCAAACCCGGCTTTTTCTATAACCTCACTTCGCAGCGTGTCGAAGACCTTCGCGGCATCGCGGTGCATCAACGGCGTTGGTGCCTGCACATCAACTCGAACTAAAATTTCATTATTCATCGTGGTTTTTGCTGGGGAAAATAAAAGAAGCCCGACGAGAAATTATTTCTCGTCGGGCTTCTTTTGAGCCTCAAAGTTTTTATTTAGGACTTCCAGATGAGTCGCTTTACGTCTATTCAATCTAAACTAATTTCTTATCTATCGCAAGGTTATTTCAAGTCGCCCTTTTTTTTCGGACGACCGCGCTGCGGAAAGACGAAATTTTCTACATCGCTCGGCGGACGTGGAGGATAACTTAGCTGGCTGAAAATCTGACGAAGGCTTTTCTAATTTTTTCTAAAATTTTTGCCCAGCCGATCCGTCCCGCCAATTCCTGTCCGTCCACGACGGCACGGTAACAATCAATTCGATTTGTTTTGTAGAGCAGTATCTCGTGCCGCACACATTCGCCCATATCATAATCCTCAACCGTTATTTTCCGCCGCAATTCGGGCAAAATAATCGGGGAAACCAGCGCGGACAGTTCGAGTCGGTTTCGCAAACGAGCGTTCCGAGCGCGGGCGACGCGTTCGTTGAATTTTTTACTCCCTCGCAATCGTTTTCGATACATTTGAACCTTGCGCGGTCGGTATAAATCAAAGTTCGGCGTTTCTTGGTTTAATCTAATGTTTCAAATTTTGACGTTTTAGGTTTCGTTCATTGCACGTTTCGGTATGACTCAAAACTCCGCTTTCAGCTCGCGCATCGGCGTGGTTTCGGTCAATTCCAAATCGGAAACTTCGCCGAGCCAGTGTTTATACCAATTTTCATTCGGATTCGGCTGATACTCCGGCGACTCGCTGACTCGTCCCATTGCAACGACGGCGGATGTCGGCGCGGTGATGTAGAACAAAACTCGGTCGCCGATTGCCGCTTCTTTGTGCAGCGTCCACCGCGTTAATCCGGCGAACAAAACTTCTTCGAGCAAAACTTTGCCATCGGCATCAGAGCCGAGAACTAAAAAAGTATTCATACTTTCACCTCCGGCGACGGTCGGCGAATGAAAATATCTTCGTTTGTTTTCGGCGCATCGAGATTTTCTCCCTTTAATCTTTCCGGCGCATACATTGAAAGAATCTCTACGGCGAATGAAATTAAATCTTCAACTCGTTGTCCGACTGGTTGCGTCCTTGACCATAGCTCAAGATTTTCAATTCGATTGTCAGTTTTAATTCCGTTTTTGTGGTGGATATTTTCAGTTGGCAATAAATATCTGCCAAGATGTTCTTCCATTACAAGCCGATGTTCTAAAACTTGGTTTGCCTTGCTAGATCGTGGATGGTCAAGTGCATAAACATAGATATATCCACCGCTGGTCAGCCGTTTTCCGTTTTTCCAACTTGGGTGATTTTCTCCTTTTGGGTTCTTTTTACATCCACAACTCTGTGTAATGTTTAGCGTAAGCCTACTGGTTTCAACCACAGTTTCGTTGCCACACGCGCATTTACAGAGCCATTTAGTTCTTCCGGCTAGTGATTCGGATTTTGGTATTCGTTTAATTGCCGTAAGTAATCCGAACTTTTGCCCGGCGACTTTCTTATACTTTCTTGCGCGAGCCATATCAGCGTTGTAACATCCGCAACTTTTTGTATAGCCTTGTTTTAAACTTTGAGTATTAATACTTTTCTCTTTTCCGCATTCGCAAAGACATTTCCAATAAGAATGTCCTTTTCTACTCAAAGACGGTTCTAAGACTGTCAACCTGCCAATTTTTTGACCTGCTAAATCTATCCTGTCTGGCATAAATACCTCCAAAATAATTAAAGCGATGCGGTCATTGACCGCATCGCTTCTAAATCAACTCTGATTTTCTTCCGCTAATCCGCGAAGTCTATCAACCGATCCATAAAGGTTTTCAGTTAACAACTCTCCTAAATTGGCTAAGTTTTCAATCTCTTGAAAGAAAACGCCTTCTTCAAAATCCCTATTTCGATAATCAGGATTTGAGAATGTGCTTAGATTGGAAATTGCCCAGAATAATGAATGGGCGTAGAAAAGAAGCTGGTGCGCTTTTAATTCAAGTGCTTTGGCTTCTGAAACATTAGAAAGTCCGTGCAGAACTTCTAAATCAACTTGAAACGTAATTTTATCCATTCTTTTTTGTCTCCTTGTGGTTTGTTCAATAGTCGTCGGGCGTTGAACACTGCCACAAGACAGCCGGTATCCTTTCCCTTGCGGGTTTTGTATAGATACAGCCGCCCGACGGTAAACCGTTGGACACAAAAAAGCCGCAACTTTCGGATGCGATTTTCCCCTTGTGGTTAGGGTGTTCAGCCCTTTAACTACAAGGAAATTATAGCACAAAACTACGACAATCAAAACTAAAACCATTCCGTCAAAATCTTGAAATCCGGCGCAGTATTTTATGCCGTCTTTTTTCGTTTCGTTTCTGCCTAAAATGGCGTTTTCGATTTCAATGTCGTAGATAATCATTTAATCCTCCATTTGCCCTGCTTGCAGGTTTCTCTCAAGTAATAAGAATTTTCGATTTCGTCTTCCACCATTTCGATTTGACGGCGGCGGAAGAATTGATTCGCTCTGGCGAAGTTCACACCCACGACGAAAAACACCGCGCAGTAAAACCCGAAAATAAAAAAGTCCAGCATTCTAATCTCTAATCTGCAATTTCTTTTTCAAAATCGGAATGTATTGCGCCGTCATCGCCCGGCTGATTTTCGCGTGTCCTTGAGCGCGAAGTTCTTTGTCGGCGGCGATGTTCAGCAGGATCATCGTCAGCGAATTGCAATTTTTGAACGTCAACATTCGCGGCGAGCGGCGCCGGAATTTTTTGAATAGGAAATCTCGAAAGCCTTCGTCGCTCCAGCCGATTGCGCCGACCAGTTTGTTGATCGTGAAAATTTGCGCTTCGCCGGATAGATGAGTGATTTCCGCTTCCGTCGGTTCGGCGGCTAACGGCTGGCGATAATCGGCGATGTTGACGACTTTGCCGGTAGATTTGGTAGTGCGCTCGGATTCTCGTCCCGCGTGATTTGTCTGTCTCGCGCCGGTCATTCTATTCATTTCATCGAGAACCAAACCAATTTGATCGCTCGTCAAATTCGTCAGCGAGTCGAGCGTTGGCAATCGCAGAAAAGAGGCAATCCAAGCCAATCGTTCTTCACGAATAATTTCCTTGTTTTCAAAGCGCAAATCCGGGCGCATTTGCAGCCATTTGATATTGATTGCGGCATACGCCCCATTGCGCGACTGCGGCGCGTAAAAGGTTCGTTTTTTAGCTGTTGACATTGTTTTCTCCTTCAATTTGCTAATTTTGATTTACCGTCTCTCGCCCATTTGGTCATAGTATTTATACATTCAATCGCCTCTTGCGCCTTTGGCGTTCCGAGTAAATGATGATTTAATCTTAGCCATTCCAAAATCATCAATGGCGAACTGAAATCTTGTGCGCGTAGGACAAAGAACGATTCGCCCTCGTGTAGTTTTTCCAAACAATTATCAATTAACTTGCCGTCTTTTTTGATTCCCATAATTTCTAATCCTCCAAAACTCGAATATGTTTTAATAATTTTTCCGCCGTTAGAAACATCGCCGCCTGAAAATCGTCGTATTTTCCGCCCGGATTGATAATGAAAATCTCGTCGGCGACGGCGATTTTGGCGGCATTCAAATCGGGCGTGGAATTTTCGCTCAGGATAATCACGATTTTTCCTTTGTCGGTTTCGCTGCGAAAATGCTGTTTCAAATCCGCGCCGCCGCCACAGAGCGCGATGATGGTCGGAAATTCCGGCGCAACGACGAAGGTGCGCGATGTGTCTCGTTTAAATTCTCTGATTTCCATATTTTTGAATGAATTCAACGGCTCGTGTTGACCGAGCCGCTGACATCAGCCAAAACTATTCCGCCAGACTCGGCAATTGCATCTGTCCGGCGAGTTTCGGATAATTCGCCTTCAACATTATCGAGAGCGTTTTCATTTCGTCAAAATACTGCGACTGCCAGAGTTTGGCGAATTGTTCCATCTCGGCGGTCGAGCGGCACCAGAAATAACCGGCAGGTTTGGCGCGGCGCGTCAGGATCGGAAACGCCTGATCGCGCCGCAGACTGCGAATGATTTTTTTGAGTGCGCGGAAACCGATGGTCGTCCGCTTTTCCGATTTCAAACGCTCGATAATCTCGTCGGTTTTGATCGGCTGCTCCGACGACGCATCGAGCAGGAGAATTGAAATAAATTCTTCGGTCTCCGACAGTTCGCGCCCGGCAATCGGGCTGATGATCGCCTCTTCTAGGATTTGAAAAGGCAGTTCCGTTTGCTTTATGTTCATTTCGACCTCCAGTTACATTGCCGTTACATTGCCGTTACATTACGCCGCCATCGAATCCGCGCCGACTTCCTGCGGCAGCCCGTCGAACGGGTTTTCGTAGCGGTTCAGCCGGTCAATCGCCAGCGCGAGTTTTTCTGAATCAAATCCGACCGCCGTTTTCACGCCGAACTCCGCTTGCAGCCACATTCGATAGGCGATGTCGTTGGTTCCGACTTTCAACTTTTTCTTTTCAGCGACGGCGTGAAGCTGCCGCAAACCGTTTGCCCTCGATTCTTCCTGCACCGCCCGCGCGTCATTTTTCGCCTCGACCTGCTGCCGAACCAGCCCGATGTCCACGACGGAGCCGGAACGATACGGATGAATTCCCGCCGCCTTCAGCGCGGCACTCAAGGCGCGTCCGCCAGCCAGCACGTCGGCTTCGATGTCATAGCCGTTCGGAGTTTCGCCGACTTTCGCCACGCCCGGATGCGTGAAGGTTACGCCGTTTTTGTTGACGACCGTTGCCGTGTAAATGACCTGTCCGGTTTCGGGAATGTATTTGTCGTGCATCACGCTGATTTGCTCGATGCGGTCCGTTTGCCGGGCGATTGATTCCAACTCGTCCGCCGGAATCCAGGGATCGTTCGGGTCACGCGGATTAAGAAAAAGAATGCGTTCGGGATTGATGCCGAAGTTTTGGTTTAATTCGTTCAAAATTTGTTCCTGTTTGGCTGTTTTGATTGTATTGTTCATATTTTTATTTGCTTATCTCTGCTGTTTTTTGGATTAGAAGATGCCGTGCCAGCACCTTTAAAAGTCTGACTGCACACACGAATGACTGACCGCCGCAACCGGCACACGTTCCGTCGGTCATCAAAAAAGTTTTCATCGGGTAAATTTCATCACCGGCGCAGTCGCCGCAGATGATTTCCATCGGCGACGGGCGCGGTAAATTCGCTATCGGTTTGCGTCTGAAAATTCTCAAAATCATCGGCGCACCTCCGGCGGCGAAAAATCCAAAAGTTCAGGAAAATCTTCATCGTCCGACGGGATGCCGAACTGCGGCTCGTCGCCGTCCCATCCGTCAATGGTCAGGAAATCTTCGAGCAGCAGATTTAAACATTCCGCGCCGGTGCGTTGTTTGATCGCCCACAAAACGAGTTTTTCAACATCCGCTTCGTCGCCTGCACCGTCGCGTTTGACGATTCGGGCTAATTTGAAAAACTCGTCTTTTGAGAGAACGCCGTTGACGATAATTTCCCGGTCGTTAATTATTTCAATTTCCATTGCTTGCCTCCTCCGCAAATCTTCGATTTAATTCCGCCGACCATTCGTGATACTCGACCGGCGCGTTCGGATAGATTTCCGCGAACTGCGCTTGATGAACCTCGCACATAATCGAATACATTTTCGAGGTTTTATGTTTAGTCAAAAACGCCGCCGGATTCGGACATTCGTTTTTGCCCCACAGACAATCGCAGATTGATTTAACCGTTGTTTTTTCTGTTTTAAGAATCATTATTCCTCCGTTCACCCGACCATAATTCGGGATGTTGCCTTGTCAACGATGTCGTCCATATCAATCGAATGCGCCGAGAGCGCGGCTTCGTTTTTGCCGACCAGTTCGCGCACTCGCGGCAGCACCATATCCAGATGGCGGTGATTGCCTTTGGTGACGTTGAACAGCCGCGAGACCGCGCCGCTCGTCGCGTGATCGCCGAGCGCCCGCTGGCAGATTGATTTCACTTCCTCGATAGACAATTCCATCAACGGATAGTGCATCGCCACGCGGCTCGACAACTGTGCGCGAACATCTTCGGTCAGACGGCTCGTCATAAACAACTCGAAAAGGTCTTTCGTGCCGATTAAAACGATAGGAATTTTCGCTTTTTCCCAGACGTAGCAAATCGTTCCGAGCGATTTTTCGTTCAGATAATTCGCCTGGTCAACGAACAACCCTCGCGGATTGCGTTTCAATTTCTCCGAAATCAAATCTTCGAGCGGCGCGGTCGGCGTTCGCTCGTCAAGTCCGAGTTCGCGGGCGATTTTCTGCGCGAAATAGCGCGTCGTGATGTTTGCCGAGCAGAGGATATGAATCGGCATCGTTTTTAATTTCGAGGTCGAATACTCCTGAGCGCAGCGCGATTTGCCGACTCCGGGTTTGGCATACACGACGACGATGACGTTTTCGTTGATCGCCGTCTGGCAGGCGTGTTGAAATTGCAGCCACGAGCGCGTGTCCACGAAAGAATTTTCATAACCGTGTCTGATCGTTCCCTCGACTCGCTCGCGGTAAGCGCGGATTTTGTCCTCGATTTTCGATTTGCCTTCGACACCCAAACCGCCCGAATCTTTTGAAAGGAAATACGTCGCCGAAAGATAGGCATCGAGCGCGGTGCGCGAAACGCCGATGTGATCGCTGCGCGACAATACCGTCGTCGGCAGATGCGCGTGTTCTTTGATAAATTTGTCGAGCCACAATCGAAGATCCTCATCGTGCTTCGGTTTCTCGACAATTTGTAAATGTGCTTGATTGGTCATTGCAATTTTTACCTCGTTTTTGAAACTGCTAAAAAGCAATTTTGTTTGACTTTAGGTAGTCGGCACGGTTATAAACGTAAATGTCGGCTCATAAACCGTGCTGACTTTGTAAAAAAAAACTCTGGGCTTTCCTATTCTCTTGGCGGATTATCGGGAAAGTCTTTTGTTTTTGTTGCGCTCGATAACCGTGTCATCGAGTCCGTCGAGTAAATCCCGAATCCGCATAATCGCTTCATCGTCGGGAATCACTTTCGGGTCGTCGCCGCGAATCGAATAAGTTTTGCTGATGATCGCCGCGACCCGTTCGGGAAACCGCAGCAGCTTCGCCGACTGTTGTTCTATCTGCTTTGTAATGCTCAACCTTTTCACCTCCTTTTTTGATAATTTCGCTTTTTGCAGTTTGTTCAACGCAAAAAATTTCTTTCGGAACATCGAATCGTAGCGACGGAAATTCACGCCGTATAATTGTTTCGCCACACAGCGCGGGTCGTCGTGACGGCACTGCCAGCAAATCGTATTCAGCGCGGGCTGGCGGTTCGACTCTCGAAATTCCTGGCGGTATTTCGGCAGCCGGCAGACCGGACACACGCGCAGGCGATGAACCTGCGACCGCGCTTTATTGGGCATTTTTATTCCGAACTGTTTCATCGTTCCGCCTTTTTAATCGCCTCTCGAATTTGGGCTTCTATCGCTTTAAACATTTCGCGCAACTCGACTTTTTCACCCGGCAGCAACAACGGGTCGTTCAACGCCGCAAAAATGCCGCGCATTCTCAGTGCCTGCCACAGCGCGTTGAGCAGCATCCGTTTTTCCGCGTCAGCACCATTGTCCGGCTGTTTTTCGTTTAGATCATTCATTGCCGCGCCTCCTCGATAAATTCCGCGCCAAGCGCGTTCGGCGACGGCTCGAACGGTTCGCCTAATCCGTTTCTGCCGATCATCAGTCCAATCGGATAACCGAAAAACACCGCGCCGGTAAACATCAGCATCAATCCGATAAATATCAGAGTTAAATCCATCTCTAGTCCTCCCATTCGTCTTTTATCCGCGCCCGTTCGGGCTTGCGGAAAATATCAATAATTTCCGCGCTCTCGACCTGTTCGGTCGAAACTTGTTTGCCCGTCGCAGCAGTCAATTTCGAGTTGTGAAATCGCGTAAATTGATGCACCGTCGGTCGGTCGCCCACCGCAATTTTCATCGGGATTTCCTCGACTTCTTCCGGGTTAATAATTTGCGCCACGCGGTCTTCAGCCGTTTCGCCGCGCCAATTCGACTGCTGAACAAAAAGCCATTCTTTGCCCATTTTCCGTTCGTGGGCTTCCATTTTTTTGACCCGCTCAAACGTCTGTTTGTTCGGGTTGATGATCGAGCCGGGATTGATGCAGGCTGACTCGACAATTTTCCCGTTTGGCAGCACTGCCCAAATCCGCGAATAATCTCCGTCGCTGTATCGAACCTCGACGGTTTCGCCTTTAAATTCCGACATTGCCTCGTGCTGAAACCACTTCCCGCCGAACATTTGAACTCCGAGCTTGCCGATTGTCCGCGTGTCGGGACGCATCAAAAATATCGCCAGAGCATCTTCCGAAATCTCGTATTTCGTCGTGTAGAGCCGTTGATACTCGTCAATCGGAATGATCGTCGCGCCGCCCAAAACCGAGCGTTTATGAGTGCCGTGATTGTATTCATTGATGAACGCGCCGAGATTTTCTCGATAGTCGTCAAACATCATAAACGGTGATTCGCGCTGCAAAATTTCTCTGCTGACCGGCTCTTTCGGATCGAATTTTTTGAATAATTTTTGATGGCGATGCCACGCCCGCACCCATTTTTCCGGTTTGTTTTTGGCATTACGTCCGCAGTATTCATTCTCGAAAGAATTTTCTTCAAAATCGGAAATGTCTCGGTGAGTTCGTTCGATAAACTTGTCCCGCGCATTATATCCGCGAGCAGGCAAGCCTTTTAAGTTCATTTCATCCAGAAATCCGATTTTTATTTGTTGGCAGAGAGCCTTCAATCCGCCTTCAATTGTCATCGCTTTGCCGAAATTCAAGGTTTTTCCTTCGGCGGTAAAAGATCGGTAGTCTTTGCCTAAATCGTGTTGCAGATATGAATAATAATTATCGTCGGGACGGGAAAACGGCTGCGCTCCGAAATTTTGAACGCCGTTGGCATAAGCCAATCCGATGGTATTTGAGGACGGCGTAACATCCAGGTGCCAACCCCAAATCAAACCCGTCCGCAAATCTTGCCACATCGTCAGCCAGGGGCGCGTCAGTTCGCCGTTCGGCAACATCACCGAAACGTCGCGCACCGAATGATCGCCGCACAAAATTTGCAATGCTTCCAAATCTCGATAATCACGCGGGACAAACGGCGCGTATTTCGACGTGTAAATTTTCTCGCCCTGAAAAATCTTGGTTGCGACGATTGCCGGAAGGTTGGTGTATTTGCGGTAGAAAAAAGATTCGGAAGGAATTTGCCAGCTTTCTTTTTTGGCTTTTTTGACGAGTGCTTTATAAAGATGACGCGGACTCGGATAATTGCGCCACGACTGATTAGCCCACTCGACGGCGAGCGCGGAAAACGAAGCCTTGCGCCCGTCGCTGTTGCCCACCGTCGGCGCACATCGAATAAACGCCAGCAGACCATCCGTTTTTATTTTCCGCGCCCACCCGTCGAGCGTCAGCGGCGACGGCTTCTTTGCGCGTTTCGGTTCGACGGCGAGAACGACTTGGTTAGTGCAAACCGCTTCGTCGCAGAGCCGCCGCACGTCCGGCACAAATTCGTGTTTCCCGCCTTTTTTAACGCGTTTCGGATTGATCGCCTCATACCGCCCGACGATTTCAAACAATCGCTGCGCCTCCGCCAGCATCGCCCCGCGCACATCCGGCTCGCTCGCCTTTGTCGAAATCGGATACCGCGTCAGCGCGTCGGTCAGCCGCTTTTCGTTGGGTATTTCGGTTATCAAAGAACTCGCCGCGTCCGGGGTTGCCGCTTCAACGTCGGGCGCGTTTAGCGTCGCCCATCGGACTTGTAAATCGTGCGGTAATGACTCCATTTCAACTTCCCAAATGGGCTTGCCATTGCGCGATTTCCCGACTTCAAAGGATTTCCATTCACGGCTCGAAATTCTGCGCCAAATTGTTTGTGGTGAAACACCTAACTCTTTTAAATCCGACACTTTCAAACGCATCGCTCAATCCTCCGATTTGGAATCTGGATTAAACTTTTTAAAACGCGGCGTGGAATCTGGATTGTCTTCGCCATTTTTGCGGACAGTCGTGTAAGTATTTTTTTTTCACCACTTAGCATTGGAATCTGGATTTACTACTTTGGAATCTGTTTTGGAATCTGTTTGGAATCTGGATTTAAAGCGTTTAAACGACTTATGCTAAAATTCCGCAATGGGAAAACCTGAAACAACTGACGACTTAATCATCGAATTGCGATGTGAAATCGCGCATCTTAACGCCAAACTCGACACGCTTTACTTGATGCACTTGCATCTTCTGGCGCATTTAAGCGGCGCGGACATCGAAACTGTTACTGAAACTTGGCAACAGTCCCGTCAGGAATTTCTAAAACAGAATCTTGACGATGTTCACATTGCGCCCCGAAAATGAATTCGCGGACAATCTTCCGCTCGTGCGTTTGCTGTCGTTTGACCATTTCCATTGTTTCCGCATTCGGTTTCAGTCCGGTCTTGTCGAATCGCGTCAGATTTT
Source organism: Pyrinomonadaceae bacterium (assembly GCA_043768465.1). Taxonomy (GTDB): domain Bacteria; phylum Acidobacteriota; class Blastocatellia; order Pyrinomonadales; family Pyrinomonadaceae. The sequence continues at coordinate 44,041 of JAYVKL010000017.1, forward strand.
TGATCTCGACATTTTTCTTGTTTTCGTTTTTGAGAAGTTCGAGCATCTGCTCCGTCAACTCAATCAATCTGTCCAATTTTGCTTCCGTTTCTTTCATTTCAATTTCTCCTATGCCGCCCGTCGGCGGTTGTAAGCATTCTCGGCGACCTGCTCCAGACGGTGAAAATTAGCGACACCGGCGGCGGTTTGCTTCTTCAATTCGTTCAACTCGAAGCCGTCTATCACTCCGTCGTCAAACGCCTCTAAAAACCGCTCGTGCGCGGCAAGCGTGTGCCGCGCGGATTTGTTAGCCAGCCGCACGATGTCGAAACCGTCGCAGTCGGCGGTCTGGCAGCACTGCTGAACAATCGCCATCGCCAGCGCGTTCGACCCGAAGTGGTTGCAGAAAACTACAGTCAAACCAGCCGGAATATCGGTTTTGCCCGTCCGATAGTTGTAGATATGTCGCTCGGACAAACCCGACAAATCGGCAAGATGTTTAATAGTTTGGTCAATTGATTCCCCGCGCTCGGCGGCGATGCGTTTGATTTCGCACTCCAGCGTCAGCGATTGCGGCGAATTTTTGAATGGATACTGTTCGTGAATTGACACGACATTGAGCAGTGATTTTCGTTTCATTTTTCGTCCTTTTTTTGTAATGGATTTTCAGTCTCGAAAAACAGAAAATTAAACCACCGCGAAAGACCGCTGAATTCGTTTCGGCTTCGGATGGTGTGAATTAAAAATTTTATTAACCGGCTTTACCAAGAGAACGCCGATGACTTCGCGCACGTTTTGGTAGAGTCCTTTGCCTTTAATGCACATCGTAACTTGCTGCGGCGAACATTCGGCGATAACTGCAATCTGGCGTAAAGTAATGCCTTTGCGGATTAAATCTGCCTTGATTTCTTCTGGTTTCACGGTTAATATCCTTTTAGATTTGATTAACAAGTAAATTGCTAAGGGTATTTTACACGAATCGTGAAATAGATCAAGCAAAATTTCACATTTTGTAAAATTTATCAAATGACTTCCTTTGGAGAGCGACTGTTAGATATTTTTGGCGACGTTCCGAAAGGTAACATAGCCAAAGTTTTAGGTGTTAAACCTTCGGCAGTAACAAATTATTTACAAGATCGAGTGCCGGACGGAGATAAATTAAAGCGTATCTCTGATTTCACAAATTGTTCAATCCATTGGCTGATTACTGGTGAAGGTGAAAAATATCTAAATTCAAATAAGCAAATAAATCTGGATGAGACTTTCCGCGCGGTCGTGCGGGAAATCATTCGTGAGGAATTAAGCCGGACAAATTGGGAAAAAGTCATCGGCGATTTGGAAAGGGAAGATCAAATGCCCGTAGCAAGTCTCGGAAAAGTCAATGATGACGCAGTAAAAGCAAAGAAAAGAAAGGCAGCGTAAATCTCAATGGAATATCTCACAAACTACATTCGCTCGGAAAAAATTGAAGTCAAACATCTCGGACAAATCGCCGCCGGCTCAACCGTCGAAATTTTCGGCTACGCTCGTAAAAGCCTGATTACGCGCCCGCGATGGGCGCAGAAAGCCGAACAAGTCGCCACTGCTGAAGTCTGCGGCGACTCGCTCGCCGACGAAGACATCCGCGACGGCGACCGGCTGGTCTGCAAAATAATTTTCGACAAATCAGAAGTGGTCGCGGGAAAGCTCGTCGTCGCCAAGCTCCCGTCCGGCGGCAGCGTCGTCAAACGCATCTACTTCAACAAAGACAAAATAATCCTCCGGTCATCAAACCAAAAATATAAAGATTTGATTTTTCACAAAGACGACGTTGAAATTGAGGCGATTGTTAAGGAATTGATCAGAAGTTTGGAGTAAATTTATGGTGAAACTGTTTATTTGCTTATTGAGTTTTGCAGCAATGTTAAATTGTTTCGATGGTCATCCGACTATACCGGAAGAGGTGAAAACTGCTCACAAGGCACTGCAAAAACTTCAAGCGGCAACGGAAACGGGCATTGACTTCATTTATTATAAACAGGCACTTGTCGAGGCGAAAACTGCCGTCAATATAGCCGAAAGCAAACTTCCGGCAGTTACAAGCCCAAAAATTGTAAAAGACGGATACGATTTCGCGCCGGAATATCGGTTGGAGAGCATAGAATTTCAAATGCAAAAAACAATGGATGCCTATATAAGTGCCGGAATTGCTTGGCAGCATCACATTACGAATAAAAAGTTATCGGACAGCCCGGAAGGTAATACTGTTTTGTCCCAATACAACTTTATGATAACTTCCGAAACGGATGAAGAGGTTGTTATTCAAAAATTATGGGATAGAGCCGACAAATCTATGAAACTTCTTATGTCACTTATTGAGAAATAAATTTAGGAGACGCTAAAAATTATGGCGTTAAAAATGTGTCCCGACTGCGGAACGGCAATCTCAACCGAAGCTAAAACTTGCGTCAAATGCGGACGTTCAATGATTTATTGGACTTGGTGGCGAATTGTGGTGGCGATTGTTTTTGGTATTATTCTTTTTAATACGATTGTTTATATTTTCGGCGGCGGTTTTATCTACAAAGATATTTTCTCCTCAAAATAATTATGCTGAAGACCGTAAATCTCAAATGTGCCAATTGCGGTGCAAACCTTGAAATTAAACCCGATGCTGCCGATTTCGCCTGCGGATATTGTGGAGCGTCTCAAATGATCGAACGAAGCGGCGGCACAATTTCGCTTAAATTATTGACCGCTTCCATCTCAAAGGTTCAAATCGGCACAGACAAAACAGCCGCCGAATTAGCTATTCGGCGGCTGAAAGAAGAAATAGATATTCTTCAGACTTCATATTACCGACTAATTAAAAAGCAAAATAACGAGATAGGTCAAAACACTACTTTTTTTCTCTTGGCGGGTGGAACTGTCTTTCTTTTCGTGTTGCTCGGATTAGTTCCGAGTTCGCCAGTATTAGGATTATTCTGCGGACTTGTGACAATTGCCGGATTTGGCTTTTTTGGATACAAGAGACTTGATAATATCAAGGCTAAATACAAGCCTCAGATTGGCGAAATAGACCAAAAACATAATTTGGTTAGTAATAGAATGGCTCAAAATAAAGCAATAGTTGATAACTAATTTACATAGAAAAAGTGGAAGAAATCAGAATTAAATTATAGCCTGAATCTCGTTTAGCAAAAGATGTGAAAATCCGCCTCAAAATCGACCATCGTTTAGCAAATTATCTGCAAATTGAATAATCATTGAATAATCGCTAAACCTCAATAAACACGCCGCTTTCCGCCACAATTCTCTTCTATGTCCCGCTATGTCCCGTTTAGTGAAAGATATGAAGATTTACAACTTCCGCACATCGGCGTGAAAACGGCGCGGGAAATCGTCGAACACCGCGAGCGATACGGCAAATTTCGCCAGCCGGAACATCTGTTGCTGGTTGACG
>JAYVKL010000018.1:0-2773 GCA_043768465.1 Pyrinomonadaceae bacterium
ATCAACAGTTTACAGGCTCAATCATAGTAAAAGCCAAAAATTTGATTTCCTAAGCCCTTTATTTTCATCATTGGTAATTTTCAACCCTTGATTCGCATTCATAATGTCTAGTTCCTTTTGTTAGGGATTGAATGAGAGGCTTTCCTAGTTTTGCGGTTTAGGAAAGCCTTTCGCTTTTATTTGGCAAGTTTCAAAGATTGCCGGTAAATGTTCGCCGTCGCGCCCGCGACGATGTGATAGCAGACCAAGCCTTTTTCCGAAGCCTTGCATTCGCATTCGCCGAACTTCTCGCCGCCTTTCACATCAAAGCGGACGTGATAGACGTTTGAGTTATTCGACGAATAAACGACGAACAGACGATCTTTGATGTATTTGACACGCGGCTTCAATTGTTTGCACTTGGCAACGGCTTTGACTGTGTTTTCTGTGGTTAATCTAATCATTTCAGTTACTCCATAGAATAGTTATTAGTTGTTTCCAACTAATAACTATTCTATCGCACACGATAGTTTATTGCAAGCTAGAATTATCTCTTGCGATAGATTTATTTTTAAGGCATAATCTTTTTTATTATGGATTTATTAACAACCAGCGAAGCGGCGAAAAAATTGCGCGTGACACCGATTCGGATTCGGCAAATGATTCGTGAAGGAAAGATTACGGCGCAGCAAATCGGGCGCGATTACGTCATCGAAGAAAGTTCGCTCGAATCGGTGAAAACCTACGGGAAAGCCGGAAGACCGAAAGGCGAAGCCGTTAAACCGCCGACCGAAGATGAAAAGCCGTTCAAAACTATTTTTGACATTGCGCCGGAATTAGTCGGCTGTTTGGACAGCGGATTAGGTGATTTATCAACCAACAAAAAATATATGGAAGGTTTCGGAACAAAAGAAGGTGAGAAAAAAGGATTGTTAAACCGTGAAAAGAATAATCGCTGATGCCGCAGTCATTGTTGCCTTAATTGACAATCGGGATAGTTTTCACCAGTGGGCAGCCGCTCAAGCTGAAAGTTTGCCTGTTCCTTTTCTTACCTGCGAAGCTGTTATCAGTGAAAGCTGTTATTTGCTTCATAAAATTCATCGAGGCGAACAGACCGTTTTGAATTATCTGACCAGAGGAATTTTGCAGATTGATTTTTCGCTGACAAATGAGATTGAAGCAATTGCTGCTTTGATGGACAAATACGAAAATGTGCCGATGTCTTTCGCCGATGCCTGTCTTGTCCGAATGAGCGAATTGATAGATGATTCAAAAGTTTTCACCTTAGACAGCGATTTTCACATTTACCGTAAAAACGGTAGTAAAAAGATTGATTTAATTATTCCTTAACCACAAATGATTACTAAACAAGCACTCGGAAGCACACTTTTCGGAATGGCGGATATTCTGCGCGATAGGGTTGAAGATTATAAAGCTTATATTCTTTCGCTGCTCTTTTTCAAACGTCTTTCAGATAATTTTGAATGGGAAAATGAAAACGAAATTCGGGAATTTGTCAAAACTCGCGGGCGTGAACCGAATGAAATTGAGCGAAAAATTATTCTCAAAGACAAACACGATTTCACGATCCCCGAAGGCAGTTTTTGGAAAGATGTTCGCACCGCGCCGCTTGACCAAAAGAACGATGTTTTGAGTAAATCCGTTAATGCGATTGCAGATGCAAACCCAGCCCTGAAAGGCGTTATTAACACAGTTCGCTGGAATGAGCCTGCGCCGGACGGTTCTGGCAGTAAAAAACTTCATCCTGACGTTCTTAAGTTCGTTGGTGAGTTATCTCGACGCGGTTGATTTGAGTAATCGGAATGCTTCGGTTGATATTTTGGGCGATGCTTACGAATATCTGATTAAACGCTTTGCCGACGAAAATAAGGGCGGCACGACGGCGGGACAATTTTATACGCCGCAGGAAATTGTTGATATTATCGTCCGCTATCTCAAACCGCAGCAGGGAATGCCGGTTTATGATCCGACTTGCGGTTCGGGCGGTTTTTTGATTAACGCGGCGAAGTATTGCAAAACGAATTACGGCGACGCGAAAGCCGTTCGCATTTACGGGCAGGAAGATGTTTGGAATACTTGGGCGATTGCTAACATCAATATGATTCTGCACGGGATTGATGCCGACGTAAAAAAAGGCGACACGCTCCGCGATCCGAAGTTTACCGAAGCAGACAACGAATTAACCGTCAGACAATTTGATTTGGCGATGGCGAACTTTCCTTTTTCGCAGGAAAACTGGTGGAAAAACGGCGAGCCGAAGAAAGATAGAAAAGGCAATACAGTGAACAAAAAAGACGGTTCGCCGCAGCTCGAATATCCGGGCAAAGAAGATTTCGGCGATCCTTACGAACGCTTTGAATTCGGCATTCCGCCGATGTCGAACGGCGATTTCGCGTTTTTACAGCATATCGTCGCTTCGATTAAGGAAAACGGTAAAGCGGGCGTAGTTTGTCCGCAAGGCGTTTTGTTTCGCGGACAGCCGGAGAAGACCGAAGAAGAAGACGGGCAGAATCGCAAAGCCGACGATGAATATTTGATTCGGCGCGGATTTTTGCAGGGCAAAGTCAACAAAGACGGCGAATTTACCGAGATGCACAACATCATTGACGCAATGGTCGTGCTGCCGGGAAATTTGTTTTACGGAACGACGATTCCGGGCGCGATTATGTTTTTGAATAGACCTCTTGCGAAATAAATCAGGTATTTGAAAACTTTTGATAAAGATGGCACAACTATCTGATTGGAGCAAATTTGATGAGATACGAAAAAGCCA
>JAYVKL010000019.1:0-5781 GCA_043768465.1 Pyrinomonadaceae bacterium
TACAAGCGGAACGCTTTCTTTCGCGCCGGGTGAAACGAGCAAAACAATTGCGGTTTCGGTCAACGGCGATACGACAGTTGAACCGAACGAAACTTTTACGGTTAATCTGTCCGGCGCGATGAACGCGATAATTATCGGCGGAGTCGGCACGGGAACAATTATCAACGACGATACCTGCGCGTATTCGATTTCACCGACGAGCTTAACTATCGGCGCAAGCGGCGGTGCGGGAAACACGATTTCCGTCACCGCGCAAGCCGGATGCGCTTATACCGCCGTCAGCAATAACGGTTTTATCACCATCACATCCGGCGCGAGCGGTTCGGGAAACGGCACAGTCATTTTCACCGTCGCCGCCAATTCCGGCGCAGCGCGAACCGGGACAATCACCGTCGCCGGACAAACATTCACTGTCAATCAAGCGGCATCGGCGACTTCCAGAAGAACGATGTTTGACTTTGATGGCGACGGGAAAGCGGATATTTCGATTTATCGCCCGTCAACCGGAACTTGGTATTCACTCAACTCAACTACCGGATTCAGCGCGACGCAGTGGGGAATTTCAACCGACAAAATCGTTCCCGCCGATTACGACGGCGACGGGAAAACCGACGTGGCGATTTATCGTCCGTCAAACGGAACTTTTTATATTCTTAATTCAAGCACCGGTTTCAGCGCGACGCAATGGGGAAATTCGACCGACATTCCCGTTCCCGCCGACTACGACGGCGACGGCAAAGCGGACGTAGCGATTTATCGCCCGAACACCGGAACTTTCTATTCTTTAAACTCGACCACCGGCTTCAGCGCGACGCAATGGGGAAATTCGACCGACATTCCCGTTCCCGCCGATTACGACGGCGACGGCAAAGCGGACGTGGCGATTTATCGTCCGTCAAACGGAACCTGGTATTCGCTCAATTCAACGACCGGATTTAGCGCGACGCAATGGGGAATTTCCACCGATATTCCGATTCCCGCCGATTATGACGGCGACGGGAAAACCGACGTAGCGATTTACCGCCCAAATACCGGAACCTGGTATTCGCTTAATTCGATGACCGGTTTCAGTTCGACGCAATGGGGATTTTCAACCGACATTCCCGTTCCGGCTGATTACGACGGCGACGGCAAAGCGGACGTGGCGATTTATCGTCCGTCAAACGGAACCTGGTATTTGCTTAATTCAACGACGGGATTTAGCGCGACGCAGTGGGGAATTTCCACCGATATTCCGATTCCGGCGGTTCTCCGGCGGTGAGATTACCACTAATTGCCGGTTGGCGCGGCTGCCTGATACCGAAAGCCTGCTTGAAGTCGGGGCGCGGTCAATCGCGCTCTGATTCCGGGCGGGCTTCGCTACTGGTCGCGTAATTTTGAGAATCGTTTTGAATAACCGCTTTTTGTTGACGACGAGTATTCCCTGTTTAAAAATTCATCCGTTTCATCAGTTCGATAAAACGCGGCTCGTTTCGCAGATTGTTCCATACCGGGGCAACTTTGAGAAAAGCCATTTTCGGGTCGCGCTGTTCGTAGGCTTTTTCCAGCCAATCGAGTGCTTTATCGGTTTCGCCAAGCCCGTTATAAATTATTGCGATGTGATCCGCTGGAACGGAACGAGTGGTTGATAGTTTTAGTAATTCGTCCAGCAAGGCTTGGGCTTCGTCACGTTTTCCCGATTTCGCCAGAGCGTCGCCTTCAAAGGCGATTGATACAGTTAGAACGGGCGCAAGTTCTTTGGCTTTGCGGGCTTCGGCGACGGCTTCCGCATACATTCCCTTTGCGGTATAGACGCTCGAAGCGAATAAATGCGGCATCCAGAAATTCGGTGCGAGTTCAAAGGTTTTCCGTAATCTGTCTAATGCTTCGTCGGTTCGTCCGGCGTGATTCAGAAATTGCCCTTCGAGCGCGCCGGCAAACGGGAACAGCGGATCGAGTTCGCGGGCGCGTTTTATTTCGGCGAGAGCTTCGTCGTGTCGCCCCAGATTGGAAAGAAAATGCGCGTAGAAAATATGCGCGTTCACTTCGTTCGGATCGAGTTCCAAAGCGCGTTTGTATTGAGCGTCGGCTTTATTCCAATCCCATTCGCCCCAAAACAAACTCATACCGAGAGCCGTATGACCTTCGGAGAGATTATCGTCAATCTCGATTGATTTGGCTGCCGCCGCCAGCGATTTGGGCAAAAATTCCTGCGGCGACATCTCACTGCCAAGAGCCAGCGAACGATATGCGTCGGAGAGTCCGGCGTAGGCAAGCGCGTAATTCGGGTCAAGATCAATCGCCTGTTGGAAATATGAAATGCCCGATTGAATTTCCGGCGGCGTTAATTTGAAAACGTGAAAACGTCCTCTTTGGTAAAGCTGGTAGGCTTCGACGTTTTCCGTCGGACGTTTCGCCAATTGCCGCTGTTCGGAATCGGTTAATTTTCCGCGCAGATTAGTGGCGACGGCTTGCGCGATTTCGTTTTGTGCGGCGATGAGATCGGCGGAATTTTTGACGTATTGACTGCCCCAAATCTGCGAATCATCGCTCGCATCAATCAGGCGAACATTGATGACGAGTTTATCGCCGAGTTGTTTGATGTCGCCCGTCACGAGCGTTTCCACGCCGAGTTGCGCGGCGATATTTTTAGTGTCGGTTTGATTATTTTTGAAACGAAACGCCGAATTGCGCGACATAACTCTCAAACTGGAAATCTGCGACAAATTATTGATAACGCTTTCGGTGATGCCGTCCGACAGATATTCGGCGTTCGGGTCGTTCCCGGCATTGGCGAACGGCAAAACGGCAAGCGATTTCTTGATGTTCGCGCTCGATTTTTTTGAATTGTAAAAATAATAGCCGAATCCGATCAGGCTCAAAAGTAAAACAGCCGAAACAAGCGCGGCAAGCGGTTTGTGGCGTTTGATTTGTCCGGTGAAATTATGATTCGTTTCGTCCGTCTGTTTATTGCCGTCGCCCGTTGTCGCCGGTAAAAATGCGGTGGCGTTTTTGTCGTTCGGAGGCTGCGATTTTTCCAAACGCTCATCAAACGCCAGATTTTCCCGCAAATCCTTCAAATCAGACAGCAAATCCTTCATCGTTTGGTAACGCTCGTCCCGTTTTTTGCGAAGCGTTTTGGTGACGATTCTTTGCAATTCGTCCGGCGTGTTTGCCGAAAATCGCGCCAGCGGCGGCGGTTCGCTGTTGATTAAATTCGCAAAAGTTTCCGACATCGAATCGCCCGCGAACGGCGTTCGTCCCGCAATCATTTCGTAAAGCACCACGCCGAAACTGAAAATATCGGTTCGCGCATCAACCTTTTCGCCCTTCGCCTGTTCGGGCGACATATAATTGACCGTTCCCATTATCACGCCTTTCGCCGTCTGATTTTGTTTGACGGTCGAGGCTTCAAAGCCGACGGCTTTTTGTTCGACGAGTTTGGCTAAACCGAAGTCGAGAATCTTCACGAAACCGTCGGGACGAATCATTATATTTTCCGGCTTGATGTCGCGGTGGACGATATGCGCTTCGTGCGCCGTGCAGAGCGCGTTGGCGATCTGGATGGAAATGTCCAACACTTCCGACAACCTCGGCGGCGATTGTCTAAAACTGTCGCGCAGAGTTTCGCCCTCGATGTATTCGCTGACGATGTAATTGGCATTTTCGCTCGCGCCGATTTCGTGAATGATTAAAATATTCGGATGATTCAGAGCGGACGCGGCTTTCGCTTCCTGAATAAATCGCTGGAGATTTGATTCGTGCGCGGCGAATTTTTCGTTGAGAATTTTGACGGCGACGCGGCGTTCGAGTTTTGTATCGTTTGCCAGATAAACTTCGCCCATTCCGCCTGCGCCGATCTGTTTGACGATTTCGTAATGCCCGAAACTCACGCCCGCCGCGAGATTTTTCGGTTCGATAATTTGACTGACGACTTCTTGAGCGGCAGGCGATTCCATAAAACTTTCCGCCTCATCGGACGATGCCAGCAACTTTTCGACATCGCGGCGTAAATCACCATCCGCGCCGCAGGATTTGGCGAGAAATTGCTCGCGCTTGTCCGGCGCGAGTTCGACGACGGCATCGAATAATGCTTTAACCTTTTGCCAGCGTTCCGAGTCCATTTTTAGATGTTCCGAGATTGCAGTTTTTAATTTCGGTCGCTGAAGGTGACGAATAACATAGCATAGGGTGAAGGGAATGCAATGATCACAACTCTACGATCCCACATCGGAATTGCCGACGCTGAAAGTGTCGAACAATCCGGCGTTGGTTGTTGCTCATTTTCAGCGAGCGAAGATTTTTTAAACCGACGTAGGGTTTCATTCGCTCTGCTCATTGCACCCTACGCTCTGCTGTTTGTCACCTTCTGCGACCGGGGAAAATTTTTCTGCATAATCTTTCGTGAAGTATGGAGAAAACTATTTTGTCAATTCGTGATGCAGCCACAATTTAGCAATCGTCCAGTCGCGTTTGACGGTGGCAGTCGAGATTTCCAAAACTTCTGCCGTTTCCTGCAAAGTCAAATCGGCGAAGAATTTGAGTTCGACGATGCGAGCTTGCCGCGCGTCCATTTTGCCGAGTCTGTTTAAGGCTTCGTCAAGCGCGATTAAATCGAAATCTTTTTCGTCCGCCGCGACTAACAATGCTTCTTCAAGCGGCAAATTACTATTCACGCCGCCGCGTTTGAGCCGTTGTTTGGTGCGGGCGTGGTCAACCAAAGTCTCGCGCATCAGATTTGCCGCAATCGCAAAAAAATGGGTGCGGCTTTCAAAACGGACGTTTTTTTGTCCGATGAGCTTTAGATACGCCTCGTTAATCAGCGCGGTAGTCTGCAAAGAATTATTGCGGCGTTCACGGCGCAGAAAACGATGCGCCTGCCGGTGCAGTTCATCATAAACAAGCGGCACAATCGCGTCCAAAGATTCACGCCCGCCTTCGTTCAGGTCGCGGAGTTTGGCGGTGATGTCGGGCGGTGTGCGTATCATTTCCGGCATTTTAAGTTTCAACTTTCAAAGTTCGGGTTTCAAGAAAAACGCGAATTTTAACTCGATATTTGAAACTTTGTGGATTAAGAATATGCCGATAAATGAATCAAGTCAATTTTTTTTGATTCCGGTGAGCCAATCCGCCGTCGTTTACCGCACTAGATTTATGAAGGCGGAAAAAAGCCGCTTTAACAAAAAAAATTTAGGAGAAAAAAAATGAACGCAAAAAATATAATAAAAACATTCGTCATCGCATTGGCGATGATTTTCGCTTCGGCAATCGCGCCGACGCTGGCTTTCGGGCAGGATAAAACCGATAGCCAAACATTAAATTCGGTAAATGAAGAATCCGGCAACACTCTCGAAGGTGTTTGGAAAACGGTCGTCACGTTTCGTGATTGTCAAACGGGTGCGCCGCACGGTTCGTTTCAGGCACTGCGGACGATTGCAGATGGCGGAACAGCGTCGGAAACGAACCCTTCGTTCCCGAGTAGCGGACACGGCATTTGGAAACGCACTTCGGAACGACGCTACACCGTCGCGCTGTCGTTTTACACCTACGAACCGAACGGAGATTTTGCCGGAAACGCCAAAATTAAAGAATATATACTGATAAGTCGTGATTCCAATTCTTACGCCAGCAGCTCGACGTTTGAATTTTTCGATCCGAGCGGAAATGTGGTTGATTCAGGCTGCTCCACCGAAACCGCAACTCGCTTTACATTCTAAAAACAACTTTGAAGCAAACAGGGCAGTCTGAATTTGTCACAAAGAAAGTGTCGTCGAAACGGATTAGTTCACTAATCCGTTTCGA
>JAYVKL010000020.1:0-7905 GCA_043768465.1 Pyrinomonadaceae bacterium
TGAAGAAAACACGGAAGTTTCAAAGGCTTTTATCCAACTGGCGATGATACGAATTATGCTGAAACAACTGGCTTCTTGAAAATTTAAACAGACTCTAAATTTCATTTCATCAAAATAAACCGTTAATTGACGGGTATAAAATGAAAAATAAAGAATGTAAAATTTCCCGCGTCTTCGAGAGTTTTCAAACTGCTTCTGAAAAACTTAAAGCGGCATGCGCCCCGCAAAACCCGTTTCAATCTCGTGCCACCACCGGATTTCGTCGCCTTCGCCGAGTTGCCAGCAGAGAACAATAATCTGCCCGTTTCGCCGACAGGGGAGATCAATCAAGCCGCGTGAACAATCCTTTAACTGAATGCCGAGTCCGTTCAGCTCAGTCGTCAATTTGCCGATTTCGTAAAGTGACGTGACGTAATTGGTGCCGCCTTCCATTCCGCCGCCGAAATCGGAGACCTTCGCCGCCGCTCTCGCCGATTCGCGCAACGCTCGCGCGGCGGCGTAACAGTCACGGATTTTTTCGAGTTTCGGGCGAATATCAAGCAGCAAATCGTTGGCTTCTGCGACGGTAAAAAGTTTCATCTTTCATCGCGGACGCGCACCAAATCCGAATAATCTTCCGTTTCGTCCTGATTATAATGCGGCTCGAACGGGATTTTGCCGCTCGCCGCCGGAAACCTTTTGTCGTTGTTTCCGCGAATGTTTGCCGTTGGCAATTCTTCCGGCGGCATAAAAGACGGAATATCGTATTGCCCGGTTTGCGAGACATCTTTGCGGACGAGTTCGGCGATGTCGCCCAAATCTATAAAATAATCGGCGACATCAATCAGGCGCGGCGCGGTGTTCGAGCGAAAACCGGCGACTTCGACGCGGCAGCCTTTATAGGCAATCGCGTTTAAGGCGTAAACGAAATCTTCATCGCCCGAAACCAGCACCGCTGTGTCGTAACGCCCGGCGAGCGAAAGCATATCAACCGCGATTTCGACATCGAGATTTGCCTTGCGCGTCCCGTCGTAAAATGTTTTCAATTCCTTCTGTACGACGCGAAAACCGTTGCGCCGCATCCACAGCAGAAATCCCTGCTGGCGTTCCGCGTTCGCGTCAACGCCCGTGTAAAAAAAAGCGCGGAGCAGTCGTCCGTCGCCCAGTAAAAGGCGCAGAAGTTTGTTGTAGTCAATATCTATGTTATGAAACCGCGCGGCGTGAAAAAGATTGTTCCCGTCAATAAACACCGCGACGCGCCCGCGATGTCCGAATTGCCAAGACGAGTTGGCGGACATATCAAACTGCATTTTAAAAAACCTTCTTTTTATTATAAATTTTTAAGATAAATCGAACCGCAGCAGTCGGAAAAACGGAAGGGGAAAACTGACATTCAATCGAATGTCCCGGAAATCTGAATATCGTAACAACAGAAACTAACTCGTAATTTATATCCGAATCTTAAAATATCGTCAGCCGACAAAAATAGCGTTTTATGACGTTGAACAATTCCGTTTTTCTGATAAATAAACTGCGTTTCAAAAATATTAACTGTTTCCAGTGTGCCTGTTTATTCCTCTTTCGGTCAAGCGAAAGTTTTAACCGGGCGATTGTTTTTCGATGGATAATCGTATAATCGAAAACATTATGAAAGAGAAAAATTTCGACGAACGGCTGAAGGATTTGCCCGCGCCGGTGGAAAACATCGGCTATCAATCGGAAGCGACGATTCGATGCGCGAAATGCGAAAGGGCGAATCCGCCGCACCGCGCCGACTGTTTCTACTGCGGCGCGGAACTCGAAAGCTCCGCCGCGCAGCGGCAGTTTCTAAAACCGAACCGGCGCAAACTCGAAGCGTGGGAAAAAGGCTTTAATGTAATTATTTTCCCGACTTCGCCGATTTTCGACCGATCTAAAATTACGGAAATCGCGCGAATTTTAAAAACTGAAACGGCTGTTCTGCAAAAAATCATCGAAGCCGGGAAACCGCTGCCGGTCGTCCGCGTCGAGTCGGAAGCCGAAGCCGGGACAGTGCGGCAGTGGCTGGAAAATTTCGGTATCGAATCTATTGTTCTGAGCGACGAAAAACTCGGCTCCGGTAGATTTCCCCAGCGTCTGCGCGGCATCGAATTCTTTGACGATAAACTGATTTTGATACTTTTTAATCGTGATGAAATCGTCGAAATTCCTGAAAAAGATTTGGCGTTGATAGTGACCGGCGCGATTTTCGAGCGTCGAATCCAAGCGACGGAAGTTTACGGCAAAAGAGGTGCCAGGAAACTTCTCGATTCGACCGAAACCGCGTTTGACGAACCGTTAATTGACATTTACAGCCGCCGGGAGGCGTTCGGCTGGCGAATCCCGGCGAAAGGTTTCGATTTTTCCGGTCTGGACGCGGAAAAGGGAATTTTAGCGCAGGATAACCTCAAAAAACTCGCCGCCAAACTCGAAAATTTCGCGCCGAACGCCAAAGTCGTCAACGATTATCTGCAAATCCGCGAACGTTTGGCGGACGTTTGGGAGGTTGACCGAAAAACCGATTCGCAGGGCTTAAAGCGCGGCGGCATCGGAAAATTTAATCTGGGAAATGTGACGAGCGTCAACAACGGCGCGCAGATGACGAAATACTCGCGTCTGCACCGAAATCTTTTATGAAAAAAAAGTCGAGAATCGAGACGGGCAAGCCGAGAATCAGACGCAGCGAGGCGGGAATCAAGCGAAGCGAGTCGGAAGAAAAACCGAAGCGGGCGGAATTCGAGCGCGAAAAATCTTTTTCCGCCGACTCGCGGCTGCCGACCCTCGACTCCGGTCTAATCTACGGCGTTTCGCCCGTTCTGGAAGCCCTGCGCGCCGAAAATCGGCGAATCGAAAAAATAATCGTCGCCGACAGCGCACACGAAAAACGGCTTTCCGACATTCTGTTGCTGGCGCGCAGTCGCGGCGTTTCGTTTCAGAAGGTGCCGCGAGAAAATTTGTCGAGACTGGTCGCCGGCGGCGCGAATCATCAGGGTGTCGTCGCCTTCGTCGCGGCGGCTGATTATTATCCGACCGAGAAACTTCTCGGCGAAATTTATCGTAAAGCCGAAGCCGGCGAAAATCCTTTGATCGTAATTTTAGACGGCGTGGAAGACCCGCGAAATTTCGGCGCGATACTCCGCACCATCGAATGCGCGGGCGCGGACGGCGTTTTTATTCCCGAACGCCGCGCCGTCGGGTTGACCGAAACCGTCGCCAAATCGTCGGCGGGCGCGAGCGAATACGTCAAAGTGGCGAAAGTTATCAACCTGAATCGCTTGATTGACGAACTGAAAGAGCATAACATTTGGGTGGTCGGCGCGGGCGGCGCGGCGACTATAAGTTATACCGATTGGGATTTCAAAGTGCCGTGCGCCTTGATTTTAGGCGGCGAAGGCAAAGGTCTGCATCGTTTGACGGCGGAGAAATGCGACGCGCTGGTGAAAATTCCGATGCGCGGAAACATCGAATCCTTGAACGTCTCGGTCGCCTGCGGCGTAATCCTTTTTGAAGCGGGAAGACAAAAACAGGTTTCAGGTTTCAGGTTCCGGGCTGAGACCGAAGCCTTTAACTAAGAGCGTGTTTGGAAATTCACCTGATCGAAAAGTGGACGGCTTCATTTTACATTCGACATTTTCAATTTTTATCCGGTGAAAATTTAGAATGCGAAATGTCAAATGTAGAATTGCCGGTCTTTTTTGAATTTCCAAACACGCTCTAAGAATCAGAAACCAGAAACCAGAAACCAGAAAAATTATGTTTTGTCCAAAATGCGGAACGCAAAACTCGGACGCGGGCAGATTTTGTCGGAGCTGCGGCGCGGATTTAGGCAATGTTTCCGAAGCGTTATCGGGAAATTTGCGGAAAAATCAAAATTTGGTTGATAAAAAGGGCAAGCCCGTAAATTATGAAAACGCAATCACCAAGATATTCACCGGACTGGCGTTCCTGATTGTGGCGATAGTTTTGGGTTTTACGAAAATCGCGGGCGGTCAATTCTGGTGGTTTTGGATGCTGATTCCGGCGTTCGGCTCGCTCGGCAGCGGTGTCGCGCAATATGTTCAACTGAAAAAATCGGAACAGCAAAATGCCTCTTTCGCTTCGCCTAATGTGCCGAACGTCATCGCTTCCGCGCCGCCGAATTCGGCTTTGCCGCCAAGTCAAATCGAATATGCCGCGCCCGATTCGAGCTATCGAACGGGCGAACTCGTGCCGCCGTCCGTCGTCGAAAACACGACGCGCCATCTGGAAATAAACCCGGAAGGCGAAACGATGACTTTGCCGAAGAAGTAAATTTTCGAGAATCGGATCGGGAAGTTTACGAGATTACCCGCGAACGCCCGATGTTGTCAATAATTGATTATGCCTGCCTGCTGATTCAGTTCGTCCGGCAAATTGTCCCGGCGGCGAGCCGTGATAAAAAATGTGCAGATATTTTCCCGCTCATATAAAACGTTTTCCAAAACATCCGAATTTAATGCGGCTTCGTCGTCAAAAATCGGCTCGACGAGCGCGAGGCGTTTCAAACATTCGTTCAAATGAATTATCCCGATGCCGAATTCGCCGATTTTTCCGTTGACCACCAGGCGAATTTCGGCTTGTTCGCCGGTGAAATGCGCGAGCAGGGAAGCGGTTTGGCTCACGCCTTTTTCAAATCTTTCGGACACGGGCGCGATTGTTCCGCCTTTTTGTTCGGCTTCGATTTTCTCGCGCAGCGATAATTTCCCGTTCATATCGTTCGACGGCAGGCGCGTATCAAAAATAACGGTCACGCGCTGATCGTCTTCGGCGGAAAATTCGCGGACGATCAAACGCCGGGTGCGCGCCGTCGCCTTCCAATCAACGCGCCGCAGATCGTCCAGCGGCTGGTAGTCGCGCATTCCGAGCAGATTCTGTCCCAAACCTTTTTTATTCGTGATAAGTCTGCCGATTGCAATCGGCAAATCAATCGTCTCCGCGTCTATCGGCACGACTTGCGGGAAAATGACGATCTCCGTTTCCTGCGCGGAAAGCCGTCGGTGATGGTGAAAGAATCCGAACGGAAACTTCGTCGAAAGCTCGAAATCTTTGATAATAAACCGCCCGCGCTTCGGGAAAATATGTTCCGCTTTATTCTCGGCGGCGGCGCGGCGCGGAATATAAACGAAATAATCGAGCGTGTGTTTGATAATCGGCGGACGGGTGATTTTATCCGCCCATTTTTCCGGCAGAATCTGTTTTAATTCCCCGAATAAAATTGACTGTTCGCGCTCTTTGCCGCGCACCTGGGCGACCACTGAAAACGTCGGGAAAATCCGTTTGCGATTGTGCAGGCTGACGAGAATGGGCGTTGGTTCGCCGGCGAAAATCGTTTCCGGGAAACGCATCTTCACGTCAACCTTTTGCAGACAGACGCTGCCGAAAAAAAAACCGACGATGACCGCCGCCGCCAGCAGAGATAAAATCAAAAACAGCAGATTATTGCCCGTATTCCACGCCAGAAAAGCGACGATCACCATCAAAACGATTATCAGCACGCCGCCGACGGTTAGCTCAAACGGCAGATTCATCTGCGCGGCTTCCGTGCTTGCCGAACGCGCCAGCGGCGGCACGACGAAAACGACGATCAGCAAAACGAACACCAGAGAGATGCCCGCCAGCCAGCCAGCCAGCCGGTAATTCGCCGATTGATGCGCGTAAATCGTCGTCAACGCCAATCCCAAACCGCCGATCACGACCGCCAAACCGAGAACGGCATTGCGAACGTCGCGGAAACTGAACAGCCGGGCGAGTTTTTTAAGATTCATCAATTTTATTAACCACATAGGAACATAAAAAACATAGTTTTCTAAAACTAATGCCGAGTCAAATATAAATTGTTCAATCCTATTGATTCTTGATTTCTCTATGTTTTCTATATTCCTATGTGGTTAAAACTTTTTTCAAAGCGGCACGTTCGTTTTCTGCAAAATATCGCGCAGAATCTGTTCGGCTTCGTAACTGCGGCGTTTGCCGCTCGCCGCCTGGCGCGAATTGACGATAATGCGATGCGCGAAAACGGGCAGAATCAGCCGTTTGATGTCGTCGGCGATGCAGAAATCGCGCCCTTCGATCAGCGCGACGGCTTGCGCGGCGCGAAACAGGGCGAGCGTTCCGCGCGGGCTGATGCCGAGTTCGAGCGCGTCGGTTTCGCGGGTTTGAGCGACGATTTTCAATAGATATTCCACCAGTGCTTCGTCCACGCGCACTTCGGAAACCCGGTGCTGTAATTCCAGAATATCGGCTTCCGACATCACGGCGGCGACGCGGCGCAAAGGATTTTCGCGTTTGCGGTCGCGCAGAATTTCGCGTTCGTCCGACAGATTCGGATAACCGATGTGCAGCCGCAGCATAAATCTGTCCAACTGCGATTCCGGCAGCGGATAAGTTCCGTGATGCTCGGTCGGATTCTGCGTCGCCACTACCATAAACGGCAGCGGCAGCGGGCGCGAAACGCCTTCGACCGTGATTTGTTCCTCCGCCATCGCTTCCAAAAGCGCGGACTGCGTTTTCGGGGTCGCGCGATTGATCTCGTCGGCTAAAACGACATTCGAGAAAATCGGTCCGGCGTTCCATTCAAAACGCTCGTCGCGCTGGTTGTAAATCGAAAGCCCGATGACATCGGACGGCAGTAAATCGCTGGTAAATTGAATCCGCTTAAACGACAAATCCAAAGCCCGCGCCAGCGCGTTCGCCAGCGTCGTTTTGCCGATGCCGGGAACGTCTTCGATCAGCAGATGACCTTTGGCGAGCAGGGCGACGAGGGCGAGTTTGACCGTTTCGGATTTGCCTTTGATGACGCGCTCGATCTCGGCTTGCAGAACATTTATTTTTCCCACCGCGTCAAATTCGCGCGTGACGGGTTTCGTCGTCGTTTCGGTTTCGTTTGCTATCCAGTCTCTCATTTGTTTTATTTAGAAGCCGCCGTCTATTTTACAAAATTTAAGCCGTCGAACGCATCGAAAAAAGCGAAAATCTGTTTTCACAGCCGTCCGCCGGGTCACACAAGTTCCGAAAGTTTTCCGCCGGTTGCAAACCTGCCCGGTAAACAGCTAAAATTTTGAAACTTACCGAAAGTTTTTTCGTGATAAAAATCGAAGGAGCAATATAAAACTTTTTATGAAAATTTTACGCCGAAAACTAAAAGACCAGCGCGGTTTCAACTTAATCGAGTTGATGATCGTGATTGCGATTATCGCGCTGTTGATCGGAGTCGGAATTCCCGCTTACAAAGCGATGGTCAACAACGGCAACGAAACTTCCGCCGCGCAGTCCATCAATACGATTAAAACTCTGCAAATCGGTTACGCTTCAAAACATCACGGCAATTTTGCACCGACCTTTGACGAATTGATTAAATCTACTCAACTTGACGAACGATTCGCCGGCGATTCGCCCGTCATCAACGGCTACCTTTTCAAACTGACCGTCCAGCCGTCTTCCGGCACCAAACCGGCTTTCTACGCCATCAACGCCGACCCGCAGGAAGGTTCGGGCAAGCGGCATTTTTATTTCGATTCGACGCTCGCCACCACCAAATCAACCGAGGAAGAACGTCCGGCAAAAGCCGACGATCCAACGATTTAATACCGGGCGCATCAGTCATCAGCCGACTTAGCTCAGTGGTAGAGCATCCGCTTCACACGCGGGAGGTCACAAGTTCAAATCTTGTAGTCGGCACCAATCTTTTCAACGAGTTAGAGGCATTGCAAAATGCCTCTTTTTTCATTCACACCTAAATTCACACCAAAAATTTCAGTTTCCTTAATTCACACCTGACTTTTCATCTATCATTTCCAGTTTGCACCGGAACTTTAGCCAGAAGATTTTAGCTGCCAACGGCACGATCCCAAGAAACGAATCTATTTGCCTGATAACGGCGTTTCGTTCGTT
>JAYVKL010000021.1:0-5322 GCA_043768465.1 Pyrinomonadaceae bacterium
ATAATTCAGAACCGCTTTGAGTCGAGCGACCATTTTGTAAAAAAGCCTTTTTCCACTTGTGAATCAAACTCTCACCAACCCCTAACTCACGCGAAACGCTTGCCACCGATTGACCGTCAAAAACTTTTTGCACCGTATTGCGCTTGAAATCTGCATCGTATTTTTTCTTCATTCTCTCATTTTATCAAGGGAGAGTTTCTTCTCCACCTTTATTAGACCATCTCAGTCCTGATAAAAAGTTTTATCCTTTTCAGTCCGCGCCGGCTGCCGATATTTGTTCGCACCGGGCATCGCTTCAACCGGCGAAACCATTTTGTCGTGCGCCGCTTTTTCGATTTCGCTCGATATATTTTCACCTTCCTATATCACTTATAAATTCATTTCAGGTTGAATTTTGAAAAATAATCGTCAATCTCCGAACAAAGCTCGATGCCGACGCGCTCAAAAATGTCCAGCAAATCATTATACGCGCCCGCACCGCCTAAGAAATCCCAAAATTCTTCGGCGACTTTTAATTCGTTCGGCAAGTCTAACATTCCGCGCATCGTCCAGCGGTTGTAAGGTTCGGGCGCGTATGGATTGTAAGGAATCGCAATCAGCGAATTAACTTTTGCGTCGGGCGTGTCGGCTAAAACGGCGGCGACCCATTCGAGCAGCGTTCGTTTGAATTCCTTGAAGTTACCTGCGTTCGGTTTCGCCGTTTTGATGTCGAACAAAAACAACTCGCCGTCTTTGGCTTCGACGAAAACATCAATCTTCGTCGGTTTGACCTTTATCATTTCTCCGGCGCGGGCGACGGCTCTGATGCGTTCGATTTCGTTCGCTTTATCGGGCGAACCATTAGCGGCAGTCAAATCGGTCATTATCGTCTGAATCACCTGAAACGCGCCGTTCGTCAGAAAAGATTTGTTTGCTCTGCATTTTTAATCAAATGAACTCTTAAACTTTCATATCTGTCCTGTTTGTATTTACCATCTTTGAAAATCATTTGATTGAATCTCTTCATTGCAGATTTATTGTTTTCAATTTGAGCTAATAACTCAGCTTCTTTATCAAATAATTCAATTTCTGAACACAAATTCCACCGCACTAATAATTCTCTATATCTTTTATCAATTTTATTTTGTTGTTCATTAAGAAAATTGTATTCATTCATAAATTCGACGGTGGCAATCGAATTTATAATAGCCAAAATTTGCTCCATCGTGTTTTCTTCGCCGGATAGTTTATCCCACAATTCTCCAGCCAATAAAATCTCTTCCGGCGCAAATGATTTGTTCAAATTGATAACTGATTTGGTAAATCTTACCTTATCAAATCCGGTCGCCGAATCTTTACTCGTCGGGTCAAATGGGAAGCCGAGAAAAAACGAAATTTGATGATTAGGATATTTGTTAAATAACGCTGCTTTGCCTTCTAAAATTTTCCGCTTTTCTCCCTGCGAACCGCCGGAATTAGGTTTCACGGTTTTCGACTCAATAGCAATGATTTGCTTTCCGTCATCAATGAAAACATCGGCTGAAAAATCCATCGCGCTAATCAGTTCGCTGTCGTCAATGATGAAAATTAAATTGTCTTCTTCGGTTAAATTCGGTTTAGCGGTTCTGTTGCTTAAATCAGCCGTAATTTTGCCGATATTCCCTCTTTGCTTTCGGGTTATTTGCAGATTGCCGAGTTTGCCGGAAGTATATTCTCTTTTTTCGCCGTCGCTTAAAATGAAAGCGGTATTTTCAAAAAAGTTTTGTCCGATTGTTGTGCTTAGTCCGTGAAGCCAACCACTTAGACTAACAAAGAACGGAATATCACAAGCCTTGTCTGCGAATTTATCACCAAAGGCATTCAAAAATGCTGTATGAAAAGGCGCGTTTCTGTTTTGAGAAGCGTTTTCAGGGAAACTTGTAAATCTTGAAAATAAAACTTGAATTGCTTGAAAGGAAATTTTCTCAATTTTGTCTTGCGATAAAGCCATATTATTAATTTTAGATTTTCCTCTTTTTCTTAAAATCCTTTTCCATCACAACAACGCCTTGCGGAGTATCCCAAGTGATTTCTTTCCAACTGTTGATTATTTTTCTCGCCCAGTATTTATCATCATCGCCGGAAGGTTTGTATTTCATTTTCTTCCAGAATGAAATTGCTTCTTTGCTCGGCGTTGCCGGAACATAAGCAGATGTAGCATTTTCTTTGATAACCGCATCTTCAAATAATTCAACAAGTTTTCTGCCGATTCCTTCGCCAGTTCGGTAAACGCTGATTGCCTGAACAATCGCGGTGTCTTCGTCAACGTCATAGTCCAAAGTTCCGTAATCGCAAAAGATTTTGTCTTCCGTAACCGTGTATTCGATTGGGTCTTCATATTCTTCAAAATCCATATTTATCTCTTTTTTAGATGAAAAATTATTTCCGAATACGCGCTTTTGTCTTTTTCGGTGCGATTCAAAACGGGGCGTTTGTATTGATTAATTATAAGCAAATCGGCGTTTTCGGCAATCTGCGGGTAAAGATTGTATTTATCATTAGCGACAAGGAAAACGTCGAAATCTTCGGCTAAAAACTTTCGGGCGTTGCGGAGAACGTCGGCGACTCCGGCGGCGTAATCGGCTTGCGCTTGTTTCGATTGTTTTTTGGCAAGCGCACCGATTTCCTGCGCGTCGCGGCGTTCAAAGCCGAAAAGGTCGTAGGCGTAGGCGTGTTGTTCGTGGTAATCAATCAAGCCGACATACGGCGGACTGGAGAAAATGCCGCGAATCTTTTGGGTTTGCGCTAATTCGGCGAGCGGTTTATTACGCTTTTCGAGTTCGGCGAAAATATCAATGTTAGTCGAATCGCCGTTCAGACAAATCTGCGCGGTGTCGGTTCGCAGTTTGTCGAATTCCGATAGACGCTTGACGGTATCGGCAGCGTATCTTTCCCACCACGAAACAATTGTGAACAAAGGTTTGCAGATTTTGCCGTGTTTCGCACAATAGTAAGTTGTCGTAACGGGTTCGACCAAAGTTGCAAGATCGGCGTGTGTCGTGGCGCGGCAACTGCGAATCGTCCGGCTCAACATCACCGTTAAAACATCGCGGATTTCCTTGCTTTCAACTTTTTCGATTGCTTTGGAAACAAATTCGATTTCCTCACGAACGGACGCAACGAACCATTTATCCAAAAATCTTTCCTGTTTATCTTGTTTGAGTTTGATGTCGTAGAGTTTGACGTGTTCCTGATACTTTTTTAAAACAATTGCTTCGTGTTCCGCCGCGTAGCTTTTATCGTCAAAATCTTTTCTCCGGGCGCGAATTTTGAATTCGGGCGAAGGGAAATATTTACTGTTGTATTTGTTGAGATATTCTGTCAATTTAATTTCAAATTCGATATTCGACTGATCGGCAGTAAAAGCCCGAAGCCAGTGCGAAATATCATTGATACAGGTTTGCAGTTCGACGAGATTAACCTTTTTAACTTTGACGTTTGAAATCAGCGCATTGAAAGCGGAAACGTCAATGCCGACGGCATTTATGCCTAACTCATTGGCTTGAACGAGCGTCGTTCCGCTGCCGCAAAACGGGTCGAGAACAATGTCGCCCGGTTCAAAAAAGACTTCGGTTTTGAATTCGTCAATTCTTTTGCTGAGAAAATACTCGACGAGTTGCGGAATGAATTTGCCTTTATATGGATGCAGCCGGTGAACGTGTTTGGTCGTTTGCGATTCGGTGAATTGGTCGAATGATAACTTCCAATTCAAATCCGCGCCGATTTGTTTTGTCCAGTTAGTTTCTCTCTGCGCCGTTTCGTAATAATCAATCAAATCCTGTTTGGCAATCAAAGTGCCGCCGTTCGCGCCGATTTTCGGAACTCTGCCGTAGTTAATGAGATACGCGATATTCGCCGGCGTAACGGTTCTGCCGAGATGCGCGGTCGCCCACGCGCTCGCCTGTTTGATATTTAATGTTTCAGCCGATTCGAGCATTGCTTTGGTGTGAAAAAATTATAGCAAATCGGACGGAACGATTCGGTTGATGATAATAAAAAGCCGCGCCACAGCAAAAAGCGTTCGCGGGTTGAATAAATTAACGAATTATTTCAGCTTCAAGAATTCTTCCGCATCAAGGTCGGCTTGTTTCAAGATTGCGCGCGGACAGTTCCTTCGGGCATATCGCCCGCGTGATTGGGAATGGTCGTGAACTTTCTGGTTGCGGCATTAAACCAAATTTCGTGGCTTCCGGCTGCTTGGCGATAAAATTCAAAACCGAGTTTTTTCAAAATTTTGATAATGTCGCGGTATCGAAAGCCGGAAAGTCTGCCCATCTTAAACTCCGATAACTAATGGATAATCAAATTTTTCGGACAAAGCGGGAAGATTGTTGGTTTGCTCGTTCTCCTGTGCTTCCAACAATTTTTTCGCCACATCGCGGGCAATTTCCAGAGTTTCGGCGGCGGTGCGCCCCTGCGCGATCAAGCCCTGAACAGCATCGGAAGTGGCTAGGTAAACGCCTTCGGGAAGTCTTTCGATGTGCAGGGTAATTATTCTTTCCACAGCTTTCAGCCTACTGCGTTTGAGTCTGAATTGCCAATAAGTTTGCCGAAAGTCAGACGGATTCCGATGATCGGTTTAGCGTCTGATGACCGCTTCGGAAAAGCGTTCCATTTCTTCCAACTGCGGACTGCATTGCAATAAAAGAAGATTCACGCCGACGGCTTCAAATTCGGCGACTCGTTCCGCCACCTGGTCGGGCGTTCCCGTCAAACCCGAACGCAAGCCGCGATTCGAGACCGAATAATCTTCCAAAGATACCTGTTGTTCGAGTTTCGTGTTCGCCAGCCAATCCTGATAATTGCCGTAACCGGCGGCGGATTGTTTGACATCGGTGATTCGCGCCAATT
Source organism: Pyrinomonadaceae bacterium (assembly GCA_043768465.1). Taxonomy (GTDB): domain Bacteria; phylum Acidobacteriota; class Blastocatellia; order Pyrinomonadales; family Pyrinomonadaceae. The sequence goes on from JAYVKL010000021.1 coordinate 4,870, forward strand.
CCTTTTTTACTTCTGCGTCCGAATCGCGGACAATCGCGTAACCGGCAACGCCGTAACTCATCGGCGGCAAATTCAAACGCTCGCGCCGCCGTTCCATATCGTCAATTTTCAGCTTTACTTTTTCGGGCGCGTCGCCGTGCATTACATACGAATCGCACAAACGCGCAATCGTATCTTTGGCTTTGTCCGATTCGCCGCCCGCGTAAATCGTCGGTTTGTTAATCGGTTTCGGCTGCATTACGGCATCTTCGATTTTGTAATAATTTCCCGTGTAATCGAAATGATCGCCGCCCCATAATTTATCAACGATTTCGAGCCATTCGGCGGTGCGGGCATAACGGTCGTCGTGTTCGTCAAACTGCACACCGTATTTTTTCGCTTCCCCAGACCACCACGACGAAACGACGTTTAACGACAAGCGATTGCCGCCGCCGATGCGGTCAATGTTGGCGG
>JAYVKL010000022.1:0-33269 GCA_043768465.1 Pyrinomonadaceae bacterium
ATTTTCGTTCTGAGTTCACGCTTCAGCGTGTTTTCGCCAGCGAAGCGCGGCGAGGGCAAACTGAAGTTTGAACTCAGAACTCGGCAAAATGCCGCAAAACTCTCGCTTACCTGCTTACCTTTTTTGTTCGGAGTCCGCGCTTGAACGTGTCGTCAAGGAAGTTGAATCATCGAGTTTTCCGTCTTAAAATGGGCTACTTTTTCTGCGGCGCGGAAGACGAAAAATCTCGGTCGGTAGTTCGTCAACAATCGTTACAGTCGAAACTTTATTTATCTTAAAATTTAATGCGCGGTTGCGTTTTGAGAGATCAAGCAACTTACTTTTCCAAGTGTTGACAGTCGCCAGAAGTCGCTCATTCTGAGTTAGTGCAGTCATAAAACTTATTTTCAACGTGAAATAAAAGAATGCTACCAGGATTAAATATTTTATACCCGATTGTTAGTAAAGTAGTCGTTTGCCGGATGAAAATCAATCAAAATTTTTTTGAACAAAAAAGCGTCAAATTTTAATAGATTTGACGCTGATATAATCGCAATTGATTAATATTTATTTGCTTCCGTTCATCAACTCTTCAATTTCTTCGGCGTGTTTCGGGCATTTGGCGGTTAGGTTGATGTTGCCGCTTTCGGTGACGAGAACGTCGTCTTCGATGCGGATGCCGATGCCGCGATATTTAGACGGCGCGGCTTTGTCGTCCGCCGGAATGTATAATCCGGGTTCGACCGTCAAAACCATTCCGGCGGCGAACGGGCGCGAATCTTTGACTTTGTGATCGCTGAAATAGCGTCCCGCGTCGTGAACGTCTAAGCCTAAATAATGTCCGACACCGTGCATATAGTATTTTTCATAAGCCTTTTTCTTGATTAAATCTTTCGTTTTGCCTTTTAATAATCCGAGTTTTTTCATTCCTTCGGTCAGCATTTCGATTGATAAATTCTGGCGTTCTTTGACGGTCGTGCCGGGTTTGGTCGCGTCTAAACACGCGATTTCAGTTTCGAGAACGATGTCGTAAACCTCGCGCTGTGCGGGCGAATATCTGCCGTTGACGGGAAACGTGCGCGTGATGTCCGAGGCGTAACCCTGATAATGACAGCCCGCGTCAATTAATAATAAATCGCCGTCCCGGAGCGGCGCGTTGTTTTCGACGTAATGCAGAATCGTCGCGTTCGCGCCGCCGCCGATGATGGAATTATACGAAACACCCGCCGCGCCGTTCGTGCGGAAATAATGTTCGATCACCGATTCGACGTGCGCTTCGTTCATCTCCGGTTTGACGGTTTGCATCGCCAAAACGTGCGCTTCGACGGCGATGTCGGCGGCTTTCTGCATCGTTTTCACTTCGTCGGGCGTTTTGTGCAGCCGCATTTCGTGAATCGCTAAGGTCGGATCAATGATCGTGTGCGGCGGATAAGCGGTTTTCAAACGCTTGAATCGCTGCGCCGAAAGATACTGCAAAATCGTCTGGTCGAGTCGGTTGTCAACGCCGAAACGATAGAAAAGTTTCTCGCTGCCGTTCAGTAATTTCGGCAATTCCGACGTAAATTTTTCAATCGGCAGAGCCTTGTCCGCGCCGTAATTTTTCTTCGCGCCGTCCGTGCCTTCGCGCCGTCCATACCACGTTTCCATCTTTGGATCGCGCGGGCGAACGAAAAGCGTAAAAGGACTTTTTTTGCTCGACGGATTGATGACGGCAATCGCGTCGGGTTCGGGAAAACCAGTCAAATAAAAGAAATCCGAATCCTGGTGAAACTTAAATTCCGTGTCGTAGCTTTTCGTTACCTCGTGCGCCGCCGGAATAATCGCCACCGCGTTTTTGCCGATTTGCTCGATAAAATCTTTTAACTGTTTTCGCATAATTTTTTCTCCTTCTTCCTTTGACAAATTTTTCTCTCGTGAAAAATTGTAGCGCAAAGTTTCGGAAAGCGAAAAATTGCATTCAAACAGGATGGACAGGATTTACAAGATGGTTTTCCTTAATCCTGTAAATCCTGTCCATCCTGTTATAATTTCCCCAATGGATTTACGAATTACCGAAATTTTTCTCTCGATTCAGGGCGAATCCTCACACGCCGGACGACCTTGCGCGTTTGTGCGTTTGACCGGCTGCCCGATGCGCTGCGCGTGGTGCGATTCGGTTTATACTTTTACCGGTGGAACGCGGATTTCGTTTGAAAATATACTCGCGCAATTAAAAGATTTCGGCTGCGATTTGATCGAAGTTACCGGCGGCGATCCGCTCGCGCAAAAAAATGTTTACCCGTTTATTACCCAGCTTTTGGATTTTGGATATGAGGTCTTAATCGAAACCGGCGGCTTTCTTTCGACCGAAAAAGTTGACGAAAGAGCCACAGTTATTTTAGATGTGAAATGTCCCGCCTCCGGCGAATCCGAACGCAATCACTGGGCAAATCTTGAACGCCTGAACCGCGAAAAAGACGAAATAAAATTCGTCATCGCCGATTTGAACGATTGGGAGTTTGCGCGTGAAGTCATCGGCAAATACGATTTGCAGAACCGCGCCAAAGAGATTTTGATCTCGCCGATTTTCGGCATCGAAAACTTACCGCAAATCGCCGAAACGGTTTCACAAAGCGGTTTGAAAGTTCGGCTGAATTTGCAGTTGCACAAATATATCTGGGGCAGAGACGTTCACGGAGTTTGATTGATGACTGAATTGACGGCGCAGGAAAAACTACTGCGGGCGATTTTTGGCGAACCGTTAACGGAGTTTGCAGCGGCGTTTAAAACTACGCTCACACTTTTTCGCGGTTTGAACGGCACGAATCCGAGCGCGTTTCGGGTTGATAACGACGGTCTTTCGGTTTTTGAAAACCCTCTGCCGGACTACAAATTTAATTTGCCGATTCGGGTCGTTTATCAAGGCGAAAAGATGGCGGGCATCGTTGCTAAAGTCGTCGAACGGATGCTCACCGACGGCATTGCCGAATATACGCCGCAGTTCGGGGAAAACCATTGGTCTTTGCGGTTTCCCGGTTTGGAAACATCGGATGTCAAAGATTTGCTGTCAAAATACGCCAAATTTATGCTTAAATAAAATTTATGAGTAACGATTCTGAAAGAATAAGGTTGTTTAAGGAAGTCTCGCAAACTCAAGATTCGGCGCGAAGTTTTGAAATCGTCAGTTTGGCATTAGCCATTCACGACGATGAAGACCGCGATTTATACCTGCTTGACGCGGTTCGCTGGCTCATCGAAAACGGAGTTTGGCAGAAGGCTTACGGGGCGGCGCATCTGATGTCGGAAAGTTATGAAAAAAGTCAGGCGTTGCGGGAAATTGCCGATTATTTAGCTTTGATCGGTCATTTGGAAAAAGCCTTTTCGATTTTTGCGGAAGCGGAAAAATCCGCTGCCGCCGAAAGTCTCGCCGAGTGGCAGAGAGCCGAACTTCTTCATCACGTCGCCAAATCTCTGCGCCGGACAAAAGCCTTCTTTAAGGCTGATGAAGTTTGGGAAAAAGCCGTTGCCGCCGCGCAAAAAGGCGAAAAATCGGCGAGTTCACAGGACAGCCGCGACGCTTCCAGCGTGTTGGCGGAAATCGCCGAGAATTTTGCGTCGGAAGAGCGAATCGAAAAAGCCTTGAGCATCGCGCAAAAAATTAATGACATCGGCAGCAAGGAGAAAGTTTTACAGAAAATTTCAACTTACTCTCAATCAGTCAAAAAGGTCGCTTAATGCCGCAAAACTTTAGATCAACGGCAATTTGTTTGGTTTCCGGCGGAATGGATTCGTGCGTAACGGCGGCGATTGCCAAAGCCGAAACGGACGAAATCGCGTTTCTGCATATTTCCTACGGACAGCGCACCGAACGGCGCGAACGGCGGGCCTTCGGCGACATTGCGGATTTTTACGGCGTGAGGAAAAGGCTCGACGTTTCGATTGAATATCTGGCGAAAATCGGCGGCTCGTCTTTGACCGACAAAGCAATCGAAGTTTCCGAAGCCGATTTGGAATCAAAAGAAATTCCGACGAGTTACGTTCCGTTTCGCAACGCGAATATGCTGGCGATTGCGACGAGTTGGGCGGAAGTTTTGCAGGCGAATTCAATTTACGTCGGCGCGGTTTTCGAGGATTCAAGCGGTTATCCCGACTGCCGCCCGGAATTTTTCGCGGCGTTTGAAAAAACGATTGACGCGGGAACGAAACCCGACACGAATATCAAAATCGTTACGCCGATTATTCATTTGTCAAAAGCCGAAATCGTGCGGAAAGGAATTGAGTTGAACGCGCCGCTCGAACTTAGTTGGTCGTGTTATCAAAACGAAGATTCGGCTTGCGGCAAATGCGATTCGTGCGCTTTGCGCCTTCGCGGATTTGAACGGGCGGGCGTAATTGATCCGATTGCCTACGAAAAACGATAGGTCTCTTTGCCGATTATCCACGTCGTCATAGAGCGCAGATTTTGGACGTTGGTGGTTTTAATCGGTTCGACGAAGATTCCGCCGAGATTTTCCGTCGCCGAAATTAGCATTTCTTCGTCAACCAAAAATCGCTCGCTTCCGTCGGGCAGCAAATACCGGCGTTCCGCGATTTTTTCCACTTTATCTTCAATTCCAATCGTCGAAGCGAGCCGCACAAACAGCAATCCCGAAGGTTTCAAAACCCGCCACATTTCCCGAAGCATTTCGTTGAATTGCGCTTCGTCATCGGCAAAGTGAAGCACGGCGTTGCTCAAAACCCAATCGAATTTTTCATCGGCAAAAGGCATCTTTTCGATAGCTGCAACCTGAAAATTACCCGCCGAAATTTCCGGCGCGAGCGATTCGGCGAGATACCGGACATATTCAATCGCTTCCGCTTCGCGGTCAACGGCGAAAATCTGAAAATTTTCACGCAGAAAATAAACGAGATTGCGCCCGCCGCCGCAGCCCGCGTCGAGAATTTTCATCTCCGGCGTAAAGCGGTTTTTCAAAATCTGATCGAACAGATAAATATCAATGTCGCCGAAAATTTCGCCTGCGTTTATCATCGGTTCTATCATCAACTTTTGAAATCTTCGCGCACGAACGAAAACATTAATGCGTCGTGCTGAACACCGCCGATAAAAAGCAATTTTCGCAAAACTCCTTCACGCATCGCGCCGGATTTTTCGGCGGTTTTCTGACTAGCATAATTTTCGACCGCCATTGCGACTTCGATTCAAATCCAAATCCAAATCTTCAAAAGCTGTTTTTGCCAACAATCGTGTTGCCGTGTGAGCGATTCCGCGCTGTTGACTGCCAGTGCGAACCCAATAACCTAAATTCGTCAGTTTGCGATGCTGATTAAATAAATTCAAAGCGACTCCGCCGACAAATATTCCGTTTTGCGCGTCAAAAATCGCGTAATCATACTCGGTTTGATTTTTCCAGTTTTCGATGCTGCTCGTGATGAAATTTTTGCTGTCCGCCGCAGAGTAACTTTCGTGACACCACGGCATCCAGCGCGAAAATTCGCCGCCGTGTGATTCTATTGCCGCTTCCAGCAAAAGCGGTGCGAAGCCGATTTCATATCGCCGTAAAATAATACTGTCAGACTTGATTTCACCTCGTATCATATTTCAAGTCGTTCGCGTTTTATCTTCAAACCGTTCAAATTTCCCAACGCCCCGAACGCGATATTTTCGGTTTGAAAAAATTCACGCGCCAGACTTTGGACTTCTTCGAGCGAAACAATTTCGATTTTTTCTAAGGTTTCTTCCAGTGAAATTTGTCTGCCGTGAACCATTTCCAATCTCGCTAAAGTTCCGGCGCGAACGCTCGAATCTTCCAAACCCAATAAAATCGAGGCGGTGGTTTGTTCTTTGATTAATTCGAGTTCTTCGAGCGTGATGCCGTCGCGGACGACTTTGGATAATTCGGCGATGGAAATGTCCAGGACTTCTTCGGTTTGTTTCGGCGAAGTTCCGGCGTAAATCGAGAAAACGCCGCAGTCCTGATACATCGCCGCGCTCGCGCCGACGCTGTATGCCAAGCCTTTTTCTTCGCGGATTTTCTGCCACAAACGCGACGAAGTTCCGCCGCCGAGCGCGTTCGCCAAAATGTCTCCGGCATAGCGGCGTTCGTTTTTCGCATCAACGAACGGCGCGGCGATAATCAAATGCGCCTGTTCGAGGGTGGTGTTTTTTTTGAGGATAATCGGCGCGGCGAGTTCTGGCTTCCGGTTTCCGGTTTCCGGTTTCCGGTTTCTGGTTTCTGAATCGAAAAATTTGTCGGCTAAATCTACGATTTGCGCGTGTTCGACATTTCCCGCCGCCGCGATTATCAAATTTTGCGCGTTAAAAGTCTCGCTGTGATATTTTCGCGTCGTTTCGTGGTTGAACGTGCGAACCGTTCGAGGCGTTCCGGCGATTGACAGTCCGAGCGGATGATTCGGGAAAAGTTTACCGTTGAAAATCTCGCCTAAAATGTCTTCGGGCGAATCTTCGGTCATCTTGATTTCTTCGATGATGACCTTCTGTTCGCGCTTTAATTCCTTTTCGTCAAATAGCGGATTGACGAGCATATCAGCCAGCAAATCAAAGGCTTTTTCAATTTGATTGTCAACGACTTTAATCGCAAATCCGGTTTCTTCGTGCATCGTAAAGGCATCGAGATTGCCGCCCAAACGATCGGTTTCAATCGCTATCTGTAATGCGCTGCGTTTCGCCGTTCCTTTGAAAACGGCGTGTTCGATGAAGTGCGAAATCCCGTTCAATTCGTCGGGTTCGTGACGCGAACCTTGACGGAAAAAAAAGCCGAGCGTGATGCTGCGAACATCAGGCATTTTATCGGTGAGAACGGTTAAATCGTTAGCAAATCGGGTAGTTTCTATGTTTTCTTTCATCGCGTTACGGCAAAAAAGAATCGTAACATAAAAGTCGAAAGCCGCGCACGGAGAATCCGTCAGAACCGCCGGCGGCAGCGGGCGGTTTAAGTTTATCAAAGCGTAGGTTTATCGCGGTGATAATAGTTATCCCAGGCTATCTCAAAAATCGGAAATTCTAAATTTTACATTTTTCATTCTAAATTTTTACGCGGAAAAATGAAGGATTGAGAATGTAAAATTTAGAATTCAAAACGGCTCGCGGATTTTTGAGATGACTTCTGATGTTTAACCGCTGGCTGCCGCCGGTGGTTCTGACAGCTTATAAAATGTTTTGGAAATTTGACAAGCGCATCTGAAAATGAGAAAAACAAAAGGTGAAGTTAGTAAATACTTACTTATCGAATTTATTTAGAAATGAGCGAACGAACGATAGAAAAAACGTCGGAGAACAAGGGTTTGGAGCGCGGAACAAACGGGAACGGAGCAAGTAAATCTGCATCCGCCGAAAATGAAGAAAAGATTCGGGAGACAAACGCTGAAAGCGATTCGCCGGAAGCCGAGCCGCGAGTTCAAGATGAGAACGCGGCGGACGCGGAAGAAACGCCGAAGAAAAGCAATCGGATTCCGATTTTTATCGGCGCGGCGGTTTTTCTAATCGCGGCGATTGCCGGGACGATTTACTGGTTTTACGCCAGGCAATACGAATCCACCGACGATGCTTTTATTGACGGCGACATCGTGCAGATCAGCCCGAAAATTGCGGCGTATGTCACGAAAGTTTACGTTAAATCGAACCAGCAGGTTCACAAAGGCGAGTTGCTCGTCGAACTGAACACGCAGGATTATCAAGCGAAGCTCGAACAGGCGAAAGCGCAGCTTCGCACCGCCGAAACGCAGAAAAATGTGTCGCGGGCGAATGTTGATTTGACGCGCAAGACTACCGAAGCGGTGAAAACGCAGGCGACTTCCAACGTGCAGACGACGCAGAATAATGTTCGCCAAACCAAAGCCGCCGCCGATGCGAAACAGTCGTTAATCAAACAGGCGCAATCGGCGGTCGGGACGGCGCAAGCCAATCTCGCGCAAACGCGGGCGACTGCGCCGCAAGTCGAATCGAATTTGAAATTGGCGCAGATCGAATACAACCGGCGGCAGAAACTTTACGACAACGGCGACATTTCCAAACAAGCATTTGACCAAGCCGTCAACGCTTTGCAGTCGGCGCAGTCGCAGTATAACGCCGCGCTCAAACAGATTGACGCGGCGGCATCGAGGGTCAACGAAGCGCGGGCGAACGTCAGTGTCGCGCAGGAAAATTACCGGCAATCGCTGGCGCAGGTTAATCTGACCGAATCGCAGGTCAACGAGTCGAGCGGGCGGCTTCAGGATGCGAACGCCGCGCCGGAACGCATCGCCGTCAGCAAGTCGCAGATTGACACTTCGCAGGCGGGCATCGAACAGGCGCAGGTGGCGATTCGGCAAGCCGAACTCGATCTGACTTATACGAAAATCTACGCGCCCGAAGACGGTTTTATCACGCGCAAAACGGTCGAAGAAGGGCAGTTCGTGCAGACGGGAACGCTTTTGATGGCACTTTCGCAGTCGGACGAAATTTGGGTGACGGCGAATTTTAAGGAAACGCAGTTGGAGTTGATGCGCGTCGGGCAAGCCGTCGAACTTAAAGTTGATGCTTATCCGAATCAAAAATTTCACGGCAAAATCGAAAGTTTTCAAGCCGGAACCGGCTCGCGTTTCAGTGCCTTGCCGACGGAAAACGCGACGGGAAATTACGTCAAAGTCGTCCAGCGCGTCCCGGTCAAAATCGTCTTCGACGAACAGCCCGACGACACGCACCGGCTCGCGCCGGGAATGTCGGTCGAGCCTTCAGTAAAAGTCAGATGATTTTAGCCACGAACAAACACGAAAATGCACGAAAATTTTTATTCAGTCTTTTGCATTACTTTCGTGTTCTTTCGTGTTTGTTCGTGGCTAAAATTCTTTTTAGGAGAGTAAATGGCAACCAACGCCGCCGCGCTCGGTGCGCCAATCGCCGAAAAGTCGCGCACGGAAATCAACCCGATTTTGATTATCGTGATTCTGACGATTGCGACGTTTATGGAGGTTCTCGACACTTCCATCGCCAACGTCGCGCTGCCGCACATCGCGGGCAGTTTGTCCGCCGGACAGGAAGAATCGGCGTGGGTTCTGACTTCGTATCTCGTGGCGAACGCGATTGTTCTGCCGATTTCCGGCTGGCTGGCGACGTTTTTCGGGCGCAAGCGTTTTTATATGGCTTGCGTCTGTCTGTTCGTTTTCAGTTCGTTGATGTGCGGGCTTTCGACGAATTTGGGAATGCTGATTTTCTTTCGCATTCTGCAAGGTTTGGGCGGCGGCGGACTCGCGCCGAGCGAGCAGTCAATTATTGCCGACACCGTGCCGCCGGAAAGGCGCGGCATCGCCTTTGCGATTTACGGTCTCGGCGTGGTTTTCGCGCCCGCCATCGGTCCGACGGTCGGCGGCTGGATTACCGATAATTATTCGTGGCACTGGATATTTTTCATCAACATTCCGATTGGAATTATCTCGCTTTTTTTGACTTGGTATTACGTTCACGAGCCGAAAAGCACCGCCATCGAACAGGCGCGAATGAAAAAGGAAGGATTTTCGATTGACTGGCTCGGCATTCTTTTGATCGCCCTCGGCATCGGCGCGATGGAAATCGTTTTGGACGAAGGCAACCGCGAAGACTGGTTCGAGTCGAGCTTTATCATCAAATTTGCGGTGATCGCCGTCGTCGCTCTGGTCGTCGGGATAACGTGGGAGTTTTATCAGAAAAATCCGGCGGTTGACGTGCGTTTGCTTTTGAATCGTAATTTTGCGAGTTCGTTTCTGCTGCTGTTCGCGCTCGGTTTTATCCTGTTCGGTTCGACTTTTCTGCTGCCTTTGATGTCGCAGACGCTCTTCGGTTACGATGCCGTCACCGCCGGATTGGTGATTTCGCCCGGCGGTTTCGTCGTGATGGCGATGATGCCGCTAGTCGGCGGCGTTTTGCTGCCGCGAGTGCAGGCGCGCTGGCTGATTTTGTTCGGTTTGATCGTGTCCGCTCTCGCGCTCTGGAATCTGACGACGCTCAATCTAAATGCGGCATATTCTGATTTGGCGTGGGCGCGGGCGTTTCAGGCGTTCGGGCTGGCGTTTCTGTTCGTGCCGATTAACACGGCGGCTTACACGGGAATTCCGGCGGGCAAAACCAATAATGTTTCGGCTTTGATGAATCTCGGACGCAACCTCGGCGGCAGTTTCGGGATTGCGATTCTGTCAACGATTCTGTCGCGCCGCTCGCAGTTTCACATCAATACTTTGGGCTATCACACTTCCGATTACAACCCGAATTACACCGAATGGATCAGCCGCACGGCGCAGCTTTTGCAGCAGCGCGGCGTATCGGCGATGGACGCGGCGAGTCAGGCGAAAGGTTTGATGTGGGCGCAGGTTTTGAAACAATCGGCGATGCTCTCGTTTCTCGATGCGTTTTATTTTCTGATGATTCTGATAATTTGCGCGATGCCGCTCGTCTTTCTGCTCAAGAAAAACAAACCCGGCGCGGGCGGCGGCGGACATTGATTTTCAGGTGATTCCAGATTCCAGATTTCAGATTCCAGATTGAAGAAAGTTTTATATTTTAGTAATTTGTAGAAACGTCAAGGAATATCCAAGCAGGTGAACAGCAGTGTTTCGCTTCGTTCAGAGTCCAAACTTCAGTTTGCTTTTTCGCCGCGCTGCGCTGGCGAAAGAACACGCTCAAGCGTGGACTCTGAACGAAGATCGGAACGCCGCGCTGCTTCCGTTCGGGTCTTAATTAAATCGAAAAAGGGGAAAATTTTATGATGCAGGCAAGCGCAACGGTTTCGGTTAAAGAACAGGTTTCAAAGGAAGAATGGGCGACCCGCGTCGAACTCGCCGCCGTTTATCGGCTGGTCGCGCTCTACGGCTGGGACGATCTCGTTTTTACGCATATCTCGGCGCGCGTGCCGAACACGGAAAACGAATTTCTGATCAATCCATATGGTTTTCTGTTTGAGGAAATCACGGCTTCGAGTCTCGTTAAAATTGATTTGAGCGGCGCGAAACTGCTCGATTCGCCGCATCCGATCAATCCGGCGGGATTCACCATTCACGGCGCGATTCACGAAGCGCGGCACGATGTCCAATGCGTTTTGCACGTTCATTCGCTTTACGGTGTCGCCGTCTCGACGCAGAAAACCGGACTTTTGCCGCTGTCGCAGCAGTCAATTCTGCCGCTTTCCAATCTCGCTTATCACGATTACGAAGGTGTCGCTTTGAACGCCGCCGAAAAGCCGCGCCTGGTTGACGATTTGGGCGCGAATAATTTTATGATTCTGCGAAATCACGGACTTTTGACCTGCGGCAAATCGGCGGCGGAAGCGTTTTTGCTGATGTATATTTTGGAGTCTGCGTGCCGGATTCAGATTTTAGCGCAAACCGGCGGCAAGGAATTGATTCCCGTCCCCGCGCCGATTATCGCCGGAGCGCAGGCGCAAGTTGCCGCCGTTACCAAGGGAATGGGCGCGGATTTGGTGTTTCCCGCGCTGCTCAGAAGACTCGATAAAATTGACGATTCGTATAAAAATTAAGGTTGAGCGGCGGAAGTCTGCGCGCCGGCAAGGGCGCAGGCTTTAATTTTAAGCAGAGTCGAAATAAGCAATGAATCAAAGCAAAATTTCAAAACCTTCCTGCGTAAAATGATCGTCGGCTTCTTTGTGAAACGGTCAGGTTCCGTCCTGCAAATTGCGGCGGTAGGTTTGGCGCATCGTTAAATCGTCGCGGATTTTTTTGAGCCAGTCGCGCATTTCCAGCAGCGGTTCCATCCAGTATGCGCCCGTGTCAATCAAGCCTTCCATTGATTTGTCTTCGCGGGCGACGGTGCAAGTCCAGCAGCCGAAACGCGAGTTGCCGCACGACGGCATGGAAGTGTCAATGACAGCGGACATTCGTTGCCCGAAGCGTTGCGGTAAAGCGTGAAAAGTTTGCAGTTGTCGCCGGTCAGATTAGCCACGAACAAACACATAAATTCACGAAATTTTTATTGATCTATTTCGTAAATTTTCGTGTCTTTTTCGTAGCTGAAATCTTTTGATTACTAATTCGTTTCCGGTTGCTTATCTGCTTCGCCCTGTCCAATCCTGACGCTTACTTGGTAGGAGCGACGACCGGCTTGATCTTGGCTTTTGTAGTCCAAGATTGCTCTCTTTTGAGCGTCGCTGTTTTCGGATCGAGAGTTCCTTCAACCCCTTCAGCAGTTATAAAAAATCCGCGTGAATCAATGGTTGAAATTTCTTCACGAAAAGTTTTTTTCTCGCCTTCTGCAAATGGCGCAAAAACTAAATACTCGCGGTATATTTCAACCTTTTTGCCGCTAACGGTTTTCGTCGCAACGCTATACTCGGAACTTTCGGGTTCCCTTGGAGTGTAAAGCCGCACTACCTTACGGCATTCATATTCTGAAGGTCCTTCCCATTTTATACCGTCATCACTACAATAAACGCTGCCAAATCCAGCATTTATCTGATATTTATTTGTTTCCTTGCCATTTTCAGAAACCGTCGTTTTTTGTCGAGAACGTCCTTGAGCTTCGTTTTCAACTGTCTCTGTTTCCGTACTTATCGTTTTACCGTTTTTGATATTGTTAACGATCACCTTAAAAATAACCGGATAGTCCGCATTAGTTTCCGATACGGCAAATTGAGAGACTTTCTCGTATTCATCTTTGCTTATCGTTTTCGATTGAGCATTTGAACTGATGAATAAAAGAAAAATAGTGACGATAGATAATGCTAATTTCATAATTTTATTTTACCAATTTGTTTCCGTATTTTTCACTGCTTCGCCGTGTTCGACGAGGAATCTTTCGGCATCAATCGCCGCCATACAGCCGGTTCCGGCTGCCGTGACCGCTTGCCGATAATATGAATCCTGTGCGTCGCCGCAGGCAAAAACGCCTTCGACGTTGGTTTTCATCGTGCGCCCTTCGGTTTTCAAATAGCCGGTTTCGTCCATCTCTAAAACGCCTTTGAAAAGATCGGTGTTCGGTTTGTGTCCGATGGCGACGAAAACGCCCTGCGTCGGGAAAAGGGATTCTTCTTTTGATTGAACATCGAAAATTTTTACTCCCGTCACGCCTTCTTCTTTGGTGCCGATGATTTCCTTGATTCCGGTGTTCCACCTAATCTCGATTTTCTCGTTGGCGAACACTCGATCCTGCATAATTTTCGACGCTCGAAAACTGTCGCGGCGGTGCATTAAAGTTACTTTCGAGGCGAAACGGGTGAGAAACATCGCTTCTTCCATCGCCGTATCGCCGCCGCCGACGATGACGACCGGCTTGTTGCGGAAGAAAAATCCGTCACAGGTGGCGCACGCCGAAACGCCGTTGCCGCCCAAACCTTCCGGCACGGGTTCTTCGCCCGGTATGCCCAGCCATTTGGCGGACGCGCCGGTCGAGATGATTAAGGTTTCGGCTTTGATAATCGTCGAGATTTCCGCGCTTTCCTGACTTTCCTTGCCGTAAAGCGTGAACGGTCTTTGGCTCAAATCAATTCGATCAATCCAGACGTTGATGATTTCCGTGCCGAACCGTTCGGCTTGAGCGCGAAATTCGTTCATCATCTCCGGTCCCATAATGCCTTTGGAAAAGCCTGGATAATTTTCGACATCGGTGGTGATCGTTAGTTGTCCGCCCGGCTGCGGTCCGTCAATGACAATCGGCTCAAGTTGAGCGCGTGAAGCGTAAATGGCGGCGGTCAAACCCGCCGGTCCTGAACCTAAAATAACGACTTTTTTGTTGATTTCCGTTGGCGGCATAAATTTTTTATCTGCTCCCTGCAATATCTTTTGGTAATAGATTTTCGACGTTCTTTTTATTATAGCCGTTTCGCCGTTTAAAATTCCAAAAGCGGATTTTCAAGATTTGTGAACCGATGGTTTTATTTTGTTTTACAAAAACCGCCGGATTAGTTATATTTCTTTGTATCTTTTCGTGTTAAACTGTTTTTCGACTTTATAAATTCTGCTGATAACTGCTCGGACTTGTCTATGACAACGAATACTTCTCCTCAATTTGAGGAAAAACGCTTTGCGCTGCGAATGGCTCTGCGGCTGCCGATTGTCGTTTCGGGGCGTTCGGACGACGGCGCGACGTGGAGCGAACCGACCGAAACCGACGACATCTCGACGACCGGCGCGCTTTTTCATCTGAATCAAACGATTGCGGCGGGCGACAGTTTATATCTTCGCTCGCATCGTCCCGACGGCGTGCCGGTCGAAGTCAAGGCCGAAGTGATGCGCGTCTCGCCCGCCGTTTACGGCACGAACCGCATCGGTGTCAACATCACCGATTCAAAAGAAAATTGGCTGCGGCTGTTTGTCGCCTGGGTCGCCGACGATCAGCCCGATGAAGAATAAGAGTCGAGAGTCGAGAATCGGAATTACTGATACCGTTGACTCGCCGCTCTTTACTCTCGACTCTCCAAAGATTTATGAAAAGTTACGAAACACTGCTGGTGGAAAAAAATAACGGCATCGCGGTCATCACGATTAATCGTCCCGATAAACTGAACGCTTTGAGTTCCAAAGTTCACGCGGAAGGCGTGGAAATTTTCGACGCTTTGCGAAAAGATGCGGAAGTCCGCGTCGTCGTCGTCAAAGGCGCGGGCGAAAAGGCGTTTGTCGCGGGCGCGGATATTTCGGAATTTGCCGATGCGTCGCCGGTCGAGCAGCGCGACGTGATGAATTCGCGCTCGCTCTTTACGGTTCTCGACGCTTTTCCGAAACCGATTATTGCGATGATTAACGGCTTCTGCTTGGGCGGCGGCAACGAATTGGCGATGGCTTGCGACCTCCGCGTCGCGTCGGAAAAATCGCGTTTCGGACAGCCGGAAATCAATCTCGGAATCATTCCCGGCGGCGGCGGAACGCAGCGTTTGACCAATCTGATCGGCGAATCCAAAGCGATGGAAATGATTTTGACCGGCGAGATGATTGACGCGCCGACGGCTTTCAAATACGGTTTGGTCAACTACGTTTATTCGGCGGAAGAACTCGAAGCCAAAACGATGGAACTCGCCGCCAGGATCGCCGAAAAATCGCCGATTGCACTGCAAATGTGCAAAGAAGCCGTCAAATTCGCCTCGCGCTCGAACCTCGACGAAGGCTTGCGCCGCGAAATTGATTTGTTCGCCATCTGCTTTTCGACCGAAGACAAAAAGGAAGGCGTGGCGGCGTTTCTGGAAAAACGTCAGCCGACTTTTACGGGAAAATAAGACAACTCAGCCGAAACGAAAAAAGCCGCGTCCATCGCGGAAAGCACCGGAAATTAAAATTCTTTCCCGTGCTTTCCGCGATGGACGCGGCTTTTGCTTTAACAAGTTTGATGCGCCGCTTTTTCGAGCGTGAATCACGATTGTTGACGCTTGTAGTTATACCGATTCAAATCAATTTATGCGTATCAAAACCGCCTGCGGTAGTGGGCGGGTTTTCCGCGCCCGAACCCGCCCGCTACCGCAGGCGGTTCTGACAGGACGTACTATTGAACTTCAATTGGTGTTAGTTGAGCAAACGGGCAAGAGTAATGAGGATTTTGCTTCGTTCAGAGTCCAAACTTCAGTTTGTTTCCGCTCCGCCAGCGAAGCAGAGCGGAAACAAACTGAAGTTTGGACTCTGAACGAAAACAAAATGTCCCGGAACTTGCAACGATCTGCTTACTTTCAGGTTTTTCCAGAACCCGAATATCAAAATCAAACGAAACTCGTGCGGGACTATTCGGCTAATTCGGCGAGCATAATACCGGCACTGGTTTGATCCTGACGGGCGTAAAGTATTCGTTTGCCGTCCGGCGATACGGTCAGATTGGCGTAGTAGGCGAGCGGCATTTTGTCAACGGTCACGATCCGGCGCGTTTGTCCGTTTGCTAAATCGAAAAAATTGACGTGAAGCGGAATCTGAAAGGCAAACGCCGTGTAATAAACTCCGTTCGGCGTAACCGTCCACGAACGCCACGCGCCCGCCTCGCTGAGTTCGGGAATCGGTTTTTCATCGCCGCCGTCCACGCCGACGCTCCACAATCCATTTTTTCCGCCGCCTTTTGAATAAATAATTTTTCTGGTGTCGGGCGCGGCGAACATTTCAAACGCGCCTTGTTTCGTAATTTGGACGGCTTCGCCGCCGCCGCCCGCGGGCATTTTCCAGATTTGCTCGTCGCCGGAACGGTTTGAAACGAAGAAAATCGAGCTGCCATCCACGCTCCACGCGGGCAAGCCGTTATTTTTGCCGCCTTCGGTTAAACGCCGCGCCGCGCCGCCGTTAACGGAAATCAGATAAATATCGCTGCCGTCTGCGACCTGCGCGTCGTAGGCGATGAATTTTCCGTCGGGCGAAAAGCGCGGACTGCCCGCCGAACCGTTTTCAGCGGTTAACTGCCGTTGATTTTTGCCGTCCGCGTCGGCAAGCCAGATTTCGTAATTTCCGGTGCGGTCCGAAACGAAGACGATGTTTGCGCCGTCGGGTGAAAATTGTTGGCTGTGATCGGCGCGGGTCGAACGAATGAGCGAGCGCGGCACGTGGTTCGGTTCGATTTCCCAGATGTTTTCATCGGTGGTTTCCGCGACGAAGGCAATCGTGCGCCCGTTCGGAGAAATCGCCAAATCCTGCAAGTTGCTGCTGCCCGTCGAAATCATCTGCGGTTCGGCTTGGTCGTTCGCTGCAATGCGCCACAAATCGAGTTGATTGCCGCCGCGAAAAGACGTAAAAAACAAACTTCGGCTGTCGGCATTCCACGCCAAGCCGTAAATCCGCACATTGTCCGAAGTGATTTGGCGCGGCTCGCCGCCGGTCGCCGGAACGACGAAAATCTCGCGGCGAAAACTGCTGAAATAACGAATGAAAGCGAGCGATTTGCCGTCCGGCGAAAAGCGCGGTGTGTGATCAACAGCGGGATTTTCAGGCGTGGTCAGCCGAATTTTTTCGCCGGTTTGCAGATTGATCGTGAAAACCCCGGCTTCATTGTTTGATAAATCGAGTTCGGCGCAGGCGAGCGTGTTGCCGTCGGGCGAAAACGAGAGGCTGGCGTAACTCGCCTTTTCGTAAATTACCCGTTCCGCGCCGCCGAGCGCGGGAATCAGAATTATTTCATTATGCGTCGGGAAAATGCGGACGAAGGCGACGGATTTGCCGTCGGGCGAAAAGACCGGATTTATTTCGTCGGTCGCGGTATCAGTCAAACGGACGGGTTCGCCCGCGCCGATCAGTTTAACGTAAACGTCAAAGTTTCCGCCTTCGATGCCGCCGTCCCACGAAAAAACCATCTGTCTGCCGTCGGGCGCAAAAGCGGGCGAATTTTCGCGTCCGGGCAAGCCGGAAAACGGCGCGATTTTTGATGCCGACAAAACTTTCGGCTGGTTTCGAGAAAAATATCCGCGATCCGCGACGAGCGCGATTGCCGCTAAAATCAGCACGGCGGGAATCATCCAAACGGGCGAAAAACGCCGCTTGACCGGCGCGGCGGGCAAGGCTTTTTGATTATTAAAAGATGTTGCGGCTGGCGTTTCGAGAATTTTCGAGTGAGCCAGCGCGTTTTCAATACTGTCCGGCGACGGCTCGATCTCGATAATTTCCTCGATCCGAATGTGCTGAACGATTTGTTCTTCGACGGTCAGCGCGTTTTCACTGCGGCGGGTGATGGCGGGCAGAAAACGATAGCCGCGTTTCGGCAGCGTTTCGATGATTTTCGCGTCGCCGGGCGCGGCGAGTTTTTTTCTGAGCCACGAGATGTTGCGCGTCAGCGTCGCTTCTTCGACGAAAGTATCTTTCCAAATCGCGTCGAGCAATTCGTCTTTTTCGACGATTCGCTCCGAGTTCTCGATCAGGAAAACCAGCACGTCGAATTCCTTCGGCGTGAGCGGAATCGCCGCGCCGCCGCGCGTCAAACGACATTGTTTGACATCCAGCCGAAACGACGCGAATTCATAGATTCCTTGTCTTTGCTTGTCTTTCACGCTATCCGAATTTTATCCGATTATTTTCCGATTTTTATCAGGACTTGTTTGAGGCGAACTCTGTAAGTTTATTGCCAGACCGATATCGACGGAAACCCGACGTTTTTAAGTTTAACCGAAAACCAGATGAGAATCACGCGCACGACGAATATCTTCTTCAAAACCGAACGCCAATTTGTCGTCGGGCAACCGCCGACAGAACCAATTTGCTGCGGGCAATGCGCCGAACCGATGGTTCGGGCGCAGACTTTCGCCGATTTTTTCGGCATCAGCAGCCGGACGATTTACCGTTTAATCGAGTCGGAAAAAATTCAATTCGTCGAAACCGAAGCCAATGAAATATACGTTTGCCCGATTTGCGTGAAACGGATTTTGGAATCAATTCAATGATAATTCGCTTTTGCAGCGGTCAATACAATCAAAAAATAATTAAAGATTTACCAAGTCTAGGAAGTAAAAACCAATGAATCCAATCAACTACATCACGAAACTTTTCGCCTTTATAGTTTTAGCGGCGATAGTTTTAATCACGGCGACTTTGCCTGTCTATGCCGCTAAAGACAAAAAAAATCGCCGGCAGTCGAAACAAACCAAACTTTGGCAGCAAATTGACGAAAGCCGTGTTCAATTGCGCGGCGGTCGTTCGGTGATTCCAGAAAAATACCTTGTTTTTCGGCTCAACCAACCATTTCTGCAAACTTCGCTCGCGGAATTACCGCTTGAAAATACCGATGCGGCGCGTACGAAACAAACCATAATGGAAATTCCGCAGCCCGACGGCACAATTGAGCGTTTCCGAATGGAAGAAACGCCGGTTTTGTCGCCGGAGTTGGCGGCGCAGTATCCGACGTGGAAAACCTTTGTTGGCTACGGCATTGACAATCCGCAATCAATCGGGCGTTTCGACTGGAACATTCAAGGCTTTCACGGCTACGTTTCGACCGACAAGGGAACGGTGATGATTGACCCGTATCAAAAAAGCGACACGCTGAACTATCTCGTTTTCTACAAACACGACTTCGGACAATCCGACAATCAATTTTATTGTAACGTAGAGAAAAAAGAAGTTGCGGCGACCGAACCGGATTTGGAATTTGCGCCGCAACCGCAAAACTTTTCGTTAGGGGCGAACGTCCGCACCTACAGATTAGCGGTTGCGACAACGGGCGAATGGTCGCGCAACGCCGCCGGATACACCCAAAACCCAATGCTAACGCCGCAACAAATTCGTGACGGCGCACTCGCGGTTGTCGTGACGACGGTGAACCGTTTGAACGGCATTTTCACGCGCGAATTGTCTTCGGCTTTCCAAATCGTCAACCCGCCAACCAATAGCGCGAACAACATCATTTTCGATAATCCGGCGAATCAGCCTTATAACAACACAGACCAAGCCGACGATATAGGCGGAAACGTTGACCAGCTTCGGGTGAATCAAGCAACTCTCGATACCAACGTCGGCACGGCGAATTACGACATCGGTCATCTTTACGGGACGGGCGGTGGCGGCGTGGCATCGTCTCCTTCACTTTGTAGAGACGGAAGATTCGGCAACCCGAACAACAAGGCGAAAGGTTACTCGGCACGCAACACGAACACGGGCGACCCGTTCGTAGTTGACTATGTTGCTCACGAAATCGGTCATCAATTCGGCGCGAGCCACACTTACAATGTTTCCGACAGCAGCGGAGCCTGCACGACACGCTCGGTTTCGAGTGCGTTTGAAGTGGCAAGCGGCGCGACGATAATGTCTTACGTCGGCATTTGCAACAGCATGCGAAATTTACAGCAGTACGTTGACGCGGGCTTTCCCTCATTTCACATAAGAAGTTTGACCCAGATGGATAACTACATCAGAACGGACGCGCCTTCGCCCCAAGAAACGAATTGCGGAACGCTTTCCGTAGCGACGAACGCAGTTCCGACGGTGAACGCCGGAGCGACCTTTAACATTCCGAAGCTCACGCCCTTCACGCTGACGGCGACGGGCAGCGACGCGGACGCGGGCGACATTGCTAATTTGCTTTACTCGTGGGAAGAATTCGACCTCGCGCCGTCGCCGAGCGGTTTTAACGGAACGCCTTCGGGAACCTACGACGTTGACACGGACAGCGTGCTGCGTCCGCTACTCCGCGTTTATGCGCCCGTTGCAAGCAGTTCGAGAACTTATCCGAGTCTTTATTACATCTTGAATCCCGCGAACAACGAACCTGCCGGAAGCAATCAACCGCCGCTTACCTACACAGGAACTAATCCGACGGGTGCGCCGGGCGCGGTTTGCAGTCCGACAGAAACTTGCGTCGTCGGCGAGCGTTTGCCGACCGTCAACCGCGCGATGAACTTTCGCGTTTCCGTCCGTGACCGTCGCGGCGGCATTGTTGACGGCGGAACATCTGTCGTAGTCAATGCGGCGGCGGGACCGTTTCAGATAACGACGCAAAATTCGTTGACCGATTTCGCTCCGGCGGTAACGTGGCAAGCCGGAACGACGCAAACCGTTACCTGGGACGTTGCCAACACCGGCGCAGGAACGACGGTCAACGCAGCGAACGTCAACATTCTGCTGTCAACCGACGGCGGGCAGACTTTCCCTATCACGATCAAAGCCAACACGCCGAACGACGGCACGGAATCAATCACCGTCCCGAATAATGTGACGACGACGGCGCGAATTAAAGTCGAAGCGGTCGGCAATATCTTTTTTGACATCAATAACGCGAATTTCGCCATTACCGCGCCGACGGCGGCGGGCGTTTCAATTTCCGGTCGCGTTCTTTCGTCTTTGGGCAGAGGGGTTTTCAACGCCCGCGTCGCCATCACCGACCAGAACGGCGATGTTCGGACGGCGCGAACCAATTCGTTCGGTTATTATCGCTTTGACGATGTGGCGGCGGGACAAACGTATATTTTCAACGTCACGCACAAACGCTACCGGTTTTCACCGCGAGTAATTTCCATCGTTGAAGATACCGGCAAATTCGACTTCATCGCCGAGAATTGATTGACGATTTAATCGAGTAATAAAATGAAAAAAGGCATCCGGCGTGATGCCTTTTTTCGTGTCGTTTTCTTTGTGCTGAGAACGACGAAAAATTTATCGCTCCGAAAGGTCGTGTTATAATTTTCAGGACAAACTCAACCGAAAATTATAAAAATTATGACAACAGATTTCCTAACCGGCACGGTCAAAGGTCCGGGCGAGATGCCGCACGAATATCTTTTTATTACCAAAGACAACGTAAAAACGCGCATCGGCGAATTTGTTTATTACACGGCGAAAGACGGCGACAGCGAGCGGCAGATTATCGGCACGATTAAAGGTAGAAAGCTCGTGCGAAATTTGCCCGACGCTTTTTTGTCCGACCCGAACACGCCGCCGTCGTTGGTTTCTTCTTTGATTGGACTTAACGGCGACGGTTGCGAGATTTACGAGATTCAGGTCGAGACCATCGGCTTTTTTGATAAGACGGTGAACGATTTTAACAATCCGCGCATTCCGCCGAATCCGGGCGACGCAATTTTTCTTGCGTCAAGCGAAACCTTGTCGCAGATGTTGAGTGCGAAGAAAATGGCGGAGGTCGGTTCGGCGCACATCGGCAGCCTTCTGACCAGGAAAAAAGGCGAGGTTCCCATCGTTTTATCAATCAAAGATGTCGTTTCGACGCACCTCGCAATTCTGGCTTCGACGGGTTCGGGCAAATCCTACACGGCGGGCGTTCTGGTCGAGGAATTGATGAACCAATACAACCGCGCCGCCGTTCTAATCGTTGACCCGCACGGCGAATATCACACGATGCAGTCAATTCAAGGCAACGAACAATTTTTCGGGGCGGACGGTTACAAACCCGAAGTCAAAATCTTTACGCCCGACAAAATAAAGGTGCGCTTCTCGACTTTGACCGAAGCCGATGTCAAATATCTTCTGCCCGAAGGCACGTCGGATAAAATGGCGCATTTTCTCTCGCAGGCTTTCACGAGTTTGCGCGAACGGCTCAAAGCGGAACGCAAACAGGATTACGCCTACGCCTATCACGATTTGCGCGACGAGGTGAACGCGCAGAAATTCGGCGACGAGAAAAAAGACGGCGGCGGCAACGCCTCTTCGATTGACGGACTTTTGTGGCGAATGGATTCGCGTTTCGGCAAACCCGACAGCATTTTCACGGCGAGCGACCACATCGAATTAAACGAGCTTTTCAAACCCGGACGCTGCACGATTTTGCAGCTTTCCGACATCGAACAGCACGAACAGCAGGTCATCGTCGGCGCACTTCTGCGGCGCGTCAACAAAGCGCGAATGGCAATCGTCCGCGAAGAAACGCCGAAGGAACGCGGCGATTTTGTAGATTATCCGGTGTTCACATTATTAGAAGAAGCGCACCGTTTCGCGCCCGCCGGAACGAGCGTCGTCTCGACGAACATTCTCAAACAAATTCTCTCCGAAGGCAGAAAATTCGGAGTCGGCATCGGCTTGATTACCCAGCGTCCGGGCAAATTGGATCAGGACGTTCTCTCGCAATGTATGACGCAAATCATTATGCGAATCGTCAACCCGATTGACCAGCAAACCGTTGCCCAATCGGTCGAAGGAGCCGGACGCGCGATGATCGCCGAACTGCCCGCACTAACCAAAGGTCAGGCGATAATTTCCGGTGTCGGCATCAACACGCCCGTGATGTGCCGCATTAGAAAAAGATTGACTGAACACGGCGGCGAAACCTTCGACGCGCCTTCGGAATGGATGCGCTGGCATTCGACCGATTCTTTGGATAAACGCGAACAGGAAAACGCGCCGTATCTGAAACCGACTTCGGAGAAGAAGACTGAGAAGATCGGCAATATTCGGATTTAATTAAATGCGAGTAAAATTATGAACAATAAAATCAAGTGGTTCGTCCACGAAAACTATTTTGCACTGGTCTTAATGACATTTTTATCTCTAGCCATTCTTGCGCCTATTCTTTTTGCTAAAGGCGCAGATTGGAAGGTTCTGCTTACGGTTGTTGGCACTTTGCTTTCATTTATCTATTTCATTCAAAAGCAGCAACTTGATGAAGCCAAATTTTCCAATGAGCTATTTACACAATTTAACCAAAGGTTTGATAACCTCAATGAAAAATTGAATGACATTCTCGAAAACAAGAAGAACTTGAAAGAATTGGAAGCTCACGAAATTGATACGCTCAACGATTATTTCAATCTTTGTGGAGAGGAATATTTGTTTTATCGCAGAGGATATATTTATCCAGAAGTGTGGAAGTCTTGGGTGGCTGGTATGAAAATGTTTTACGACGACGACCAGAGAATTCAGAAGCGATGGTTGGAAGAGTTAAACTCACATTCTTACTACAGTTTGAATGTGAGTAAAGAAATTGAACATTTGCTCAAACGAGAAATTGCTCTAAAGGATGAAACCAAACAAATCTCTCAATCATAACGAAGTTTGTTTATCCTTCATTCGCTTTTAACAGTGTAGATTATTCAATTCCGTTTACGTTTGACAACTGTTCTTTTATTTGACCGTTTTGTATTTGGGTCGCTGTAATACTTGATTTCTCTTTCGGTGAAAGCTATTGGTTCAAAATAAGTCTCGCCGAATTTAGTCACTTCCTTTTTCTCAATTTTTTCAATCCAATTGCCTTTTGAATCATACTTATATTCATATTTATGTGATTCTTTAGTCAGAGATTCATTAGGATTATCAAGATTACGGGTTTGCGTAGCTTTGTTAATTAACTGGTTTGTTTGTTGATCGTATGAGTATAACTCAATTTTTTCACTTTTTGCTTTACCATTATAAAAACAATCATTAGTGTCCTCTCCCTCATACAATGGATTGCGAATCATTCCCCCTTCTTCAAGAGGACGACAGAAATCGTAAGAAATTTCTTTCAAAAGTAGTCCATCTTTTTTAATTTTTCTTTTAACATAAGCAAAGTCTTTGTTATGGTAGCTAATAATATTTTCAATTCCGTTGTTGTCAAGACCGACATAAGTTGTATCGCAAGCATTATCTGGAAGGCAAAAATTTTCTTTAGTAAATTGGTCTGAGTATTCAAAAGTAATTTTTGAAAATAATTTTCCTTCTTCATCATAATAATTACTTATAATCAAATCACCACTATGATTATAAGTATTGACCCGTTTAGAAAATACTTTTTTTTCGGTTTCATACATTTTGAACATCACTGTGCGACTTGTATGGTCATATGTTTTCAGGATTTTATACCAAGATACTTGTGTCCCATCAGAAGTTTCGTAAGTTGGATTGTTTTCTTCAGTTGTATTCCCATCACGATTGTAAAAATTCATTTCCCGATAACTTATTTCTCCTTTTTTAAACTTATCCAAATCAGGAGTTACTTTATAAGCATTCGTCAACGTGCCAAAAACATCGCCGCGCAAATTACCATCAATTAAGTCCGGCATTTTAAACTGATTTGGTTTCAGAACAGGCGGCGGGATTCTCGTTTTGATAACTTCTGTTACGCTGCTTGGTGCTTTTATTTCAGTTTCATCTATCGTCGCTGTTGGTTTTTTGATTGTTGAACCAATACCAATTCCATTTTCTCGAACTGGATTAACATTTTGTCCGCCGCCTGAACCAATTCCTCCTGAATTTGCAGAAGTGTTGCCACTTGCGATATTCATTTTGCCTGGAAGGTCAGCTAAAGAAACTTTTTTTGCTATTAAAGTTTGAGCATATTTAATTGGCACAGCAAAATTTAGTGACTGTCCTTCATCAATTCCGCCAACTGCGACGGCAATCACTTCGGCTTGGTTGTTCAAAATTGCACCGCCGCTGCTCCCGTGTGAAATTGCCGCGCTGATTTGAATTAAGTCTTCCTTAGATGTTTTTCGTAAGCCGCTGATAAGTCCTTGAGAAAAAGTGCCTTCAAGACCTTTGGGTGAACTTACCGTAAAAATTTCATCACCAATTGATAGTTGCGATGTTCCGTTAAGTTTTAATGGTTTTCCTTTAACACCTTTTACTTTTAATAGTGCTAAATCGTTTTTTGTATCAACCCCTAACGTGCCTATTACTGAATAAACTTCGTTGCTCCCGTAAATCTTGAATGCACCTGCTACCGCATTTTTAACAACATGATAATTAGTTATGATTGTATCGTCGGCAACAAAAAAACCGCTTCCGGTAGTAACAGGGCGGTTATCACCATTGTTCATAATTAAAATAACTATGGAGGGTAATGTTTTTTGAGCTATTTGCTTAGGTGTTAAGGCAGACAGTTCAGGATTCTGTGCAGATACAGCAATCACAGAAATTGAAAACAAAACCAAGAAAACGATTCTTGCAAAGGAAGAAATTAGATTTTTCATATTCAATAATATTTGTTTGAGGATTATTAGTGTATTTTAGAGTCAGAATCAATGTGAGTCAACAAATATTTTGACAAGTAAATGACTCCACAATTGCTTTGAAATTTCAGAACCGATTAGAAAATAAATCTGCTATGACAGGACAATATATTTTGAGTGATTATTTAGACTGCGCGTTGTCGCAAGCCGAATACGACAAGTTGGAAGACAGCACGTTTTTCGGGCGCATTCCGACGTGCAAAGGTGTCGTCGCGTTCGGGGCGACTTTGCGCGAATGTGAAACGGAACTGCGCTCGACGCTTGAAGATTGGGTTTTAGTCGGCTTAAAACTCGGTCATTCGCTGCCGATTCTAAACAACTTAAACCTCAATGGAAAACCTGAATATGAAATGGAAACCGTGTAAGCGCGGCAATTTCGTTAAAAAGTTACGCGCTCTCGGATTTGAAGGCGCGTATTCCGGCGCGAAACATCAATTTATGGTTTTCGACCAATGCCGCCTGACAATTCCTTCAAACTCTGAATACTCAGTTCCTCAACTGCGAATGATGCCCCGCGAAGTGGAAGAAATAATCGAACGCAAAGTATCAGTCGAAGAATGGAACGCCCTGCCATAACGCGCCGTATCTGAAACCGACTTCGGAGAAGAAGACTGAGAAGATTGGGAATATTAGAATTTAGTTCCGATGAAAAGGCTGAGTTTTCAAACTGAGGACGAAATAAATTGATTCGGATTGTTAGAGTGCGTTGTAAATTCTGTGAATTTACAACGCACTCTGACTTTTGTTTAGAATTTTAATCCGGGTCTGGAATTAATCGCGTAAAAATTAAAATTAACTAAATCTTCGGTGAGAGAAATGATTTGCGGAGCGAATTCATATCGCTTGCTTCTGACTTGCAGGACGTAGGTTGCGCCGGACGGCAAATCAGCGATGAGGTAGTAACCGAAGGCGTTGGTTCGGGTTGAAACGACGTTGCCGTCTCCGTTCGTCGTCCAGACAACTGCCGAAGCGACACCGCGGTTAGTCGCCATTATCCGCCCGGAAATCGTCACCGCCGCCGCTGTCGGCGCGAGCGGCGCGGCGACGAGAAATTGATAGGAGCCGATTTGTCCGGTGATTGAGCCGGCTTGCGCGGCGAATTCAGCGGAATCAAACATCTTTTCACCGGATTTGTCTTCTCCAAATTCGACTCTCGACGGATTGATTGATGTCGAACTCGTCGCGTCGGCGGCAAAGTAGTAAATCGTATGAATACCGTTTGTTAAAAAAGGCGCGACTCCCGTCGCGGTCAAAGTTGTCTGGGTGCTGCCGGTCGCGGCGGCGCGCAGCCAGTCGCCCTGTTTAGTGTCGAATTGATAGTAAATGTTGCGCGGCGCGAGCGTGTTGGTGCTGTTTGCCGTCAAGTTGAACGTCGGTGTCCGGCTCGTCGTCGTGTTGTTGGTAAAACCCGACGGCGCGACGGTCGTGTTGAGCGGCGCGGCGACGTTCGCGTTCGGAGTCAGAACGGTGACGGTGTTGCCGTCGGGAATTGGCACGAAAACCTGGTCGGTTTGCTGGTTGAAAACGATGTCACGCGGCGGGTTGTTCGTCGTCACGAACAATGAATTTCGGCTGACCGCGCCGTCAACCTGAGTCAAATTGAAACTGGAAGCGTAAATTTTATTCGTTGCCGGATTGACCGCTACTTTGATGACTAATCCATTGGACAGGAAGTTCGCGGCGGTATTATCCGCGCCGTTGATAACGTTTACTCTTCCGTTATCTTGCCCGCCGTAAATGCGATTGGTCACCGGATTGACGGCAACGCTTAAGTACATTCCGGGAACAGTCGTGATAATCGAATTATTCACGCCGTTGATAACGTTCACGCCGCCGAGACCGGCGACGTAAATGCGGTTGGTGACGGGATTAACCGCGATTTCAAGCGGCTCGGTGCCGATGTTGACGGTGCTGGTCGAATTGTCCGCGCCGTTGATAACGGTGATGTTATTGCTGATTTGATTGGCGACGTAGATGCGGTTGGTTTCCGGGTTGACGGCGACGGCAAACGGCGTTGTGCCGACCGCGACGGTTGTCACAACCGAGTTGTTCGCGCCGTCAACGACGGTCACGTTATTGCTGTTTTGGTTGACGACGTAAACGCGGCTGGTCACCGGATTAACCGCGACGGCGACGGGAGCGGTTCCGACGTTGACTGAAGTGGTCACGTTGTTGTTGCCGAAGATGACGACTAAATTGTTACTGGTTTGGTTGGCGACGTAGATTCGGTTGAGAATCGGATTGACAGCGACGGCGACCGGATTCGTGCCGACGGCGACGGTTTGAATCGAATTGTTGTTCGCCGGATTGATGACGCTGACGTTGTTGCTGTCGCGGTTGGCGACATAAACGCGATTGGTAATCGAATTAACCGCCGCCGCGACCGGATTCGTGCCGACGGCAACGCTCTGCACTCCGTTCGGTTGCTGACTTTGCAGATTGCCGCCGTCAATGACGGTCACGGAGTTGACCGAAGCGTTACCCGTGTAAATTCGATTGCTGACCGGATTAACCGCGATGCTGTAAACCTGTCCGCCGGTCAAGTAGCCGAACGGAGACGCGGTTAAACCTTTGATAACTCTGATAATGCCGTTGTTCGAGTCGGCGATGTAAACTTTGTCGGTCAGAGTGTTGACCGCCGTCGCCGTCAAATTGCCGCTGCCTGCCGGAAGCGCGATTGACTGCACGGTGTCGTCAACGCTGTTGATGACGGAAACCGTGTTGTCGCCGTTCGGAATATAAATGCGGTTGGTCGTCGTATTAATCGCAATCGAAGGAATGCCGTTCGCCGCGCCGGTAATCGAAAATGTTCTCGATTGATTGTTGTTGTTGCCGTCTATCACCGTCATTATGCCGTTCATATCAATTCCGTAAAACTTATTGGTAATCGGATTGACGGCTGTCGCCATGAGCGCGCTGACGAGTGTAATTGTTTGCATCGAGTTGTTCGCGCCGTTGAGGATAATGACGTTGCGCGCGTTATTGCTGTCGAATCTGCCGGAGACGTAAATCGTATTGGTCACCGGATTAACGGCGACCAAACCGAGACCGGTCAACGGATTGATGGTGATGGTCTGCGTCGAATTGTCCGCGCCGTTAATAATCGTAATCGTGCTGTTCGCGCCGGCAACGTAAATCCGGTTCGTCACCGGATTGATTGCGACGGAATACGGCGCGGTGCCGACGGCGATTGTGTTGGTCGAATTGTCCGCGCCGTTGATGACGGTGACCGTGTTGCTGTCTTGATTGGCGACGTAAATGCGGTTGGTTTCAGTGTTGACGGCGACGCCAAACGGCGTTGTGCCGACTGCGACGGTCGCTATGACCGAGCCGCTCGTTCCGTCAATAACGCTCACGTTACCGTTTCTTTGGGCGACGTACGTCCGGTTCGTCACCGGATTAACCCCGACGCTGCTTGGGACGCTGCCGACGGCAATGTTGCCGAGCGCTTGGTCGGCGCGCGCGGCACCGGCGAAAATTGACAGCATCGCCGCGCACATCAGGAGAGCCGGAAAAATCGACAGCCGACTGCGCCGCGAATCGGTCGAAGCACTGATATTTTCGCCGTGCTGAATTGTAGTTGAACCTGTTGGTCTGTGTTTCATAATATTAACTCCTCGGTATTTGACTGTATTTTTATCTTTGTTCGGGCGCGGCTGGATTTTCGCGCCAGGCGTTGAGCCAGTTCGGACACAAAAAAACTTTTCCGCTGATTTCCGTAAAATGCGTTCCGTCCTTTTCGATCATTTGATAGACGGCGCGGCGGCTGATGTTTAATCGCGCCGCCGCCTCTTCCGCCGTCAGCATCGCTTCTTTGGCGGGGCAAAACGGGCAGTCGCGGATGATTTCCGGCGAAACCGCGTCCGCGCTGATGCGGCGGCTCGTCTCGATTCTGATTTGTGTGCGGCGCGTAAATTTCATTTTCAAAGTAGTTGGAAAACAATTTCTCGTAATGAATCAAACTCTGTTAAAATTGACGTTGAATTTCCCGTCCGCCTCAGCATCGCAATTTTCCGTGCCGAAGTCTGGAAAGAACCGCGAAATTGTTCGGATAGACTTCGGATAGAATGAAAGACTCCGTATTAACTACAATTTACGAATTTGACGAATATCGTCTCGACGCGCGGAATCGGCTTTTGTGGCTCGGCGAAAAACAGATTTCGTTGACGCTCAAGGAATTTGACGTGTTGCTTTACCTGGTCGAGAACGCCGGTCGCGTGGTCGAAAAAAACACGCTGCTCGAAGCTGTCTGGGAAAATACTTTTGTCGAGGAAGCGACGCTCGCCCGCAACGTCTCGTGGCTGCGGAAAAAATTAGCCGCGAGCGGCGCGGCGGACAATTTTATTCAAACGCTGCCGCGGCGCGGTTATCGTTTCGCCGCGCCGGTCAAGGCGATTCCGTCTGCCGCCGCGTTTATCGAAGAAAAAATCGTCACCGAAATCATCATCGAAGAATCAATTTCGCTCGACGAACCGTTTGCCGCGCCCGCCGCTTTCGCCAATAATTCACCGGACGGAATCGAGCGGCTGACGGCATCGATATCGGAGCGGGCTGATGCGTTGAAAATCCTGCCCGCCGCGCCGCCTGCCCGCTTTTCAAAATCGCTGAAGCGGTTGTTCGGCGGGTTATTAGCGGCGGTGATAATCGCGGCGGCGGCTTTTTACTTTGTACGAAACGACGCGCCAATCGTCGTCGTGCTGAAAAGTTCGATTCCTTTTTCCGGCTTGCCGGGGCGCGAGAATATGCCGTCCTTCTCGCCCGACGGCAGCCAAATCGCTTTTGCCTGGAACGGCGGTGAAGGCGAAAACTTCGACATTTACGCCAAACAAATCGGCGCGGGCGAACCGCGTAGATTAACCGTCGCGCCGGCGGATGAAGTGAATCCGGTATTCACGCCCGACAATTCGCAAATCGCCTTCGTGCGGCGACTCGGCGACCGCAGCGAAGTTTTCCGCATTCCGTCGCTCGGCGGCGCGGAACGCAAAATCGCGGATTTGCAGTCTGATATTTCGGAGTTGTCGTTTTCGCCGGACGGACGCTTTCTGGCTGCCAGCGATTTGGACGAAGCGAGCGGGCGCGAAGCGATTTTTTTGATTGATGTCGGCAGCGGCGCGAAACGGCGTTTGACCGCGCCGCCCGAATTGACCAAAGACAGATATGCG
This sequence comes from Pyrinomonadaceae bacterium, assembly GCA_043768465.1. GTDB lineage: Bacteria > Acidobacteriota > Blastocatellia > Pyrinomonadales > Pyrinomonadaceae. Next base: position 30,413 of record JAYVKL010000022.1, read on the forward strand.
AAGTTTTCGCCGGACGGCAAAAAAATCGCTTTTCTGCGCCGCTTTAACAATTCTTACGACGAACTGCTGCTCGTTTCCGGCGACGAAACCACGCAGTTGACTTTTGAAAAAAGCGATATGCACGGTTTGAGTTGGCGCGCGGACAATCAAACAATCGTTTTTGCCCGCCGCGAATCGGCACTGGTTTCAAATTTATGGCAGATTTCGGCGACCGGCGGCACAGCGCAAATAATTGTCAGCAACGGCAAAAGCGCGACTAATCCGGCGATTTCCGCCGACGGGCGGCGACTCGCCTACGTCGAAGAATCTTTTGAGACGGACATCTGGAAGTTTGAAAAAAATCTTCCCGCCAGACGTTTAATCGAATCGGTTCTCGACGATCACAGCCCGGATTTTTCGCCGGATGGCGCGCGCGCGGCTTTTGTCTCCTACCGGACGGGCAGTGCCGAAGTCTGGATCGCCGATGCGGACGGCAAAAATCAACGGCAAATCACCGGCGGCGATTCTTTCGAGCCGGCGGCAAACCCGCCGGAGAAAACGAGTTTCGGGACTTCGGCGGGCAGCCCGCGATTTTCGCCGGACGGTCAGCAGATTATCTACGACGCGCCCGTCGGCGGCAATCCCGAAATTTTCATGATTGCCGCCGACGGCAGCGGCGCGCCCCGCCGTCTGACTTTCGGCACGGGACGTTCATTTCTGCCGTCGTGGAGCGCGGACGGCAACTGGATTTATTTCTGCTCGGATCGCGGCGCGAGTTCAAACATCTGGCGGATGTCGCCTGCCGGCGGCAGCGCGGTTCAAATCACCAAAAACGGCGGCTTTGAATCGTTTCCCGCTCCCGACAATCAAACGATTTTTTATACCAAAGGCGGCGACGCAGCCGGAGTTTGGCAAATTTCCGCTGACGGCGGCGGCGAAGATCACGCTGTTCCCGAGCTGGACGGCGCGTCTGTTGGGCGTTACCTGACGATGAATAAAACCGGAATCTATTTTACCGCTCAGGATTCGGGAGGATTTTACAGCATCAAATTTTATAATTTCTCCGACAAAAAAATATCTGAAGTCCTGAAAACCGATAAAACACCGATTTGGACATATTCGGGAATGAGCGTTTCACCCGACGGGAAAATTATTCTTTATAGTAGTTACACGCGCAGCCAAACCAGTATTACCCTCGCCGATTTTTGAATCGTATCTCTAAAACTCCCAGCCGTCACCGCCAAATGTCAGCCCTTAATCTCGGAAGCCGGACATTGACACAGCCGGAATATGCAGAGTTCGTTCAAAATCAACCCGCCCGGCGGCGAAGCCTTCGACGCGCCTTCGGAATGGATGCGCTGGCATTCGACCGATTCTTTGGATAAACGCGAACAGGAAAACGCGCCGTATCTCAAAGAAACATCAGACAAAAAGACCGAAAGAATCGGCGGAATCAAAATAAATTAGTGGTAAAATAAACGTATGAAAGTTTTAGAAAGAAACATTCAAATCCGCAAAACATCGCTGAAGGAAGAAACCGACGATTTTAAAAATACGACCGCCGCCGAGCGTTGGGCGATGATGTGGCAACTCGCGCTCAACGCTTGGGCGTTCAAAGGAGAACCGCTTGCTGAACCCAGACTTCAAAGACATATTATCCGCGTTTATCAAAGAGAAAGTTGAATTTCTCGTCGTCGGCGGTTACGCAATGGCTTTTCACGGCTACGTTCGCGCGACGGGCGATATTGATTTGTGGATTCATTGTTCAGACGAAAACGCCGAAAAAGTCTGGCGAGCCTTGCAAACATTCGGCGCACCGCTTTTTGATTTAAACATCGAGGATTTGAAAACACTCGGAATGGTTTTTCAAATTGGTCTTGTTCCGAGTCGCATTGATGTCATCACGCAGATTGACGGCGTTGACTTTGAGGACGCTTGGAAAGAACATAAAACCGTGGAAATCGAAAACCTGCAAATACCTGTCATCGGTAAAACTCAACTTCTAACCAATAAAAAATCAACCGGCAGAGCGAAAGATCGCAACGACGCGCTGTGGCTGGAAGATGAATAATTGCACGAAAACGCGCCGTATCTGAAACCGACTTCGGAGAAGAAGACTGAGAAGATTGGGAATATTAGGATTTGAATAAAATTTATAATTAGGATGCCAAAACTATTTTCATCACATGTGGGCAAAGAAGCTGAAAGACTAGTATTTCAGCTAGGTTTGGATTTAAACTTGGTTGTTCATGAAATACAATGGTCGTTAGGTGAAGAAAGAATTAATCGTCTTACTCCATCTTACGAGCAATTTCGTATTTGGTCTCAACAGCAAAATGGATTACATCAGTTCTGGGGCTTTGCCAATTCAAATCTTAAAACTGAAATATTGCCAGATGAAATAAGAGATATTTGGAAGTGCATTGATTTGACACTTAATGCTAGGAAAAGAAGAGCATTTTCTTTTCAAGAATACTTGATGATTGCAACTAGATCGGAGCAAAAATGTGAAACTTGTCATAAATCTCCGCCAGAAGTTACTCTTGAGATTGATCACATATTACCTGTTTCAAAGGGTGGTTCGGACATAGCCTTTAATCTTAGATTTTTGTGTCAACATCATAATCGTTCAAGAGGTAATAGATTTCGTTGGGCAGATGTTTGGCGACGTTTATAAAATTAAAAAAGGAAAAGAATAATGAAAGAAATTAAAGCCCTGGTTTTTAAACAAAAGTCCTTAGAGTCCGTTTAAATTTAAGAGATAGAAATTGAAGAACGAGCAGCGGGTTCGCTAAACCTGGTTTTAGACTAATAAAATTCAAGGAGATAGCGAACCAAATGAGTTACGAAACAAATTTAACCGATGCCCGTTGGAAAA